>NZ_AMXF01000290.1 GCF_000310225.1 Thauera phenylacetica B4P
GCCGCGCTCAGCTTCGCCGCCGCAGCGTCGTAGCCCGCCTGTGCCGCCTGCGCCGCCGCGGCCAGGCGCCCCGGGTCGGCGGTCGCCTCCAGGGTGTCGAGCCGCTCGCGCCACTGCTGCGCGAGCGCAGGCAGCTCCTCGGGCTGCACGCGATACTTGCGCGCCGCCTCCATCACCGCGGCGATGCGGCGCTCGAGCTCGGCGAGGCGTCCGGGATCGAGGTCGAGCCGGTCGCGATAGCGGCGCAGCGCGTGCAGGGCCTCGTCGGCCTGAATCGCGGCGGCGGAGATGAGCTCGCGCACGTCCGCCAGCCCGGCGTCGAAGTCGGCCAGCGCGGCGATGCGGCCGTCGAGGCGGCCGAGCACCGAGCACACCGCGAGCTCGCCCTCGCCGAGCGCGACCACCGCCTCCTCCGCACCCTCGATCAGGCTCGCGGCGTGGGCGAGGCGGCCGTGCTCGGCGTTTAGCTCCGCCCATTCCTCGGTGTCGAAGCCGACCTGCTCGAGCTCGCGCAGCTGCCAGGCGAGCAGCTCGCGCTCGCGCGCGGTGCTCGCCGAATCGGCCTCGGCCTCGCGCTGCAGGCGCAGCAGGCGCTGCCACTCGCGGTGGCGCGCGGCCACCTCGGCGACCAGCACGCCGGCGCCCGCCTGGGCGTCGAGCAGGTCGCGCTGCGCGTCGGCGCGCAGCAATGCATGGTGCGCGTGCTGGCCATGGATGTCGGCGAGCCACTCGCCGGCGGCGCGCAGCTGCGCGAGCGTGGCCGCCACGCCGTTGATCCACGCGCGACTGCGACCGCCGGCGTCGATCGTGCGGCGCAGGATCAGCATGCCCTCGTCAGCCGGCAGCGCCTGCTCGGCGAGCCAGGCCGCCAGCCCCTCGCCCGCGGGCAGGTCGAACTCGGCGGCGACGTCGGCGCGTTCGCGGCCGCTGCGCACCATCGCCGCCTCGCCGCGCCCGCCAAGCGCCAACCCGAGCGCATCGAGCAGGATCGACTTGCCGGCGCCGGTCTCCCCGGTCAGCGCGCCGAAGCCGGCGGCAAACTCGAGGTCGAGGCGATCGACGATGACGAAGTCACGGATGGTCAGGCGGCGGAGCATGGCAGCGGCGGTCGCGGGTGGGGTGGGGTCGGGACGACGGACTCGGGACGACGGACTCGGAACGACTGGCGTGGAGGGTGGCGGCGCGGCGCTCGGGCCGGGGGTGAGCTCACACCCTGGGCGCCGCGCTCCAGTGCAACTTCTGGCGCAGCATCGCGAAGTAGGAATAGCCCTGGGGATGCAGCAGGCGCAGGCTGCGGCTCGAGCGTGTCATGCGCACGCAGTCGCCCGCGCGCAGGTCGAAGCGGGTCTGGCCGTCGAAGTGCACCCGGGCGTCGTGCGGCGGCAGCAGCGCGATGTCGATGCGGCAGGAGTCGGGCAGCGTGATCGGGCGTGCGGTGAGCGCGTGCGGGCACAGCGGCACCAGCGCGATCCCGCCTACGCTCGGGTGCAGGATCGGGCCGTTGGCCGAGAGCGCGTAGGCGGTCGAGCCGGTGGGCGTGGACACGATCATGCCGTCCGAGCGCTGGGTGTAGACGAACTCGTCGTCGATCGACAGCTCGAACTCGATCATGCGCCCGAGCTCGCCCTTATTCACCACCACGTCGTTGAGCGCGAGCGTGTGGAACACGCGTGCGCCGCCGCGCAGCACCTCGACGTCGAGCATGAAGCGGTCCTCGGCGGTGAAGGCGCCGTCGAGGATCTCGGCGAGGCGCTCGGTGGCCGAGCAGCGCGCGATGTCGGTGAGGAAACCGAGGCGGCCGAGGTTCACGCCCACCAGCGGCACGCCGTGCTCGATCAGCCGGCGCGCGGTGTGCAGCATGGTGCCGTCGCCGCCGATCACCACCGCGAGGTCGGCGCTGGCGCCGATATGCTCGTAGCTTGCCACCGGAAAATCGTGGGCGCCGCCGATGGAACTCGCGGTACCCTGCTCGATCAACACCGCAAGGCCGCGATCGCGCAGGAAACGGGCGATCGACAGCACCGACTCGGCCACGTCGGGGCTCTGGTATTTGCCGATGAGGGCAAGCGTGCGGAATGGCGTGCTCATGGGCGCCGATTAAACCACAATCGTCCCCGTGCTTGACACCGCCGAGCCCGCACCGCCGAGCCCGCGCGCGGTGGCCCGCAGTGGCCAGGGTCGGCGAGCTTCACTAGAATCGGCTTATCGACCCCAGGCAGCCATGAATCCGCTCGACGCACGCTCCCAGATCCTCCTCAAGACCCTGATCGAACGCCACATCGCGGACGGCCAGCCGGTCGGCTCGCGCGCGCTGTCGCGCTACTCCGGCCTCGAGCTGTCGCCCGCCACGGTGCGCAACGTGATGAGCGACCTCGAGGAGATGGGCTTCATCGCCAGCCCGCACACCTCGGCGGGGCGCATCCCGACCGCGCTCGGCTACCGCTTCTTCGTCGACTCGCTGCTCACCGTGCAGCCGCTCGAGAACGCCCGCGTGCGCGCCCTCGAGGGCCAGCTGCTGCCCAACCAGCCGCAGCGCCTGATCAGCTCGGCCTCGCACCTGCTCTCCGAGCTCACCCAGTTCGCCGGCGTGGTGGTGGCGCCGCGCAAGGACGCGGTGCGCATCCGCCAGTTCGAGTTCATCAGCCTGGCCGAGAACCGCATCCTGCTGATCATCGTCACCACCGGCGGCGACGTGCAGAACCGCCTGCTCATCACCCGGCGCGCCTACACGCCGGCCGAGCTCCACGGCGCCGCCACCTACCTCAACGAGCACTTCGCCGGCCTGTCCTTCGACGAGATCCGCCGCCGCGTGGGGGACGAGCTGCGCCAGCTGCGCAGCGACATGAGCGAGCTGATGGCCGCCACCGTGGACGCCGGCTCGGAGGCCGCCGAGGACAGCTCGGCGAGCTACGTGCTGTCGGGCGAGACCAAGCTGCTCGACGTCGAGGACCTGTCGAGCAACATGTCGCAGCTGCGCGAGCTCTTCAAGCTCTTCGAGCAGCGCACCGGCCTGCTCCAGCTGCTCGACCTGTCCAACCGCGCCGAGGGCGTGCAGATCTTCATCGGCGGCGAATCCGGCCTCGCCCCGCTCGACGGCTGCAGCGTGATCACCGCGCCCTACGAGGTCGACGGCCAGGTGGTGGGCTCGCTCGGCGTCATCGGCCCCACCCGCATGGCGTACGACCGTGTGATCCCGATCGTCGACATCACCGCCCGGCTGCTCTCGAACGCCCTGTCTTCCAAGCACTGACTCCGGCGTGCGTGCCTCGCCGCGCGCACGACCTCCACCCAAGGACCACGATGCCCCGCTCCCGGCCCGAACCGATCTATCGCCACGACAGCGCCCCACGCACCGGCGTGCTGCTGGTCAACCTCGGCACCCCCGCCGCCCCTACCGCCGCCGCGCTGCGCCCCTACCTCAAGCAGTTCCTCTCCGACCCGCGCGTGGTCGAGATCCCGCGCCTGGTGTGGTGGCCGATCCTCAACGGCATCATCCTCACCACCCGACCCAAGGCCTCGGCGAAGAAGTACGCCAGCATCTGGACCGACGAGGGCTCGCCGCTGCTGGTGCACACGGTGCGCCAGACCAAGCTGCTCGCCGGCTACCTCGCCAAGGACGGCTACGACGGGCTCGACGTCGATTACGCGATGCGCTACGGCGCGCCCTCGATCGGCGACACCCTGGACGCCATGCGCGCGCGCGGCTGCACCCGCATCCTGGTGGTGCCGATGTACCCGCAGTACTCCGCGAGCACCACCGCCACCGTCGTCGACGAGGTCGGCCGCAGCCTGGCGCAGTGGCGCAACCAGCCCGAGATGCGCTTCGTGCGCAACTTCCACGACGACCCCGGCTACATCGACGCCCTGGTGAAGAGCGTGCGCGAGCACTGGGCGGTCGCCGGCGAGCCCGAGCGCCTGCTGCTCAGCTTCCACGGCGTGCCACGGCGCTCGCTCGATCTCGGCGACCCCTATCACTGCGAGTGCCACAAGACCGGCCGCCTGGTGGCCGAAGGCCTCGGCGTGGCGCGCGAGCGCGTGCTGGTCACCTTCCAGTCGCGCTTCGGCAAGGCGGAGTGGCTCAAGCCCTACACCCAGCCCACGCTCGAGCACCTCGCCGCACAGGGCGTGCGCCGGGTGGACGTGATGTGCCCGGGCTTCGTCGGCGACTGCCTGGAGACGCTGGAAGAGATCGCGCTGGAGTGCAAGGAGGCCTTCCTGGAAAAGGGCGGCCAGACCTTCCACTACATCCCCTGCCTGAACGAGCGCGACGCCTGGATCAAGGCGCTGGCCAGGCTGGTGCGCGGCCACCTCGGCAACTGGCTGGAGATCGCCCCGCCGGACGCCGCCGCGCGCAAGGCCGCGCTCGAGCGCGCACGCACGCTGGGCGCCGGGCAGTAGGCGCGGCGCCCGCGGGCGGCCCGCCA
>NZ_AMXF01000291.1 GCF_000310225.1 Thauera phenylacetica B4P
GCCGCGGTCGAACCCCCGCCCGCCGAGCCCGCCGTGGTCCCCGCCCCCTCGCCGGCGCCGCCCGCCCTGTGCCATGCGTGGGGCGACCTCAGCGCCAGCGAGGCCGACCGCCTCGCCCAGCGCCTGCGCCGCATCGGCATCACCGCGGCGCGCAGCCGCAGCGAGACGCCGGAGGCCTGGTGGGTGCGCATCCCGCCGCAGCGCAACCGCAGCGAGGCCGAGCGCCGCGTCGTCGAGCTCAACCTGCTCGGCGTCAGCGACACCTTCATCGTGCAGGAGTCCGGCCCCAACCAGAACGCGGTCTCGCTCGGCCTCTTCAAGACCGAGAACCGCGCCCGCATCCTGCTCGGCCAGCTGCGCGCCAAGGGCGTCGACAACGCCGGCATCGAGCCGCGCATGAGCACCAGCTACCGCATCCAGGCCAACGTCCCGGCCAACGAGCTGCGCATCGTCGAGTCGGCCGCGCCCGGGCTACGCGCCAGGCGCCAGGCCTGCACGCGCTGAGGCGGAGAAGGACATGAGCGTGAAGCGCCCCTACATCGTCGGCCTCACCGGCGGCATCGGCAGCGGCAAGAGCGCCGCCACCGACCGCTTCGTCGCGCTCGGCGCGAGCGTGGTCGACACCGATCGCATCGCCCACGAGCTCACCGCCCCCGGGGGCGGTGCCCTCGAGGCCATCCGCACAGACTTCGGCGACGCCATGATCGCGCCCGACGGCAGCCTCGACCGCACCGCGATGCGCGCGCTCGCCTTCCGCGAGCCCGATGCGCGCCGCCGCCTCGAGGCCATCCTGCACCCGATGATCCGCGCCGAGAGCGCCCGCCAGTGCCTGGCGGCCGGCGGCCCCTACGTGATCCTCGCGGTGCCGCTGCTGGTCGAGTCGGGCGGCTACCGCGAGCGCTGCGACCGCATCTGCGTGGTCGATTGCCCCGAGGCGCTGCAGCTCGAGCGCGTGCGCGTGCGCAATGGGCTCGCCGACGAGCAGATCCGCGCCATCATGGCCGCGCAGGCCAGCCGCGCGCAGCGCCTGGCCGCCGCCGACGACGTGATCGACAACGCCGGCACGCTCGCCTCCCTGCACGCGCAGGTCGAGCGCCTGCACGCCGCCTACCTCGTCGCCGCGACGCACTGAAACCGTGCCTCGCCGTGGCGGGAAGGGGCCCTGTGCTATCATCGGCGCGAATCTGAACAGGTGCGATACAGGCGGACACGCTGCGGTGATTAGCTACGAATATCCTCTCAACGAGCGCATCCGCACCCTGCTGCGCCTGGAGGACCTGTTCCTCAAGATCGCCCATTTCACCGCGGGTGGCGCACCGCAGGATCACCACGTCGCGCTGCTGACCATCTTCGAGACGCTCGAAGTGGCCGGGCGTGCAGACCTCAAGGTCGATCTGGTGCAGGAGCTCGAGCGCCAGCGCCAGATCCTGATGTCCTTCCGCAACAACCCCGAGATCTCCGAGGAGGCGCTCGCCGGCGCGCTCTACGAGATCGAGCAGGCCTCCACCGGGCTGCTCGCGATGGCGGGCAAGATCGGCCAGTACTTGCGCGAGAACGAGTGGCTGATGAGCATCCGCAGCCGCGCGGCGATCCCGGGCGGGGTGTGCCAGTTCGACCTGCCCTCCTACCATTACTGGCTCAACCGCGACCCGGCCGTGCGCCGTGGCGACCTCGGGACCTGGATGCAGCCGATGGCGCCGATCCGCGACGGCATCGAGATCGTGCTGCGCCTGCTGCGCGCCAGCGGCCACCCCGAGCCGCTGCACGCGCGCGCCGGCGCCTTCCAGCTCACCATGGCGGGACGCACAGCGCAGATGCTGCGCGTGCGCCTGGCGCAGTCCGAGACCGTGGTGCCCGAGATCAGCGCCAACAAGTACGCGCTCAACGTGCGCTTCATGCTGCCCGAGACCGTCGCGCGCCCGCGCGTCGCCGAGCGCGACGTCGCCTTCGAGCTCACCTTCTGCAGCCTGTGAACATGAACACCCGCGTCCGCACCGTGCGCTGCCCGACCTGCGGCAAGGACGTCGAATGGAAGCCGGAGAGTCGCTGGCGGCCGTTCTGCTCGGCGCGCTGCAAGCAGATCGACCTCGGCGAGTGGGCCTCGGAGGGCTACCGCGTCCCGAGCTCGCCGCCCGACGCGCCGCTCGACGAGCTCGACTACCAGCCGCCCGGCGCCGGCGAGATGCCGCGGCGCTGAGCGCCGCCGGCGCCTTGCGGCGCGCGCGCCTTCAATCCCGGACAGGCTTCCAGATCGCGCGGATCGCGGCGACGCCGTGCGCGCCGGCGTCGCGCGCACGCTCCATGTGGTCCTGCGCCAGCCCGCCGAGGGCAAACACCGGCAGCGGCAGTCCCGCCGCCGTGGCCGCGAAGCCGTCCCAGCCCATACCCGCCTGCCCGGGATGGGTCAGGGTCGGCAGCACCGGGCCAAGCAAGGCGTAGTCGAGCGCCAGCGCCGCGGCGCGCTCGAGCTCCGCGCGGTCGTGGCAGGACGCCCCCACCCAGGGGAAATCCGGTCGTTCCTGCGCAGCCATCAGGCGCCGCGCCGGCAGATGCACGCCGTCGGCGCCGATGCGGCGCGCGAGCGCCTCGTCCTCATTCACCAGCAGCAGGCCGCCATGCGCCCGCACGCGCGCGAGCGCCGCGCGGGCAAAGGCTTCCCGCACGCCTTCGGGCAGCGCGGACTCGCGCACCTGCACCAGCCGCAGGCCGGCGGCGAGCGCGCGCTCGAGCGCGTCGAGCTGGGCCTCGACGCCGATCTCCGCGGCCTGGGTGATGCCCATCGTGCGCGGCAGGCGCAGGGCCTTCAGGATCGGTCCGTTGGCGGGCAGCATCGGCGCGCGCGCGGGGCCTTCCGGCAGCACCCAGGCGAGCGCGCTGTGCACCCGGTCGGCGAGCTCGCCCTCCCAGGCCACCACCTCGTGGAAGTGCAGGCGGACGTGAGCGTGCTCGTAGAGGTGCTCACGGCACAGCCAGGGCCGCAGCCGGGTGACGCGGATGCCGAGCTCCTCGTCGAGCTCGCGGATCAGCGCCTGCGCCGGGCTCTCGCCGGGCTCGACCTTGCCGCCGGGAAACTCCCAGTAGCCCGCATACACCGTGTCGGGCGCGCGCTGGCCGAGCAGGTAGCAGCCGTCCTCGCGCAGCAGCACGCCCGCGGCGACCTCCACCCGCTTGCGCGTCATCGTGCATCGTCCTGCAGGCGGCCGGCGTGGTCGCGGGCGAACTGCCAGGCGACGCGGCCGGAGCGCGAGCCGCGCATCAGCGCCCACTGCAGCGCCTCCTGGCGGGCGGCGGCGATTTCGTCTGCGCTCGCGCCGAAGCTGCGCAGCCAGTGCGCGGCGATGTCGAGGTACTCGTCCTGGCTGAAGGGGTAGAAGGAGATCCACAGGCCGAAGCGCTCGGACAGCGAGATCTTCTCCTCCACCGCCTCGCCCGGGTGGAGCTCGCCGTCGACGTGGCGGGTCTGCAGGTTCTCGTCGTGGTATTCCGGCATCAGGTGGCGGCGGTTGGAGGTGGCGTAGATCAGCACGTTGTCCGACATCGCCGAGACCGAGCCGTCGAGCACGCTCTTCAAGGCCTTGTACGCGTCCTCGCCCTCCTCGAAGGAGAGGTCGTCGCAGAACAGGATGAAGCGCTCCGGCCGGCCTGCGACCAGCTCGACGATCTCGGGCAGGTCGACCAGGTCGGTCTTGTCGACCTCGATCAGGCGCAGGCCGCGCGCGGCGTATTCGGTGAGCAGGGCCTTCACCAGCGAGGACTTGCCGGTGCCGCGCGCCCCGGTGAGGAGCACGTTGTTGGCGCGCCGGCCGGCGAGGAACTGGCGGGTGTTGCGGTCAATGCGTGCCTTCTGGTCATCCACGTCCTGGATGTCGGCGAGCGTGATGCGGTGCGGGGCGCGCACCGGGCGCAGCTCGGCGCGGCCATGGCGGCGCTGCCAGCGGAAGGCGAGCGCGGCGTCCCAGTCGGGCGCGGCGGCGGGGCCGGGCAGCAGGGTTTCGAGGCGCGCCAGCACGCCTTCGGCGCGAGCGAGCAGGTCAGCGAGTTCCTTGGTCATCGGGGTTTCCGCAGTCGTCCCGGTCGCACGCGGGCGCAGGCGGCTGGCGCAGGGCGAGCCCTACGACCAGCAGCAGCGCGAGCGCGACGCCGAGCTCGAGAAAGATCAGCCACACCTTCCGTCTCCGGCAGCCTGTGGGGGCCCGGTATACTGGCGGCAAAGACAGCCGAGTTCAACCGATGCCCCGCAAGATGCTCCACCGCACCCGCAACGCCCTCGTTCCTTCCCTCTCCGCCCTGCTGCTGGCCGCCTGCGCCGCCCTGCCCGGCACGCCCGAGCCCTCGGGCGAGCGCGCCTGCGCTCCCTGCCCGAGCTGCCCGCCCTGCCCCAGCGCAGCGCCGGCT
>NZ_AMXF01000292.1 GCF_000310225.1 Thauera phenylacetica B4P
GGCCGCCCGGCGGCCGCGCCGGCCTCAGCGCACCGCCTGCAGCTCCCACACCCCGGCCGGCGGCGTGTTGCGCCACACCACCGCGCGCCGATGCCAGCGCAGCTGGCGCGGCACGGCGAAGGGCGCGCGTGGCTGGTAGGTGAACTGCACGAGCTTGCGCTCGCCGTCGTGGGCGAGGAATCGGCAGAGGCTATCGACCGTCTCGGCCGCGACCTCCCTGGGGAGCGAGCGGAAAGGCAGGCTGGACACCAGCACCACGCGCCCCGGGCGCTCGATGAGGCCGTCGACGACCTCCTTCGCCGCCGCCTGGCGCACATCCACCGTGGGAAAGCGCGCCTGCAGCCGCCGCGCCAGCGCGGGCTGGAGCTCGACCGCGATCAGCGGCACGCCGGGCAGGCGACGCAGCAAGGCCTCGGTGACCGGGCCGGTGCCGGCGCCGAGCTCGACCACGGTGTCGGCGCCCACCGCCGCGCCCGCCATCGCATTGGCCAGCGTGCGCGACGAGGGCATCACCGCGCCGGTGGATGCGGGGTTGCGCAGCATGGCCAACAGCAGTTGCACCGGCATGGGCGCTCGTCCCTTCGAGATCGACAGGTGCCCATGGTAACGCCGCGACCACCGCCCGCGCACCCCGAAATTGCTCCGCGAAATTGTTCCGGAATACGCCGCGCGGCAACGGGCGCACCGGATCGGGCGACGCCACGGGCACGGCGCGCGGCTGCGGGCGCCGGTTTTCTGTCACCATCACGCCTTTGCCTTCACACCCTCACATCATGGCCGGAACCACCCTGCTCGCACTCATCGACGACATCGCCACCATCATGGACGACGTCGCCACCATGACCAAGGTCGCCGCCAGGAAGACCGCCGGCGTGCTCGGCGACGACCTCGCCCTCAACGCCCAGCAGGTCACCGGCGTGCAGGCCAGCCGCGAGCTGCCGGTGGTATGGGCGGTGGCCAAGGGCTCGATGGTCAACAAGGCCATCCTGGTGCCGGCCGCCTTGCTGATCAGCTGGCTGGCGCCGTGGCTGATCACCCCGCTGCTGATGCTGGGCGGCGCCTTCCTGTGCTTCGAGGGCTTCGAGAAGCTCGCGCACAAGTTCCTGCACTCGAAGCATGAGGACGAGGCCGCGCACCGCGAGACGCTGCAGGCGGTGGCCGACCCGAACGTGGACCTGGTCGCCTTCGAGAAGGAGAAGATCAAGGGCGCGGTGCGCACCGATTTCATTCTGTCGGCCGAGATCGTGGTGATCACCCTCGGCACCGTGGCCGCAGCCTCGCTCGGCCAGCGCGTGGCGGTGCTAGTGGGCATCTCGCTGCTGATGACGGTGGGCGTGTATGGGCTGGTGGCGGGCATCGTCAAGCTCGACGACCTCGGCCTGCACCTGCAGCGCAGCGCGTCGGCCTTCACCCGCCGTGTCGGCGGCGCCATCCTGGCCTTCGCGCCCTGGCTGATGAAGACGCTGTCGGTGGTCGGCACCGCGGCGATGTTCATGGTCGGCGGCGGCATCCTGCTGCACGGCTGGCCGACGGCGGCGCACGCGGTGGAGCATTTCGCGGAAGGCTTCGGCGGCGTGGGCGGCGCGCTGATCAACACCGGCGCGGGCGCCGGCGTGGGCATCGTCGCAGGTGCGATCGTGCTCGCGGCGGTGATGGGGGTGCAGAAGCTGCGCGGGGCGCATTGAGCGTCGGGTCTTCAGTCCATCGAACGACGGTATCGCCCCCCCCAACCGGTCGGTCGCCCAGGCCCTCGCCACATTGCAGCGGTCCGGGTGTCGCGGTCGCTCAGCGTCTCGATGGCCTTCGTGCCGAAGCCGAGCCAAGATCGACCGAGGAGGCCAGGGCCCGGGCGAAGTCCTGCGTCATGCCGATTCGCTCCGCCAGGCATCTCCCGGCATGATCCGCTTCATGAACTCGTCAAAGAGCGGGACCGTGAAGGCCGTGTCTCCATGAGATGGGCTCCACACCATACCCTTGCTAATGATTTTCCCGCGTGTAGGGGCGAGGGCGGAAACCTCCCGTCCAAGGACGGCGGCAATATCGCCGGAGCGGTGCGGTCCGGGACCCAGTTCGGCCATCGCCCTGAGGTAACGTCGCTCCAAGGGCGTCATGCGGTCGAATCGCACCCGGAAGAAGCTCTCGTCAAGGGCAGCGATGGCCACGTTGCTGGCATGTTCCACGTCGGACAGCGTAATGGGACTGGCATCGGCCAAATCCCAAGCGTGCTTTCCCCATTCCTGAAGGAAGTAAGGGTAGCCCAGCGTGTGAGCGATGATCGACTGGACCGCATCGTCGTCGAACTGGACGCCCAGCGCGTTGGCGGGTGATTCCAAGGCTTTGCGCGCGTCGGCACTGTTCAGGGGGCCGACCTCCGGGTAATCGAAGAGCCGCTCGGCATAGGACTTGGCACTGCCGGCCCGTTCCCTCAGCTGAGGCAGACCCGCACCGACCAACATGACGGGCAAGCGCAGTTGAGCACACCGATGCAGGGCAGAGATCAAAGCCGCAAATTGCGCCTCGTTGATGTACTGCAGCTCGTCGATGAACAGGACCACCGCGGTGCCGGCCTCTTTCGCAGCGATCCCGACCTGTTCCAGCAGGGCTGCCAGGTCCGCTTCCAGGTCGCCGTTATCGGCAAGCCCGGGTTCGGGTTCGAAATCGAGGCCGACCTCGATATCCTGGTAGGTGATCCGCAAAGCCTTGGCAAAGCCCGCAAGGGCGCTGAGTCCTCGCTTCGCCACATCCTTTGCAGCTTCCACTCGGCTCAGTCGCAACAGTGCGACACGCAACTGAGGCGCCAGGAGCGCCGGCAACGATCGCCCCTCAGGGGCCTCCATGCGCACGGTGTGCATTCCGTCAGCTTCGGTGTCGACGCGTATGCGCTCGAGGAGTACGGTCTTGCCGACTCCCCGGAGCCCGACCATGAGGACACTCTTGGCCGGGTTGCCGATGCGGATCCGCTGCAGCACAATCCGGACGACGCGGCGCAACTCGTCTCGGCCAGCCAGTTCTGGCGGCGGAGAGCCGGCTCCGGGCGCGTATGGGTTATGAACGGGATCCATGATCATGCCAAGCTTAGGAAAGTTATCTTTAATCGATAATATCTGTAAGCTTGTTTGATCTCAAGCAGCAGCTACCGTCGGCCGGCTCGGCTGCGCCTCCGGTCGGCAAGCCCTTCCGAGCGGCTCCCGCTCCACCGTGCCGCCTCCCGCGATCAGCCTCCTGAAGCGAACCCCGCCCACGCCAGCAAGCCGGCGACGGCGGCGCTGCCTCCCCACCACAGCAGCAGCACCGAGGCCGCCGCCGCGAGCGTCACCAGATAGCCGGCCAGCAGCATCAGGCCGTCGCGCAGGCGCAGGCCCCACGAGATCAGCACGATGGCCAGCGCGGGCAGCACGTTGTCGAAGCTGATGATGGGCACGGGAGTCATCATCGACAGCCCGGCGATGGAGAGCATGGAGGCGTTGAGCACGCGCGCCGGGCGGTCGCTCAGGCGCAGCAGGCGGGGGCGGCCGAGGGACGCGACGATGCCGACGACGCGGCCGAACATGCGCTGCAGCAGCGCCCTCGCGCGACCGTCGATCTCGCGCCGGGCGAGCCAGCGCGGCAAGGGCACGGGCTGGCCGACGCACAGTCCGAAGGCGATCAGCAGGCAGAAGGCGCCGACCGCCGAGGCCATGCCCGGGAGCGCGACCGGAAAAAGCAGCGGCATCGCCAGCAGGGACAGCCACACCAGCCGCTGCCGGTTGCTCTGCCCGAGGGCCTCGGCCATCGTGCCGTCCATGGACGCGAGATGCGCCCCGGCAATGCGTTCCACGGTGGCCCGCCGTTTCGCCTTGAGGAACTCGGATCGGCTGGGTGCGCGGGGGTCCTGGTCTTCCATGACGGTCCAAGGATGATGGATCGGAACGAGACACGAGGGTGTCTGCGCTGCTGCGGGAACATCGAATTCTCGCTCGAAAGCTCGGACAGGTTCCGACCTTCGACGGTTCCCCCGGGTCGAGCCCCGCTGCGGAAGGCGCCGCTGCGACCGGCGCGCGCCGTTTGCGCGCCGGGGTCAGGAGGACGTTTTGGTGGTACGGTTGGACCCTCCTCGTCCGCAGGCCTCATGGCGCGGGCCCTCCTCCGACGTTCGCCAACCGGGTGCAGCATGAGCGATGCCTTCCAGCCCGCGTCGATCGGCGCCGACGGCACACGCGGCGCCGCGATGCCGGTCCCGCGCCTCGACCCGGAATCCGCCCTGCTGTTCGTGATCAACGCCGCCGCGGGCGCGCTCGACGTCGATGCCAAGCGCGCCGTGATCGAATCCACCCTCGCCGCCCGGGGCCGCCGAGGCGAGCTGCTGGTGTGTGCGCCGGACGAGCTGGCACACGTGGCCGCCGAGGCCGCGGCGG
>NZ_AMXF01000293.1 GCF_000310225.1 Thauera phenylacetica B4P
GGAGCGCGGCGCCGGAGCGTGCGCCTCGGTGTCGGCCGCGGCGGCGGCCGGTCTGCGCCCGCGATGGGCGCGGCTGCCGGCCTCGTGGAAGTCGGGGTCGGGGTCGAAGCCCGGCACCGTCTCCTGCGGGATCTGCAGCTTGATGAGCTTCTCGATCTCGGACAGCCAGTGCTTCTCTTCCGAGCTCACCAGCGAGATCGCGTAGCCGTGGTGGCCGGCGCGGCCGGTGCGGCCGATGCGGTGCACGTAGTCCTCGGCGGTGTGCGGCAGCTCGAAGTTGATCACGAAGGGCAGCTCGTCGATGTCCAGGCCGCGCGCGGCGACGTCGGTGGCGACGAGCACGCGCAGCTTGCCCGACTTGAAGGCCTCGAGCGTGTCGGTGCGCTGCTGCTGGCCCTTGTCACCGTGGATGGCGTCGGCCGAGATGCCGCTGCGCTCGAGGAAGTGGGCCAGGCGCCCGCACAGCAGCTTGGTGTCGACGAAGACCAGGGCCTGGGTGTCGGGCTTGTGGCGCAGCAGGTGGGCGAGCAGGTTGCGCTTCATGCCCGAGGACACCGGGTGCACCACGTGGGTGATGGTCTCGGACACCATGTTGCGGCGCGCCACCTCGATCAGCTGCGGATCCTTCAGCATCTGGTCGGCGAGGCGCTTGATCTCCTCCGAGAAGGTGGCCGAGAACAGCAGGCTCTGGCGCTGCTTGGGCAGCAGGGCGAGGATGCGCTTGATGTCGGGGATGAAGCCCATGTCGAGCATGCGGTCGGCTTCGTCGAGCACCAGCACCTCGACCTGCGACAGGTTGATCGACTTCTGCTCGATGTGGTCGAGCAGCCGGCCCGGCGTGGCGATCACGACCTCGATGCCGCGGCGCAGCTCGGCCTGCTGCGGGCGGATGTCGACGCCGCCATAGACGCACACCGAGCGCAGCGGCAGGTGCTTGCTGTAGGTCTTGACCGACTCGAACACCTGCATCGCCAGCTCGCGCGTGGGCGCGAGGATCAGCGCGCGCGTCTGGTGGCGGGCGGGCGAGGTGCTGGAGTTGGCGTGGCGCGCGATGCGGTGCAGCAGCGGCAGCGTGAAGCCGGCGGTCTTGCCGGTGCCCGTCTGGGCGCCGCCCATGACGTCCTTGCCGGCGATGACGATCGGGATGGCCTGGCGCTGGATGGGCGTGGGTTCGGTGTAGCCGGCATCGGTGACGGCTTGCAGCAGTTCGGGAATGAGGCCGAGGTCGGCAAAACTCATGGGTGCCTTCGGGTCTGGGGTGGTCGACAACCGACCACCGGATTACGGAAAGCCCGGATTATACACCGCACAAAAACCTTTACTTGACAGGGGCTTCGCCCGATTGGGCGCCGCATTCACGGGCAAGCCCGCTCCCACGCCACCACTGCGCCACTGTGCGTGCCGCCTTGCCCGCGAGCGCAGCGCCACGTCGTTGGGTGCCGCCTTGCCCGTGAGCGCAGCGCTGCATCATCGGGAGCGGGCTCGCCCGCGAATGTGGCGTATCCCGACCCCCTCAGCGCTTGAGCGTGAGGAAGGCCGTGACCTCTTCGCGGTCGTGGTAGAGGTGCTTGATGCGCAGGTCGTAGGGGCCGACGCTGGCGAGCCGCTTGCGGATGAGCTCGCGGCACTGCTCGACCGCCTCGACGCGGCGCTTCATCGGCAGCTTGAGGTTGAAGACGGTGTAGCGGCAGCGCCCGGTGGCGACCCACTCGGCCACCAGCGAGGCGATGCGCGAGGGCTGCTCGACCATGTCGCACACCATCCAGTCCACCGGCCGGTGCGGGCGCCAGGTGAAGCCGTCGGCCTTGAGGTGCTCCACCATCTCGGTGGCCATCACGCTGTCGCGCAGCGGGCCGTTGTCGATCGCGGTGACGCGCAGGCCGCGATGCACGAGCTGCCAGGTCCACCCGCCCGGCGCCGCGCCCAGGTCCACCGCGCGCTGGCCGGCGCGCAGGATGCTGTCGCGCTCGCCCTCCTCGAGCAGGGTCATGAAGGCCTCGGAGAGCTTCGCGGTGGAGCGGCTGGGGGCGTTCGAGGGCATGCGCAGGCGCGGGACGCCCATCTGCCAGGTCGAGCACTGCCCGGGTTGGCCGGCGGCGAGCCAGGCGGTGGTGGCGCTGGTGAACAGCACGTGCAGCACCGGCAGCCCGGCGCGGCTGCTGCGCAGGCAGCCGGCCTTCTCGAGCGCCGTGGCGAGCGGCTCGGTGAAGCGCTTGCAGAAGCCCGAGCGCTGCTTGGCCTCGTCGGTGTCGGGGGTCTCCAGCATCACGCCCGAGAAGCGCTGGCCGCTGGCCTTGACCGCGTCGACGATCGGCGTGGCGCGATCGCGCTCGGGCAGGTCCTCGACGCGCGCGAACCAGGGCAGCAGCTGGCGCGCGAACACCGGCCGGCGCCAGTCGGTGGATTCTCCGAAGTTGCCGAGCGGAGTGGGCTCGAAGGTCTCGTAGATCACGTAGCCCGAGTCGGGCTCCGCGCGCACGTAGCCGATCAGGCCGGCTTCGGCGGCGATGTCGTCGAGTTCGGCGGCGAGTTCCTTCTCGAAGCCGGCCCGGCAATAGCCGAGGAGGCCGGCGCAGGCGAGCGCGGCGGCGGGAGTGTGCTGGTTCATGGGGTCGGTGCGCGCAGGGGCTGCAGTATGATGGGTCCGCACCGGGCCGCGAGGGCGGCGGCCGGAATCGGAGCAAGGCAGCGGATGATAAGCCGCGAGCGCCGCGCTGGCGAGCACGGCGCTCGTGCCCGCCGCCGCCTTCGCGTCGCCATGGTCCGTGTAGGAGCGCCGGCAGGCGCGAAGGCGGCGGTGGAGTCCGGCACGCGCGTCGATCACCGGACCGCCCTATTCGCAGCTGCCGCAGCGCCTACAGGAGGGGCCGGGGCGCGCGGCGGTTCATGTAGGAGCGCCGGCAGGCGCGAAGGCGGCGGTGGAGTCCGGGACGCGCGTCGATTGCGGGGCCGCCGTGTTCGCAGCTGCCGCAGCGCCTAGAGGCGGGCCGGGACGCGTGGTGGTTCATGTAGGAGCGCCGGCAGGCGCGAAAGCGGCGGTGGAGTCCGGCACGCGCGTCGATCATCGGACCGCCCTCTTCGCAGCTGCCGCAGCTCCTACAGGCGGGCAGGGACGCGTGGTGGTTCATGTAGGAGCGCCGGCAGGCGCGAAAGCGGCGGTGGAGCCCGGGGGCAGCGGTGGCTTATGTAGGAGCGCCGGCAGGCGCGAATGTGTCTAAACAGGGAGTCGAGGATGACAGCACGTGAGATGGAGTACCGCCGACTGGGCGGGTCGGGGCCGCGGGTGTCGGCGGTGTGCCTGGGGACGATGACCTTCGGCCAGCAGAACGGCGAGGCCGAGGCGCACAGCCAGCTCGACCTCGCCGTCGAGCGCGGGATCGACTTCATCGACACCGCCGAGATGTACCCGGTCCCGGCGCGTGCCGAGACCAGCGGCGAGACCGAGCGCATCGTCGGCAACTGGCTGGCGCGCCAGGCGCGCGAGAAGCTGGTGATCGCGACCAAGGTGGCCGGGCCGGCGCGCAGCCTGGAGTGGATCCGCGGCGGTCCGCTCGCGCTCGACCGCGCCAACATCCGCGCCGCGGTCGAGGGCAGCCTGCGCCGGCTGCGCACCGACTACATCGACCTCTACCAGCTCCATTGGCCGGCGCGCAACCAGCCGCTGTTCGGCCAGCTGCCCTTCGATCCGGCGCGCGAGCGCGAATGCACGCCGATCCGCGCCCAGCTCGAGGCGCTCGCCGAGCTCGTGGAGGAGGGCAAGATCCGCCACGTCGGCCTGTCGAACGAGCAGCCCTGGGGGCTGATGGAGTTTGTGCGCCTCGCCCGCGACAGCGGCCTGCCGCGCGTGGTCTCGGTGCAGAACGCCTACAACCTGCTCAACCGGGTGTACGAGTACGGAATGAGCGAGATCACGCTGCGCGAGGACGTGGCGCTGCTGGCGTATTCGCCGCTCGCCTTCGGGCACCTGTCGGGCAAGTATCTCGCCGACCCGGCGGCGCGCGGGCGCCTCACCGAGTTCGAGAATTTCGGTGTTCGCTACGCCAAGCCCGGCGTGGGTGCGGCGGTCGAGCGCTACGCGGAGATCGCGCGCAGGCGCGGGATGAGCCTCACCGCGCTGGCCCTCGCCTTCGTGTATTCGCGCTGGTTCGTGGGCAGCACCATCGTGGGGGCGACCTCGGTGGCGCAACTCGCCGAGAACCTGGATGCCTGGCATCGGCGCCTCGACGAGGACACGCTCGCCGAGATCGAGCAGGTTCATCAGCTGCACGCCAACCCGGCGCCGTGAACGCCGGGGCGGGCGCGGCGATCAGTGCGCCGCGGCGGCTGCCGGCGTGCCCGCAGGCGTCGTGCGGGCAGCCCCGGCCGGCGGCGTGCCCGG
>NZ_AMXF01000294.1 GCF_000310225.1 Thauera phenylacetica B4P
CGCGCAGGCCGCCCTCGGCGCAGGCGGCGAGCCGCGCCCGCAGCGTGGGCGTGGGGCGGCCGGCGCCGGCGAGGCTGGCGATCACGTCGTCCTCGCCGGCGGCCAGATTGGTGATCTCGGTCTCGTCGAACACCGGGATGCCCGCTGCATCGACCGCCTCGCGCAGGGCCGCGGCGAGCGCGCCGGCCGAGGCGACGTAGCCGAGCGCGGGCAGCTCGTGTTCGGCGGCGTCGATCAGGGTGCGGCCGAGCCCGCCCTGGTGCGAGATGTGGATGTGCTCGATCGCCGTGCTCGGCAGCCCATTCCACACGCCGAGGCGCTGCAGCGTGAGCCGGGTGCCGTGGGCGAGCGCGAGGTCGCGCGGGTCCTTCGTCACCGCTTCGCGGGCGCGCGCGTCGGCGAGCACGATGTCGAGGCCGGCGTCCTTGAGCGCAAGCGCGAGCGCGAGGCCGACCGGGCCGGCGCCGACGATCAGCAGGTCATGGACGCGGTCGTGCGTTTCGTCAGCCATGGGGGATGTCCCGCATCAATGCCTCGATGTCCGCGACCGCCTTGGGCACGTCCCCGGTGATCAGCTCGCAGCCGCCGGCGGTGACGACCGCGTCGTCCTCGATGCGGATGCCGATGTTCCAGAAGGACTCGGGCACGTCGTCGGCGGGGCGGATGTAGCAGCCCGGCTCGATGGTCAGCACCATGCCCTCGGCCAGCGGCCGCCACTCGCCGCCGAGCTTGTATTCGCCGGCGTCGTGCACGTCCATGCCCAGCCAGTGGCCGGTGCGGTGCATGTAGAAGCGGCGGTAGTCGCCGTTCTCGAGCACGCCGTCCAGGCTGCCCTGGAGGAGGCCGAGGTCGAGCATGCCCTGGGCGAGCACCTTCACCGCGGCGTCGTGCGGCTGGTTCCAGTGCGCGCCGGGGCGGGTGGCCTCGCGCGCGGCGGCCTGGGCGGCGAGCACGAGCTCATAGACCGCGCGCTGCGGGCCGGAGAAGCGGCCGTTCACCGGGAAGGTCCGGGTGATGTCCGAGGCGTAGCCGTCGAGCTCGCAGCCGGCGTCGATCAACAGCAGGTCGCCGTCATCGAGGCGCTGGTCGTTGTCGACGTAGTGCAGCACGCAGGCGTTGGCGCCGCCGGCGACGATGCTGGTGTAGGCGGGGGCCTGGCTGCCGGCGGCGCGGAAGGCGTGCAGCAGCTCGGCCTCGACCTCGTATTCGAAGCGCCCCGGGCGGGTGGCGCGCATGGCGCGGCAGTGCGCGGCGGCCGAGATCTGCGCGGCGCGGCGCATGGTGGCGAGCTCGGAAGCGTCCTTGACCAGGCGCATCTCGTCGAGCTCGGCGCGCAGGTCGCGCACCGAGTGCGGCGGGGTGAGGCCGCTGCGGGCCTTGTCGCGCACGGCGTTGAGCGCGCCGAGTACCTTCGCGTCCCAGTCGTTGTCGTAGCCGAGGCTGGTCCACAGCAGGGGCTGGTCGGCGAGGGTGTCGGGGAGGCGCTTTTCGAGGTCGCCGATGGTCCACGCCTCGTCGAAGCCGAAGGCCTCGCGCGCCGCCTCGGGGCCCCAGCGGTAGCCGTCCCAGATCTCGCGCTCTTCGTTCTTCTCGCGGCAGAAGAGGATCTGCTTCGTCTCCTTGCCGGCGACCAGCACGACGACGGCCTCGGGTTCGCGGAAGGCGGTGAGGTAGTAGAAGTAGCTGTCGTGGCGGTAGGCGTAGTGGGCGTCGCGGTTGCGCACGCGCTCGGGGGCGGTGGGCAGGATGGCGACGCCGCCGCCGGCGGCCTGCATGCGCGCGAGCAGCCGGGCGCGGCGGGCGCGGAAGGGGGTGGTGTCGACGGAGGGGAGGCTCGGTGCGTTCATGGGCGGAATTATGTCACGCGGAGGGCGCGGGGGCTCTGATGCAGCGAGGCTTCCGGGGTGCCGGGCTGCGGCCTGGCGCGCCGGTTCGCGTCTTCCGGCGCTCCTGCGGGGGAATCCCGGTCGCGTTGGTTCCTGAAGCGCCTGCAGATGCGGACACCGCCGCGCTCCGGCCCGAGCCTGCAGGCACGGCGCGCGCTGAACCGCCGCATTCGCGGCTGCCGCCGCTCCTACATGGCATCCACGCCGCGTCGGTTCCTGTAGGAGCGGCGGCAGCCGCGAATGGGCGGTGGAGCGGCACGGCCAGTTCAGCCCTGTCCGCGTTGCAGTTCTCGATCGAGCTCGGCCAGGCGTTGCGGGGTGCCGACGTCGATCCAGCGCCCCGCGTGGTGCTGGCCGCCGACCTGGCCGGCGTTCATCGCTTCGCGCAGCAGGGGGGCGAGCTTGGCGGGGGTGTTGTCGGCGAGGTCGGCGAACAGGGCGGGGTGGTAGGCGCCGAGGCCGGAGAAGGTCAGGCGCGGCTGGCCGTCGGCGTGGATGCGGCCGTCCGGGTCGAGGCGGAAGTCACCTTCGGGGTGGTGCTCGGGGTTGTCCACCAGCAGCAGGTGGGCGAGCGGGCCGTCGGCTTCGAGGTCTTGGGCGGCGCTGCGCAGCGCGGTGAAGTCGGCGTCGCAGAAGACGTCGCCATTGACCACGACGAAGGGTGCGCCACCGAGCAGCGGCAGGGCGTGGCGGATGCCGCCAGCGGTCTCGAGTGCGGCGGCCTCGGGCGACCACGCGATGCGCACGCCGAGGGCTGCGCCGTCACCCAGCGCTTCTTCCAGCCGGTGGCCGAGGTGGGCGTGGTTGATGACGAGCTCTGTGAAGCCGGCGCCGCGCAGGCGCTCGATGTGCCACACGATCAGGGGCTTGCCGCCGGCTTCGAGCAGGGGTTTCGGCGTGTGGTCCGTGAGCGGGCGCATGCGCTCGCCGCGGCCGGCGGCGAGGATCATCGCTTTCGTCATGGCGGTCAGAAGGTGTAGCCGACCTGGGTCTCCTCGGGCTCGAGGCGGTCGAGCAGCTTGAGCAGCGGGCCGAGGTCGCGCCAGCGCTTGCAGGCGCGGCGCAGGTAGTCCATCACCAGCGGCATGTCGGCGAGGTAGCCGTCCTTGCCGTCGCGGTGGCAGAGGCGGGCGAAGATGCCGAGCACCTTGATGTGACGCTGCACGCCCATCCACTCGAAGTCGCGGTGGAAGTCGGCGAACTCCGCGCGCACCGGCAGGCCGAGCTTCTTCGCGGTCTCCCAGTAGCGGATCAGCAGGTCGAGGATGAACTCCTCGTCCCAGCGGATGTAGGCGTCCTTGAACAGCGACACCAGGTCGTAGCTGATCGGACCAAAGACCGCGTCCTGGAAATCGATGATGCCGGGGTTGGCGCCGCGGCCGTCGGCAGGCTCGAGCAGCATCAGGTTGCGCGAGTGGTAGTCGCGATGCACGAAGACCTGCGGCTCGCCGAGGTTCACCGCGAGGATGCGCTCGAACGCCGTGTTCAGCATCGCGGTCTCGGCCGCGGTGAGGGTGACGCCCTTGTGGCGGGCGATGTACCACTCGGGGAAGAGCTGCAGCTCGCGCAGCAGCAGCGCGCGGTCGTACTCGGGGAGCACGCCGGGGCGGCTCGCGCACTGGATGGCGGCGAGCGCGCCGAGCGCGTCCGCGTACAGGTGATGTGCGGTCCGGGCCGCTTGCTGCGGATCGTCGTGTGCCTTCAGCGCTTGCAGGTAGGTCGTCGAGCCGAGGTCGGAGAGCAGCAGGAAGCCCTGGTCGAGGTCCTGCGCGAGCACCTCGGGCACATGGGCGCCGGCAGCGCCGAAGAGTTCGGCGACATGCAGCCAGGGGCGCACGTCCTCCTTCTCGGGCGGGGCGTCCATGACCACGCGCGAGGGGCTGCCGTCGGCGAAGGTGGCGCGGAAGTAGCGGCGGAAGCTGGCGTCGGCCGAGGCCGGGGCGAGCTCGAAGGACTGGCCGGGCAGGGTGGCGGCGAGCCAGGTCCTGAGTTGTTCGAGGCGATGCAAACCGGATCTCCGCAGGGGTTCGTGTAGAATCCGCGAGTTTATCAACACGGTGGTTCGGGTGGGCGTACGCGCATCGCGAACGACGGCAAGGGCTCGATCCGCATGCTTCCGAATACGCGCATTCGTCTGATTCCGCTGCTTCTGCTGGGCCTGTCGGGTGCCGCTTTCGCGCAATCCCTGCCGACGCTCCAGGTGGCGCCCGATCTGCTGCGCCCGGCTCCGACGGCTGCGCCTGCGCGGGCCGTGACGCCGGCCTCCGCTGCGCAGGCCTCGAAGGCGCCCGCTCCGGAGCCGGTGTCCGCTCCCGCTCCCGCTCCCGCTCCCGCTCCCGCTCCCGCTCCCGCTCCCGCGCCGGTGGCTGCGCCGACGCCACAGCCTGCCACGACGCCGACGCCGCCCGTGACCGCCACCGCAACCGAGGACGTCGCCCGGGCCACGGCCGCCCCGCCTGCGCCCGCGGCC
>NZ_AMXF01000295.1 GCF_000310225.1 Thauera phenylacetica B4P
GGCCTTCGCCGCTGCGCTCGCCGCGCGGACGCGGCTCGCGCTTGGGGGCCTCTTCGGCCACCGCAGCGGGGGCGGGCGCCGGTGCGGTCTTGCCGCCGGAGAACCAGCCCATGATGCGCGCGATCAGGCCCTTGGGCTCGGGCGCCGGCGCTGCCTCGACGGGGGCTGCCTCGGGTACGGCCATCGGTGCGGGCTGCGCGGGGGCGATCCCCTTCACCGCGGCTTCGGGGCGTGCCGGGCGTTCGTTGGCCTTGGAGGGCAGGCGCTCGTCTTCTTCGGCGGGCTTCTGCACCATCTGGTAGCTCGCCAGGGCGATGTCCTCGGCGTTGAGCTGGTCGTGGCGCAGGCGGATGATCTCGTGCGCCGGCGTCTCGAGGTGGCGGTTGGGCACGATGATGAGCTGCACCTTGTGGCGCATCTCGATGCGGGCGATGTCGACGCGCTTCTCGTTGAGCAGGAAGGTGGCGACATCGACCGGCACCTGCAGGTGCACCGCGCCGGTGTTGTCCTTCATCGCCTCTTCTTCGAGGATGCGCACGATGTGCAGCGCGGACGACTCGGTGCTGCGGATGTGGCCGGTGCCGTTGCAGCGCGGGCAGGTGATGTAGCTGGTCTCGGCGAGCGCCGGGCGCAGGCGCTGGCGCGACAGCTCGAGCAGGCCGAAGCGGCTGATCTTGCCGGTCTGCACGCGCGCGCGGTCGTGGCGCAGGGCGTCGCGCAGGCGGTTCTCGACCTCGCGCTGGTTCTTGGCCGCTTCCATGTCGATGAAGTCGATGACGATGAGGCCGCCGAGGTCGCGCAGGCGCAGCTGGCGGGCGATCTCGTCGGCGGCTTCGCAGTTGGTGCGGAAGGCCGTCTCCTCGATGTCCGAGCCCTTGGTGGCGCGGCCGGAGTTGACGTCGATCGAGACCAGCGCCTCGGTGTGGTCGATGACCACGGCGCCGCCCGAGGGCAGGTTCACCTGGCGCGAGTAGGCGGACTCGATCTGGTGCTCGATCTGGAAGCGCGAGAACAGCGGCACGTCGTCGCTGTAGCGCTTCACGCGCGCGACGTTGCCCGGCATCACGTGGGCCATGAACTGCGTGGCCTGCTCGTAGATGTCGTCGGTGTCGATGAGGATCTCGCCGATGTCGGGCTGGAAGTAGTCGCGGATCGCGCGGATGACCAGGCTGCCTTCCTGGTAGATCAGGAAGGCGCCGGACTGGCCCTGCGCAGCGCCCTCGATCGCGGTCCACAGCTGCAGCAGGTAGTTGAGGTCCCACTGCAGCTCTTCGGCGCTGCGGCCGATGGCGGCGGTGCGGGCGATCAGGCTCATGCCCTGGGGTACGTCGAGCTGGTCCATGTTCTCGCGCAGCTCGGCGCGCTCGTCACCCTCGACGCGACGCGAGACGCCGCCGCCGCGCGGGTTGTTGGGCATCAGCACCAGGTAGCGGCCGGCGAGCGAGATGTAGGTGGTGAGCGCCGCGCCCTTGTTGCCGCGCTCGTCCTTCTCGACCTGGACGATGAGCTCCTGGCCTTCCTTCAGGGCCTCCTTGATCGAGGCCTTGCCGGCGTCCACGCCGGGCTGGAAGTAGGAACGCGAGATCTCCTTGAACGGCAGGAAGCCGTGGCGGTCGGCGCCATAGTCGACGAAGGCCGCCTCGAGGCTGGGCTCGATGCGGGTGATGACCGCCTTGTAGATGTTGCTCTTGCGTTCTTCCTTGGCGGCCGATTCGATATCGAGGTCGATCAGTTTCTGACCGTCCACGATCGCGACGCGCAGTTCTTCGGCCTGCGTCGCATTGAAAAGCATGCGCTTCATTTGGATCGTTCTCCCGCGAAAGGACACACGGGCAGGACGAACGGCGCGCACCATCGCGCTTTCCGGGATCAGGAGCGATTGGGTAGGGCTGCTGCTGCTTTCATCCGGTGGGTTAACAGGGCTGTGATGGGTCGGCTGGTCGAATTTCTCTTGTTCCCGCCCGCGGTGCCGGAGCGGCTGCGTGGCCGGAACATTTGATCCTGCGTCGGTGACTCGCGCGTCAAAATCCAACCCGGGGGCTGGATGGGTGTGTCGAAGGGGATCGCTTGCGTTACCATCGGCGCCTTTTCGGCCTTGGATGGCGGGCAAGGGTTGTGACCGGGAGCGCTCTTCAGGGCTCTTTGCCAGCAGTCTGCGCGCGTCGTCCGGAGCAGGTGTTTCGACCTGACGGACTGCTGACGCGCCGCACTTGGGTGGCAGCGACCGGTTCAACCGCGCGAAAGTATATTTCATGACGACGATTGAAGGCAAAGCGATCGCGGTTCGCCACGAGCGCATCGACGAGGCCGCGGCAGGCCAGCGCATCGACAACTACCTCCTGCGCATCGCCAAGGGCGTGCCCAAGAGCCACGTCTATCGCATCCTGCGCAGCGGCGAGGTGCGGGTGAATGGAGGTCGCGTGCAGCAGACCTACCGCCTGAAGGAGGGCGACGAGGTGCGCATCCCGCCGATCCGCATCGCCGAGCCGACCCACGCCGCACCCGCGCCGGCGGGCAAGCCGCTGCCGGTGGTGTATGAGGACGACGCGCTGCTGCTGATCGACAAGCCTTCGGGAAAGGCGGTGCATGGGGGCAGCGGCGTGAGCTACGGCGTGATCGAGCAGCTGCGCGTGCAGCGCCCCGAGCTGCGCATGCTCGAGCTCGCGCACCGCCTCGACCGCGAGACCTCGGGCCTGCTGATCGTGGCGAAGAAGCGCTCGGCGCTCACCGCGCTGCACGACATGATGCGCGAAGGCGCGGTGCAGAAGCGCTACCTCACCCTGGTGCCGGGGCGCTGGTCGAACCCGCTGCAGCACGTCAAGGCGGCGCTGTTCAAGTACCTGACCGCCGAGGGCGAGCGCCGCGTGCGCGTCGCCGACGACGGCAAGGCGGCGCACAGCATCGTGCGCCTGGTGCGGCGCTGGCGCGACTACAGCCTGCTCGAGGTGGAACTCAAGACCGGGCGCACGCATCAGATCCGCGTGCATCTGGCCCACCTCGGCTTCGCGCTGTGCGGCGATGACAAGTACGGCGACTTCGCGCTCAACAAGCGCCTCGAGGGCGAGGGCTTGCGGCGCATGTTCCTGCACGCGGCGCAGCTGCGCTTCGTCCACCCGCTCACCGGCGAGCCGCTCGCCTTCGAGTCGCCGCTGCCCGCGGACCTGCAATCCTTCCTCGACCGGCTCGACGCCGCGGAGAACAAACATGGCTGAACGCTTCGACCTGATCGTCTTCGACTGGGACGGCACCCTGATGGACTCGGCCGCCGCCATCGTGCGTGCGATGCAGGCCGCGGCGCGCGACCTCGACCTGCCCCCGCCGCCCGAGGAGCGCGCGCGCTACGTGATCGGCCTCGGCCTGGGCGACGCGCTGCGCCACGCGGTCCCCGACCTGGAGGAGGCGGCCTATCCGCGCATGGTGGAGCGCTACCGCCACCACTACCTGTCCTCTGACCACGAGCTCGGCCTCTTCGAGGGCGTCGATGCGCTGATCGACGCGCTCGCCGGGCGCGGCCACCTGCTCGCGGTCGCCACCGGCAAGAGCCGCGTGGGCCTGAATCGCGCGCTCGGTCACACCGGGCTGGGGCGCTACTTCCACGCCACGCGCTGCGCTGACGAGTGCTTCTCCAAGCCGCATCCGGCCATGCTCGAAGAGCTCATGGACGAGCTCGGCGTGGCGCCGCAGCGCACCCTGATGATCGGCGACACCACCCACGACCTGCAGATGGCGAAGAACGCGCGCACCGCCGGGCTGGCGGTGGGCTTCGGCGCGCATCCGGTGGAGGTGCTGGTGGCGGAATCTCCGCTCGCCTGCGTGCGCACGCCGGGCGAGCTCGCGGGCTGGCTGCTCGCCAACGCCTGAGCTGCGCAGCGGCGATCAGGCCAGCAGCAGGAAGAGCGCGGGGCGGCGCGCGAGCGCGGGGCGCGCGGCCTTCTTCCACTCGCGCAGCGTGCGGGTGAGGAGCAGCTCGCCTGCGGAGTTGAGCTCGCAGGCCACGCACAGGCGGGTTTCGGGCTTCAGCGTGCGTAACAGCGCCTCGAACATGCGCTCGTTGCGATAAGGCGTCTCGATGAAGATCTGCGTGCGTCCGAGCTTGCGCGACTCGTCCTCCAGCGCGCGCAGCGCGGCGTCGCGCTCGCCCTCGGCCACCGGCAGGTAGCCATGGAAGGCGAAGCTCTGGCCGTTGAGCCCCGAGCCCATCAGCCCGAGCAGGATGGAGGAGGGCCCGACCAGCGGCACGACGCGGATGCCGAGGGCGTGCGCGCGCGCCACCAGGCGGGCGCCGGGGTCGGCCACCGCCGGGCAGCCGGCGTCGGAGAGCAGGCCGAGGTCGGCGCCGCCAAG
>NZ_AMXF01000296.1 GCF_000310225.1 Thauera phenylacetica B4P
CCGTGCGGCGTTCGTTCATAAACCGTCGGCGCGAATGGCGTCGTGCTTCCGCCCGCGCGGCGTTCCGGCATCAAACATCGCGCGCGATGGCGGCCAGTGTCTCGCGCGCGACACCGCCCTGTAGGAGCGCCGGCAGG
The DNA here is from genome assembly GCF_000310225.1 of Thauera phenylacetica B4P. Lineage (GTDB taxonomy): Bacteria > Pseudomonadota > Gammaproteobacteria > Burkholderiales > Rhodocyclaceae > Thauera > Thauera phenylacetica. The sequence continues at coordinate 138 of NZ_AMXF01000296.1, forward strand.
CGCGAAAACGGCGGTTCGGCGTGTGCCACGCCCGACGCAGTCGTGCGACCGGGCGCCCGATTCGCGCCTGCCGGCGCTCCTACATAAACCCTTGCGCGGGATGCCGCCGTGCTTCACCCCGTGCGGCGTTCATACATGAACCGTCGGGGGGAATGGCGTCGTGCTTCCGCCCACGCGGCGTTCCGGCATCAAACATCGCGCGCGATGGCGGCCAGTGTCTCGCGCGCGAGCCCGCCCTGTAGGAGCGCCGGCAGGCGCGAAAGCGACGGTTCGGCGTGTGCCACGCCCGACGCAGCCGTGCGACCGGGCGCCCCATTCGCGCCTGCCGGCGCTCCTACATAAACCCTTGCGCGGGATGGCGCCGTGCTTCACCCCGTGTGGCGTTCGTTCATAAACCGTCGGGGGGGAATGGCGTCGTGCTTCACCCCGCGCGGCGTTCATACATGAACCGTCGTGCGAAAGGGCGTCGTGCCTCACCCCGCGTGGCGCGCCTACCCAAACCCCGGGCGCGTCGTGCTTGGCATCCGGGAATGCAAATAGAATAATCGGAGGCGTTCCCTTCGCGCGACGCCCTCCATGCCCGCCCATCACGACACTGGCTACAAGCTGCTCTTCTCCGACCCGCTCATGGTGCGCGATCTGCTGCAAGGCTTCATCGACGACCCGTGGCTCGCGCGGCTCGACTTCTCCACGCTCGAGCTCGTCAATGGCCATTACGTCAGCGAAGACCTGCGCAACCGCGCCGACGACGTGGTCTGGCGGGTCAAGGCGGACGAGCGCTGGGTCTATCTCTACCTGCTCATCGAATTCCAGAGCCGCATCGACCGCTTCATGGCGCTGCGCATGCTCGTGTACGTCGGGCTGCTCTACCAGGACCTCGTCCGCGGCAAGCAACTCGGGCCCGACGGGCTCCTCCCGCCGGTGCTGCCGATCGTGCTCTACAACGGCGAGCCGCGCTGGAAGGCGCCAACCTCGCTCGACGCGCTGCTGCCCCGGGTTCCCGCCTTCCTCGCCCCGCTGCAGCCGTCGATGCGCTACCTGCTGATCGACGAGGGTGCGTGCACGCCCGCGACCTTCGCCCGCCTGCCGCGCAACCTCGTCGCTGCGATCTTCCAGCTCGAGCAACCGCACACGCTCGAAGGGGTCCAACGCATCGTCGCCGAGGTCGAGGCCGCCACCCGCGAGCCCGAATACGCCACGGTGCGCCGGGTGATCGCCATCTGGCTGCGCGCCGCCTTGCGGCGCAACCGCAAATCCCCCATCCTTCTCCCCGAGCTGGACGACCTGCAGGAACTGAAGATCATGCTTTCGCAACGTATTGAAAAGTGGGCAAAAGAGTTTCAAGCCGAAGGCGAGAAGAAGGGGCGGGTGGAAGGGCGGATCGAAGGGCGTGTGGAAGGCGAGGTCCGCATGCTCGAGCGCCTGCTCAGCCGCCGTTTCGGCGAGTTGCCCTCGTGGATCCGCCAACGTCTGTCCAGTGCCAGCGAAGCGCAGCTCGAGCAGTGGAGCGAAGCCGTGCTCGACGCCGAGAGCCTCATGGCCATCTTCGGCGAGCCGCCGTCGCGTCATTGATCGAACCCGCGTCGCCGCGGGCGGATCAAGGCACGTGCCGACCTCGACGCAGAGGCGCGATCGCAGCGGCCCATTCGCGCCTGCCGGCGCTCCTACATACACCCTTGCGCGGGATGGCGCCGTGCCTCACCCCGTGCGGCGTTCGTTCATAAACCGTCGGGGGAATGGCGTCGTGCTTCCGCCCACGCGGCGTTCCGGCATCAAACATCGCGCGCGATGGCGGCCAGTGTCTCGCGCGCGACCCCGCCCTGTAGGAGCGCCGGCAGGCGCGAAAGCGGCGGTTCGGCATGGGCCACGCCCAACGCAGCCGTGCGACCGGGCGCCCGATTCGCGCCTGCTGGCGCTCCTACATAAACCGTCGCGTGCTTCGTTGTGGGCGGCGGCGGGCTCCGGTTTTGCGCATGCTGCCGTAATCCCCTACAATTCGCCCATCTTTGGTGTTGCAATGCAGCAATGCGGAATAGTTCCTCGTGAACTGCTCGCGACGGGGTCCACAAGGTGTCGGGAATCTTTACACTTCTCCGAAAATGCAAATTGGAGAGGCGGGTCGGCGGGGTTTCACCCGGCTGTAACACACTGACTCGACACTGCTTTGGTGCAATGCACTATTTGCTGGCGCGCTTTTTGCTCATAAAGGGCCGCGCCGAGTTGCCCGCTGAGGGCGCCTCAAACCGGCATGAAGACTCGTTTTGGGCACTATTGCCGAAAAACTCGTAACGCATATCGTGCAAGCAAACAAACGGCTAGCCGCGACGTCGCCGCAGGGGGGCGCCGGGCAGGCCGCAAAACTCGAACGGGGTTTTCGATGAGTCGCTTCACCACCGACCGGACCGCCCGCCGCGGCGCAGCCCGTGGCACCGTGCCCGGCACCGACCTTGCCCACATGGCCGGCATCGCCCACGTTGCCGCGGCCGACCACGCCGCCACCTACAACGCCGCCACCTACAACGCCGCCACCCACAACGCAGCCACCCACAGCGCAGCCACCCACAGCGCAGCCACCCACAGCGCAGCCACCCACAGCGCCGCAACTGCCCGCGCTGAAGCCCGCGCCGCCAACTGCGCAGTAGCCCGCGCCAACGACCGCGCCGAAACCCGCGCCACCCCCCGCGCCACCCCCCGCAGCCCCACCCTCATCCGCACGGCCCTCGTTGCCCTCGCCACCGCGGCCATCGGCGGCTGCACGCTCATCCCCGGCACCAGCGGCAGCCTCATGCGCGAAGAATCCTCCGTGCCGCTGCCGGTCACCGAGGGGGCCGAGACGGTTCCGGCCAACGTCAAGCTGCAGCCGATCACCGCGCAGCTCATCATCGACCAGCACCAGGCCGAGGAGACCCGCTTCCGCCGCGGCAACGCCGGCGGCCAGACCGCCACCCGCGGCAAGGCCGACAAGAGCATCCCCGGCTTCGACTACGAAGACTACAAGCTCGGCCCCGGCGACATCATCAACGTCATCGTCTGGGACCACCCCGAGATCACCATCCCGGCCGGCTCCTACCGCTCGGCCGAGCAGTCCGGCACCCTGGTCGCCGAAGACGGCACCATCTTCTTCCCCTTCGCCGGCGTGGTGAAGGTCGCCGGCCTCACCACCCGCGAGGTCCGCAAGCTGCTCGCCAAGCGCATGGCCAGCGTCATCGAAAACGTCCAGCTCGACGTGCGCATCGTCTCCTTCCGCAGCAAGCGCGTGTATGTCGTCGGCGAAGTCTCCAAGCCCGGCCTGCAGCCGATCGACGACATCCGCATGACGCTGGTCGAGGCGGTCAATCGCGCCGGCGGCATCACCGAAGAGGCCGACCACGGCAACGTGCTGCTCACCCGCAAGGGCCAGACCTGGCGCGTCGACCTGCAGGCGCTGTACGAGGAGGGCGACGTCAGCCAGAACGTGCTGCTGCAGCCGGGCGACATCATCAACGTCCCCGACCGCGAGCTCAACAAGGTCTTCGTGCTCGGCGAGGTGCGCAACCCGGGCTCGTTCATGATGAACAAGCGCCGCACCACGCTCGCCGAGGCGCTGTCCGATGCGGGCTTCGTCAACCAGAGCACGTCCGACCCGGCGTGGGTGTATGTGATGCGCACCGACAACGGCAGCTCCGAGCTCTTCCACCTCAACGCCCGCTCGCCGGATGCGCTGCTGCTGGCCGAGCGCTTCCCGCTGCTGCCGCGGGATGTGGTGTATGTCGATGTCGCCGCCGTCGCGCGCTGGAACCGCGTGGTCAGCAACATCCTGCCGACCTCGCAGATGCTGCAGCTCACCAGCGAGACGCGGTATCCGTTGTTCGGCGGGCGGCAGTAAGAGGGCGGTGGTCGCGAATCAGATTAGCCCCGGCGCACGCAGTCCGCGCCGGTTTATGTAGGAGCGCCGGCAGGCGCGAACGAGATTGGCCCCGGCGCATGAAACGGGCGCCGGTTTGTGTAGGAGCGCCGGCAGGCGCGAATGAGATTAGCCCCGGCGCATGAAACCCGCGCCGGTTCATGTAGGAGCGCCGGCAGGCGCGAAAGCGGCGGTTGATTTGGCGTTGTCGCGAAACGGAGAGGCTGCATTCGCGCCTGCCGGCGC
>NZ_AMXF01000297.1 GCF_000310225.1 Thauera phenylacetica B4P
CGCCCCCCGCCGCAAGCCGCGCGAGGCTGCGCGACCGCTGCAGCGCGGCGTACGTTCAGGGCGCGGACGGGTGTGGAGCGATTGCGCTCTGCGCCGCGGCGACGAGCGCCTCCACCTGGGCGAGGCGGGCGCGGTCCTGGCCGCGGCGCGGGCTGCGCTCGGCGGCGGAAGGATAGATCGACACCTTCACCGGCACGTCGTCCCAGTCGAAGCCGAGGATGGCCTCGGGAGCGTGCGGCGCGGGGCGGCGCGGCTCGCGGTGCTCGTAGGCGAAGTCCTGGTTGAGGAAGAAGATCTCGACGTCCTTGGTGCTCTCGGGGAAGAGCTCGATCTCGAGTTCGGAATAGCGCCCCGCGGTGCCGTCGAGCGCGCCGCCGGTGAGGTAGGGGCGGAAGTCGGCGAGCAGGCGCATGACCTCGATCGCCGCGCTGCGCATCTCGAGCAGGCGCTGCGGCTGCTCCTCGTCCTGGTAGATCGCCAGCCAGGCGCGCAGCTCGGCCTCGATCTCGGTATTGTTGGGCAGGGCGTCGGCGTCGGTGGCGCCGAGCTGTTTCGCCGCCTTGCGCTTGGCGAAGCCGAAGTCGCTGATGCCGTCCTCGGCCATCATGCGCGCGGCGAGCGCGGCGATCTCGCGCCGCAGGCCGCCGCTGCGGGAAACGTGGGCGTGTGAGGGCATGGTGGGCCTCGGGTAGAATGCGCGCCCATTGTAATACAGCCCCGGTTGCGGCCGGATGAAGGCTTAGCGGAGCGCGAACCCCCCATGCACATCCATATCCTCGGCATCTGCGGCACCTTCATGGGCGGCGTCGCGCTGCTCGCGCGCGCAGCCGGTCACACCGTCACCGGCTGCGACGCCAACGTGTATCCGCCGATGAGCACCCAGCTCGAGCAGCAGGGTATCGGCCTGATCGAAGGCTACGACACCAGCCAGCTCGACCTGGAGCCCGATGTGTACGTGGTCGGCAACGCGGTGTCGCGCGGCAACCCGCTGCTCGAGGCGATTCTCGACCGCGGCCTGCCCTACGTGTCCGGGCCGCAGTGGCTCGCCGAGCACGTGCTCGCCGGGCGCTGGGTGCTGGCGGTGGCCGGCACCCACGGCAAGACCACCACGACCTCGCTGCTCGCCTGGATGCTGGAGGACGCGGGCCTGTCGCCGTCCTTCCTGGTCGGCGGCGTGCCGCAGAACTTCGGCGTGTCCGCGCGCCTGACCGAGTCGCCCTTCTTCGTGATCGAGGCCGACGAGTACGACACCGCGTTCTGCGACAAGCGCTCGAAGTTCGTGCATTACCGGCCGCGCACCGCGATCCTCAACAACCTCGAGTTCGACCACGCCGACATCTTCGCCGACCTCGGCGCGATCGAGACCCAGTTCCACCACCTGGTGCGCACCATCCCGGCGAGCGGCCGCATCGTTGCCAACGCGCACGAGGACAGCCTGCGGCGCGTCGTCGAGCGCGGCTGCTGGTCGGAACTGGAATGGTTCGGTGGCGACGGCCGGTGGACGGTGGCGACCGGGGCGGACGAGGCCGAGGCGGTGTTCCGCCTCGACGGTGTCGAGCAGGGCCGCGTGCGCATGCCGCTCGCCGGCAGCCACAACCGCGCCAACGCGCTCGCCGCGATTGCCGCCGCGCGTCACGTCGGCGTCACCCCGGCGCAGGCGATCGCCAGCCTCGGGCGCTTCGCCGGCATCAAGCGTCGACTGGAGCTGCGCGGCACGGTGCGCGGGGTGAGCGTCTACGACGACTTCGCCCATCACCCGACCGCGATCGCGCTCACCGTCGGCGGCCTGCGCCGGCGCGAGCCGCAGGGCCGCATCCTGGCGGTGCTCGAGCCGCGCTCGAACACCATGAAGCTGGGGGTCATGAAGGCGCAGCTGCCGTCCAGTCTCGCCGAGGCCGACCTGGTCTTCTGTCATGCGCACGGGCTGGGCTGGGACGCCGCCGCGGCGCTTGCCCCGATGGGCGCGCGCGCGCGCAGCTACGATCGCCTGGACGCGCTGGTGGCCGACGTGGTCGCAGCGGCACGGGCGGGCGATCACGTGCTGGTGATGAGCAACGGCGGCTTCGGCGGCGTGCACCAGAAGCTGCTCGACGCGCTCGGCGCGTAGTCCGGACCGCCGGCGGCGCGTCCGCGGGGACGCCGCCGCCAGGGTGGCCGCCCAGGGAGGCTCAGTTGCGGCGGGCGCCGGTCGGGTTGTCGAGGCGGCGCGCTTCCTCGTCGCTGATGTACTCGAACACCCGCACCACCTTGCGCACGCCCTGGCTGGTGCGCGCGACCTCGGCGGCCGCGTCGGCCTCGCTGCGGGTGACGATGCCGAGCAGGAAGACGACGTTGGCCTCGGTCACGACCTTGATGTTGTGGGCCGTGACGGTGCCTGCGTCGATCATGCGCGCCTTGACGTTGGAGGTGATCAGCGTGTCGTTGCCGCGCGCGGTGAGGTTGGAGTTGGGCGCGATCGCCACCTCATTCACCACGCCGCGCACGTGCTCGACGCCGGCGACGATGCCGTCGAGCTGGCCGCGCACGGTCTCGCTGGGCGCCTCGCCGGTGAGCAGCACGTTGCGGTTGTAGGACGTGACGTTGACATGCACGCCGTCGCCGAAGCGCTCGCGGATGCGTGCCGCCACCTTCCACTCGATGCCTTCGTCCTCGACGTAGGTGCCGCTGGTGCGACGGTCGGAGACCATCGCCGCGCCGGCGCCGACGCCGGTGGCGACGACCGGGAAGCAGCCCTGCAGCAGCGGCAGCGCGATGGCCGCGGAAAGGCCCAGGAGGAGGGCGCGCCGGCTGGACTTCGCCGGTCTGTCGGGGTGTTGGGGTTGGGTCATCAGTCTTCCACTCCGAGTAAGAGGCAGTCGATACCGTCGCACAGGCAGTGCAGGATCAGCAAGTGGATTTCCCTGATCCGGGCAATCCGCTCGGCCGGCGCGCACAGCAGGATGTCGGCGGGGGCGAGCGCGTCGGCGGTGCGTCCGCCGCCTGCGCCGGTCAGTGCGATCACCCGCATGTCGCGCTCGTGGGCGGCGCGGATGGCGTCGAGCACGCGCGCCGAGTCGGGGTTGGCGGACAGGGTCAGCAGGATGTCGCCGGGCTGGCCGAAGGCGGCGATCTGGCGGGCGAACAAGGCCTGGGTGTCGGGGTCGCCGGCCACCGGTGCGAGGCTGGAGCTGTCGGCGCTGAGCGCCATCGCGGCGAGCGCCGGGCGCTCGAGCTCGAAGCCGTTCACCAGCTGCGCGGCGAAGCGGCGCGCGTCGCCTGCCGAGCCGCTGCTGCCGCACACCAGCACCTTGCCGCTGTCGAGCAGGCTGGCGGTGATCAGCTCGACCGCGCCGGCGATCGGCGCTGCGAGCAGCTCGAGCGCCTCGAGCGAGGCGCGCATGTTGTCTTCGAACTGGTGCGAGATGCGGTCGATCAGGTTCATGCGGCAAGCGGCGTCTGCGGGGCGGCAGAGTCTAGCACGCGCTCTCAGCCGGCATCGAAGGCGCCGGGGAGCCAGGTGACGCGCGCCGGGTCGAGGGCGTCGAGCAGCACCGCGTCGAAGCGGCACGGCGCGTCGCGAAAGCGCCGCCCCGCGCCGCCCAGCCACCACTGCGCGGCGATCAGCACGCGGCGCTGCTTGGCCGCGGTGATGCTCTCCGCGGCGCCGCCGAAGCGGCCATTGCTGCGCAGGCGCACCTCGACGAAGACGACGTGGCTGCGGTCGAGGCAGACCAGGTCGACCTCGCCGCCGCGGCAGCGCACGTTGCGCGCGATCACGCGCAGGCCGTGGGCGGCGAGGTGCTCGGCGGCGAGCGCCTCGGCCGCGGCGCCGCGTGCTTGCGCCGGCGTCGGGCGTGCGCCGATACTGTCCTCCCCCGCGTGCGCGCCCTGGGCGTCCTCGCCCGCGCTGCGCGTCCAGCCTCCGGATCTGCCACCCATGACTGCCTCCGCTCCCCTGCCCGATCGTTCGCTCTCCAGCACGCCGTCATTGTATGTGGTGGCGACGCCGCTCGGGAACCTGCATGACATCACGCTGCGCGCGCTCGCCGTCCTCGCCGCGGTCGATGTGGTCGCGGCCGAGGACACGCGCCACAGCCAGCGCCTGCTCGATGCGCACGGCATCCGCGCGCGCATGCTCGCGGTGCACCAGCACAACGAGCAGGAGGCTGCCGGGGCGATCGTCGCCGAGCTCGCCGCCGGCCGCCAGGTCGCGCTGATCACCGACGCCGGCACGCCGGCGGTGTCGGACCCGGGCGCCCGCCTGGTGGCGCGGGTGCGCGCTG
>NZ_AMXF01000298.1 GCF_000310225.1 Thauera phenylacetica B4P
CGGGTGCGCGGGTGCCACTCCCAGGCGCCGTCGCGCAGCACCGCGCCTGCCGCCGGCTCCATGCCGGCGCCGTGGCCGCGCACGCGCACGCGCTCGAGCACCAGCGCCTCGCCCTCCACCCGCCACGCCTCCTCCCAGCGCACGCGCTCGATCGAGTGCGTCCACGCCAGGGTGAAGGCGTTCGCGGCGACCGCCGCGGTGGCGAGGCTGGTGGCGAGGCAGACCGCCATCAGACGGTGAGCGCCTGCGCGCCGCGCGAGCGCCAGATGTGCCAGCCCATCACCACCGCCGCCAGGCCGAAGCCGAGCTCGTCGGTGACCGGCAGCGCGACCACCAGCATGGACGCGGCGACGAAGGCGAGCATGCGCTCGAGCGGGTTCATCGGCGAGCGGAAGTAGCCGACCACCGCGGTGCCCCACAGCGTGACCGCGAGCAAGGCCTTGAACACCACGTACAAGGTGGCGTCGAAGCCCTTGTCGCCCTGCAGCATGAGCTCGGGCGCATACACCGCCATGTAGGGCACGATGAAGCCGGCGATGGCGATCTGCACCGCGCGCACGCCGATCTTGAGCCCGCTCTCCTTGGCGATCGGCGCCGCGGCGAAGGCGGCGAGCGCGACCGGCGGGGTGAGGTCGGCCATGATCCCGAAATAGAACACGAACATGTGCGAGACGATCAGCGGCACGCCGAGCTCGAGCAGCGCGGGCGCGGCGATCGAGCTGGTGATGATGTAGTTCGGGATGGTCGGGATGCCCATGCCGAGCACCAGGCAGGTCAGCATGGTGAGCAGCAGCGACACGAACAGGCTGTCGTCGCCGATCTGGATGATGTAGCCGGCGAAGGCGGTGGCGCCGCCGGTCAGGGTCAGCGAGCCGATGATCACGCCCACCAGCGCGCAAGCCACGCCCACCGGCAGCGCGTGCAGCGCGCCGTCCACCAGGGCCTTGACCGCCAGGCGCAGGGTGTCGCGGCCGTCGGCGCGCGGCGCCAGCAGCACCGCGAGCACCGCCACCACGGCGACCACCGAGATGATCCCGACCTTGGCGAAGGCCGAGCAGGCCAGCCCGAGCACGATCCAGAACAGCAGGCGCAGCGAGGTGCCGTTGAGATGACGCGCGAGGCTGCTGCCGAACAGCAGCACCACGGTCAGCGCCAGGCCCACCATGCCGGCGAACATCGGCGTGAAGCCGGCGAAGAGCAGGTACACCAGGCCGGCGAGCGGCAGCAGCAGGTACCAGCGTTCGCGGATCGCCACCCAGGGGTCGGGGCACTCCTCCTTGGGCAGGCCCTTCAGCCCGGCGCGGCCGGCCTCGAGGTGCACCATCCAGAACACGGTGAAGAAGTACAGCATCGCCGGGATCGCCGCCGCCTTGGCGATCTCGACGTAGGGTACGTTGATGGTCTCGGCCATGATGAAGGCCACCGCGCCCATCACCGGCGGCATGATCTGGCCACCCATCGAGCTGGTGGCCTCGACCGCGCCGGCGAAGGCCGGCTTGTAGCCGAACTTCTTCATCAGCGGGATGGTGAACTGCCCGGTGGTGACCACGTTGGCCACGCCCGAGCCGTTGATCGTGCCCATCAGGCCGGACGACACCACCGACACCTTGGCCGGGCCGCCCTTGGTGTGGCCGACGGTGCCGAGGGCGAAGTTGGTGAACAGGTCGATCATGCCCGCCTGCTCGAGGAAGGCGCCGAACAGGATGAACAGGAAGATGTAGGACGAGGACACATAGGTCGGCGTGCCGTAGATGCCCTCGGTGCCGAAGGCGAGCTGGCCCACCACCTGGTCGAGGCCGTAGCCGCGGTGGGCGAGGTCGCCCGGCAGGTACTCGCCGAACAGGGCGTAGGCGAGGAAGCCGAGGCAGATCATCGGCAGCGCCAGCCCCATGATGCGGCGCGCGGCCTCGAACACCAGCACCAGCGTGATCACGCCGACCACCATGTCGGCCTGGGTGAGCTCGCCGGCGCGCTGCACCAGGTCGGCCTCGTAGATCCAGTGGTAGCCCGACAGCAGCAGGGCGGCGAAGCCGATGGCCTTGGTCGCCAGGCTGGTGCGCCCCTGCCCGCCCTGCCAGGGATGGAGCAGGAAGGTCAGCAGCAGCAGGAAGCCGACGTGCAGCGCGCGCACGACCGTGCTCGACAGCGGGCTGAAGGCCGAGGTGACGAGCTGGAAGACCGAGAACAGGATCGCGCTGTAGAAGACGACGCGCAGCAGGCCCTTGCCGGCGACGGCGACAGACGAATCGACGGAGGAGCTCATGGGGGTTCCGGAGAGGGAAGCGGGGGCACGGCCCGCCCGGGCGCGGCGAAGCGCACCCGGGCGGCGGGAGCGAGGGCTTACTTGATCAGGCCCTTCTCGCGGTAGAACTTCTCGGCGCCCGGATGGAGCGGGACCGGCAGGCCGTCGATCGCCTTCTCGAGCTGGATCTGGCGACCGGCGGAGTGCGAGTTGCCGAGGCGCTCGAGGTTGTCGTAGATGCCCTTGGTCATCTGGTAGGCGACCTCCTCGGAGACCTTGTCGTTGGTCACCAGCAGGTTGTTGATCGCCACCGTCGGCACCTCGGCGGTCTGGCCCTCGTAGGTGTTGGCCGGAACCGCGGCGGCGCGGTAGGCGGGGTCGCCCACCTTGGCCACGACCTCGGCCGGCACGGGAACGAAGTTCACCTTCACCGCCGCGGACAGGTCGCGCAGCGCGGCCACGCCGAGGCCGGCCGACTGCAGGGTGACGTCGATCTGGCGGTTCTTCATGAGCTCGACCGACTCGCCGAAGGGCAGGTATTCCACCTTGGAGAAGTCGGAATACGACAGCCCCGCGGCCTTCAGGATGGCGCGCGCGTTGATCTCGGTGCCGGAGCGCGGCGCGCCGACCGAGATGCGCTTGCCCTTGAGATCGGCGAGCGTCTTCACGTTGGCGTCGGCCAGCGCCACGATCTGGATGTAGTTGGGGTAGACCGAGGCGATCGCGCGCAGCTTGTCGAGCGGCTTGGTGAAGCCCGCGTCGGCGTTGCCCTTCCAGGCGTCGGACACGGAGTCGGCGAGCGAGAAGCCGATCTCGCCGCGGCCGGCCTGCAGCAGGTTGAGGTTCTCGGCGGAGGCCTTGGTGGCCTGCACCTGGACCTTGCTGTCGGGGATGATCTCGCCATAGATCTGCGACAGGGTGACGCCGAGCGGGTAGTACACCCCGCTGGTGCCGCCGGTCAGCACGTTGACGAAGGTGGCGGCCGAGGCCGCCGTGGTCATGGCGACGAACACGGTACCGAGGACACACTTGCGGATCAGGGACTTCATCGATGACTCCTCCATTGAATAAATATCGATTATCTGCCCATCGATGGACAGCCACACTTTAACAACACCCTCGCCCGCAGCGCACCACCACGGCGCTCCGCGTTTTCCCTGATAGCCGAATGCGTCCGGCCGCCACTTGCGCCCTTCGAATCCCGCGCAGCGGCGGCTGCGCACGGGCGACCCCAGGGGTCTATCCCGGGGATTCCCCCTCTTCCCCGGCGCGCTGCCGATCTGCTACAACCGCCGCTCCCCAACCCTCCCGGCGAGCACGCACGCGTCCAGCCGTCCCAAGCCCATGGAAAGAGTCGATACCGTCGTGATCGGCGCCGGCGTGGTCGGCCTCGCCTGCGCACACAGCCTCGCCCGCGCCGGCCGCGAGGTGGTGGTGATCGAGCGCGAGACCGCCTTCGGCACCGGCATCAGCGCACGCAACAGCGAGGTGATCCACGCCGGGCTGTACTACCCGCCCGGCTCGCTCAAGGCCCGCCTGTGCGTGGAGGGCCGCCAGCGCCTGTACGCCTGGTGCGCGCAGCACGGGGTGAGCCATGCGCGCTGCGGCAAGCTGGTGGTCGCCAGCGCCGCGGCGCAGGCACCGGCGCTGCAGGCAATCGCCGAGCGCGCGCGCGCCAACGGGGTGGACGACCTGCGCAGCATCGACGCCGCCGAGCTCGCCGCGCTGGAGCCGGCGCTCGCCGGCCACGCCGCGCTGCTGTCGCCCTCGACCGGCATCGTCGACAGCCACGGCCTGATGCTGTCCCTGCTCGGCGAGGCCGAGCGCCACGGCGCGATGCTGGCGCTCGGCAGCCCGGTGCTGGAGGGCCGCGCGGAGGCCGACGGCATCGCGCTGCGCATCGGCGGCGAGGCCGCCACCGAGTTGAAGGCGAAGCGGGTGGTCAATGCCGCGGGGCTGGATGCGCCCGCGCTCGGGCGCGCGATCGCGGCCCCCGCGGCC
>NZ_AMXF01000299.1 GCF_000310225.1 Thauera phenylacetica B4P
CCGCGACCTCGGCCTCGCCCGGACGCGCCGCCTTGCCGACGAGCCGCAGGCGCGGCGCGGGCAGATCCGCCGCCCTGACCGGCAGCCGGCGCGGCAGCACCGGCGGACGCGACTCGTCACGCATGAAGCGCTTCACGATGCGGTCCTCGAGCGAGTGGAAGCTGATCACCGCCAGCCGGCCGCCCGGCCGCAGCCGGGACACGCAGGCGGGCAGCACGCGGCTCAGCTCCTCGAGCTCCTGATTGATGAAAATCCGAAGAGCCTGGAAGGTGCGTGTCGCCGGGTGCTGCCCCGGCTCGCGCGTGCGGACCGCTTTTTCCACGAGCGCGGCAAGTTGTCCAGTGGTTGCGACAGCCCCCCCTGCCCGAGCAGTTGCAATCGCCTTTGCAATCGCATGAGCAAACCGTTCCTCTCCATATTCCCTGATGACCTCCGTGATCTGGCCGACGGACGCCTCCGCCAGCCACTCCGCCACGGTCTGCCCGCGGCTCGTATCCATGCGCATGTCGAGGGGGGCGTCGAAGCGAAAGCTCATCCCGCGCGCAGCGTCGTCCAGCTGGGGCGAAGACACCCCGAGGTCCAGCAGCACACCATCCACCACCTGCACGCCGAGGCGCGCGAGCTCGTCGTCGAGCGCGCTGAACGCCGAATGCACCAGCGTCAGCCGTGCATCGCCCACCGCCTGCCCGGCGGCGATCGCCGCCGGATCACGGTCGAAGGCGATCAGGCGCCCCTGCGGCCCGAGCTGCGCGAGCACCGCCCGGCTGTGGCCGCCACGCCCGAAGGTGGCGTCGACGTAGAGGCCGTCGGCACGGATCGCGAGCGCGTCGACCGCTTCGGAGAGCAGGACGCTGACGTGGGCATGGGCGAGGCTCACAGCGCGAGGCTCTCGAACCCGGGCGGCAGGCCGGTATTGACCAGGTCCAGCATCGCCTGCTGCTGCTTCTCCCAGCGCTCGTCGGACCACAGCTCGAAGTGCGTGCCCTGCCCGACCAGCCAGACCTGCTTCTCGAGCGCGGCGAACTTGCGCAGCGAGGACGCCACCAGCACGCGGCCGGCGGCATCGAGCGTCTCTTCCTGGGCGAAGCCCACGAGCAGGCGCTTGAGCATCGCCGCCTGCGGATCCAGGCTCGGTGCGCGCAGCACGTGGTCGCGGATCGGATTCCAGTCGGGAACGGGATAGACGAGGCAGCAGCCGTGCGGATGGGCGGTCAGCACCACCTGGCCGTTATCGACGGCCAGGGCATCACGATGCCGCGCGGGAATCGCAAGGCGTCCCTTCGCATCGAGATTGAGCGCCACCGCTCCCTGGAACATCGAACCCCCTGACGGCTTCGGGAAAGCATCGGAACGACACTTTTCCCCACTTTTTTCCACTTGAACCCACTTTAGAGGAAAGGCCATGCCCGGTCAAGGTTGCGAAATCGGAATCCCTTTGTTGCACAATGACTTACCGCAGTGCGCCAATACCTGGATAAATCCTGCAAAATCAAGGGAGATGCGCACGGACGTTCGCACGGCACACGAAATCGGGCCACGCAAGCGACGCGGTGGGAAAAAGTGGGAATGCCAGTGCAATCCGGCCGGCTTGCGCGGGCGGATTCGGAACGAATGGGGGGAGATGCTGCTCGATGCCGCGCGCGGAGGCTGCGTGCGCAGGCGAAATCGGGGAAAAAGTGGGAAGTCCGCCGATAAGCCGGGTTCTGTCGAACGCCACCGGCGAACCGGTGACGTCGGGCAGTCATTCCTCTGGGCGCCACGTTGCCGTGGCGCTCTAGCAGCCTACCCGGGAGCGACGCGAGCCACGCCGATGCTCCCCTATTTGGCCTTGCCCCGGATGGGGTTTGCCGTGCCAGTCCTGTCGCCAGTCCTGCGGTGAGCTCTTACCTCACCGTTTCACCCTTGCCTGATCCTTCTTGCGAAGGCCATCGGCGGTCTGTTCTCTGTTGCACTTTCCGTCGCCTCACGACGCCCGGCCGTTAGCCGGCATCCTGCTCTGCGGGGCCCGGACTTTCCTCCACGCACGACAAGGTGCGCAGCGACTGCCTGGCGGACTTCCGGCGCGGATTATACGCGCGCCGGCAGGGCACCGCCCGGCTTATTTGGCGGCGGGCGCCGGGACGAAGGCGGGCTCGCCGTCCTTCAGGGCGAAGCTGCCGAGCAGCACGCCGGGCGGGCGGTCGCCCGGGTTGTCCCAATCCTGCAGGCGGCACTCCTCGGTGCCGGCGAGATACCAGCGCGCGCCCTGGTGGAGCGCCCACAGGCCGTCGCCGGCGGCGTAGACCTTCATCTCGACGAGTGTGGTCGAGCCCGGGTGGATGCGGACGCGCTTCTGGCAGGCGGGCAGGCGCGACACCACCACCGCCTGGCGCAACTCGTCGTCCCAGAAGAACTTCTGCTCGCGCACCAGGATCAGCGCATGCTGGTTGCCTTCGATCATGTAGGCCGTGGCGCTGTTCTCGCAGCCGGCGAGCACGGCGAGCAGGCCGACGGCGGCGAGGCCGCGGCGCAGCGCACGCCCCGCACCGCCTCGGCCGCCGCTCCGGATCGCCGACCCGGGCGCCGCCGAACCCAGGACACCCTTCCCATCCAGGCGCACACCCATGTCAGGCGCCCCCCACCAGCTTCCAGCCCACCTGCTCGCCGGCACGCAGCGGCACCAGCGGATCCTCGCCCAGGTAGGGGTAGCTCGCCGGCACGCTCCAGGGTTCGCGCCGC
This sequence comes from Thauera phenylacetica B4P, assembly GCF_000310225.1. Taxonomy (GTDB): domain Bacteria; phylum Pseudomonadota; class Gammaproteobacteria; order Burkholderiales; family Rhodocyclaceae; genus Thauera; species Thauera phenylacetica. The sequence continues at coordinate 2,719 of NZ_AMXF01000299.1, forward strand.
AGCGTGATGGTGTCGGCGTTCGGCGCCAGGCCGTAGAAGGCCGGCCCGTTGAGGCTGGCGAAGGCCTCCAGGCGATCGAGCGCACCGGCGGCCTCGAAGACCTCGGCGTAGAGCTCGATGGCCGCGTGCGCGGTGTAGCAGCCCGCGCAGCCGCAGGCGTTCTCCTTGGTGCTGCGCGCGTGCGGCGCGGAGTCGGTACCGAGGAAGAAGCGCGCGTTGCCCGAGGTGACCGCCGCGACCAGCGCCTCGCGGTGGCTCTCGCGCTTGAGGACCGGCAGGCAGTAATGGTGCGGGCGGATGCCGCCGGTGAAGATCGCGTTGCGGTTGAGCAGCAGGTGGTGGGCGGTGACCGTGGCGGCGACGTGCGCACCCGCGGCACGCACGAACTGCGCCGCCTCCGCGGTGGTGATGTGCTCGAACACCACCTTGAGTGCGGGGAAGCGCCGCACCAGCGGCGACAGCGTGCGCTCGATGAAGACGCGCTCGCGGTCGAACACATCGACCTCTGGCCCGGTGGCCTCGCCATGCACGCACAGCACCATGCCGAGCCTCTCCATGCGCTCGAGCACCGGGTAGACCTTGTCGATCGCGGTGACGCCGGCGTCGGAGTTCGTGGTCGCACCCGCGGGATAGAGCTTGCAGGCGACCACATGGCCGCTCGCGCTGGCGCGGTCGATCTCGTCCGGCGACAGGTTGTCGGTGAGGTAGAGGCTCATCAGCGGCTCGAACCTCGACCCGCGCGCCGCGGCGAGGATGCGCTCGCGGTAGGCGAGTGCCTGCGCGGCGGTGGTGACCGGCGGCTTCAGGTTGGGCATGATCAGCGCCCGGCCGAAGCGGGCGGCGGTGTGCGGCACCACCGCGTCGAGCGCGGCGTCGTCGCGCACGTGCAGGTGCCAGTCGTCGGGGCGGATCAGGGTAATCGATTGCATCGGGGCGTTCCTCGTGTGACCCGCCGATTATAGGCGCTTCGGCGGTGCACACGGCCGGCGCGGACGTGCATGCGTCACGCCGGCGGCGAATCCGCGCCCTTGCGCTCGAGCGCGAGCGCATACAAGGCCTTGCGCGGCGCCCCGGTGATCTCGGCGGCGAGCCGCGCCGCGCCCTTCACCGGCAGCTCGGAAAGGAGCAGCTCGAGCACCCGCAGCGCGTGCGCATCCACCGCCTCGCCCGCCGGGGCGCCCTCGACCACCAGCACGAACTCGCCGCGCAGGCGATTGGCGTCGGCGGCGAACCAGGCCGCGGTGTGCGCCAGCGGCAGGCGCACGATCTGCTCGTGGAGCTTGGTCATCTCGCGCGCGATCAGCAGCTCGCGCGCACCGCCGAAAGCCTGCTCCATGTCGGCCACGCATTCGGCGATGCGGTGCGGCGCCTCGTAGAACACCAGCGCGGCGCGCTCGTCGGCGAGCTCGCGCAGCGCCGCCGCGCGCGCGCCGGCCTTGGCCGGCAGGAAGCCGACGAAGCGGAAGCCGCCCTCGGCGAAGCCCGACACCGACAAGGCCGCCAC
>NZ_AMXF01000300.1 GCF_000310225.1 Thauera phenylacetica B4P
GGTGTCGGGCAGCTGCGGCTCGGGCAGCGCCTCGGCGAGGCGGCCGGGCGCGGCGGCGCTCGCCTTGCCCTTGCGCAGCGCCCCGCCCTCGACGGTGACGAAGCTCGGGCAGAAGCCCTTCACGCAGGAGTAGTCCTTGTTGCACGAGCTCTGGTCGATGAAGCGCTTGCGGCCGAACTCGGTCTCGACCGCGCCCACCGACATGCAGTTCGACTTGTCGCTGCAGTCGCCACAGCCCTCGCACACCAGGTCGTTGATCACCACGCGCCTGGCCGGGTCGGGGAACTTGCCGCGCTTGCGGCGGCGGCGCTTCTCGGCGGCGCAGGTCTGGTCGTAAAGGATGGCGGTGACCGCCGGCGCCGTGCGCAGCTCGCGCTGCACCGCGTCGAGCTCGTCGCGGTGCCGTACCGCGACGCCGTGCGGCAGGTCGGCCGGGCCGTAGGCGCGCGGCGTGCCGTCGTTGACCACCACCACGGTGCCCACGCCCTCGGCGAGCAGCTGGCGGGCAATGATCGGCACCGACAGCGTGCCGTCATGGGGCTGGCCACCGGTCATCGCCACGGCGTCGTTGTAGAGCACCTTGTAGGTGATGTTCACCTTCGCCGCCACCGCGGCGCGGATGGCGAGGATGCCCGAGTGCATGTAGGTGCCGTCGCCGAGGTTGGCGAACACGTGCGGGGTGTCGGTGAAGGGGGCCTGGCCGATCCAGGGCACACCCTCGCCGCCCATCTGGCAGAAGGTCTGGGTGTGCTCGGGCGACAGCCAGGTCGCCATGTAGTGGCAGCCGATGCCGGCGATCGCGCGCGAGCCCTGCGGCACCTTGGTCGAGGTGTTGTGCGGGCAGCCGGAGCAGTAATGCGGCACGCGCTGGATGGACAGGCGCGGCCTGGCGAGCGCGGCCTCCTTGGCCTCGATGAAGGCGAGCCGCGCCTTGATGCGGTCGGAGGTGTGGAAGCGCGCGATGCGACCGGCGATCGCGCGCGCGATCATCGCCGGGGTCAGCTCGCCGGCGGCGGGCAGCAGCCAGTCGGCGTGCGGCAGGCTCCACTCGCCCTTCTCGTCGAACTTGCCGATCACGCGCGGGCGCACCTCGTCCTTCCAGTTGTAGAGCTCTTCCTTCAACTGGTATTCGAGGAACTGGCGCTTCTCCTCGATCACCAGGATCTCGTCCAGCCCGTCGGCGAAGCGGCGCACGCCCTCGGCGTCGAGCGGCCACACCATGCCGACCTTGTACAGGCGCAGGCCGATCGCCGCGGCGGTGGCCTCGTCGATGCCGAGGTCGTCGAGCGCCTGGCGCACGTCGAGATAGCTCTTGCCGCTGGTGAGGATGCCCAGGCGGGCCTGCGGCGGGTCGATCACCCTGCGGTCCAGGCCGTTCTTGCGGCCGTAGGCGAGCGCGGCGTAGAGCTTGTGGTGGAGCAGGCGCTCCTCCTGCACCAGCGGCGGATCGGGCCAGCGCAGGTTGAGGCCGTCGAGCGGCAGCGGGAACTCTTCCGCGCTCGGGATGAGCGTCTGCACGCGGAAGGGGTCGATGTCGACCGAGGACGAGGTCTCCACCGTGTCGGTCAGCGCCTTGAACGCCACCCAGCAGCCCGAGTAGCGCGACATCGCGAAGCCGTGCAGGCCGTACTCCAGGTACTCCTGGATGCCGGCGGGCGCGAGCACCGGCATCATCAGCGCCTTGAACACGTGCTCGGTCTGGTGCGGCAGGGTCGAGGACTTGGCGGCGTGGTCGTCGCCGGCGATCACCAGCACACCGCCGTGCTGCGAGGTGCCGGCGGCGTTGGCGTGGCGGAAGACATCGCAGGTCCGATCCACGCCGGGGCCCTTGCCGTACCAGATCGAGAACACGCCATCATGCTTCGCGTTGGGATCGAGGCCGAGCTGCTGCGTGCCCCACACCGAGGTCGCGGCGAGGTCCTCGTTGAGGCCGGGCTGGAAGCGGATGCTCATCGGCTCGAGGAAGCGCTTCGCCTTCCAGAACTCCTGGTCCACGCTGCCGAGCGGCGAACCGCGGTAGCCGGTGACGAAGCCGGCGGTATTGAGGCCGGCGGCCTCGTCGCGCAGCTTCTGCATCATCGGCAGGCGAACCAGGGCCTGGATGCCGGTCATCCAGGCGCGGCCGGTCTTGAGAGTGTATTTGTCGTCGAGGCTGACGTTGGGGGCGATGTTCGACATGGTGGCGTGAACCGCCGCCGCTCGGCAGGCCGGCGCGTCTGGCGCGGGCTGCCGGCGGGTCGGCGTGGTCTCCTCTGCGGGTGGATCGGTGCGCCGCCGCGGCCGGACCGGCCTGCAGCGCTCGTGGATGCACATGCTAGGGCGATCGGCGGAAAAGATTTTTCGCAATCGGGGGTGCAGACCTCGATATAAGGAAAATTTTTTCGCTTATCGAATCGTACGATGCGCGCCAGTCGGACCGAACCGTCCGGCGACCACAAGATGGGTCGGCACGGATCCGCGAACGTGGCGGCGCAGGCATCCCGCTTGGGAGGCGGGCGCCGGACGTTTAGAATCCGCGCCTTTTCCCTCCGCGCCACAAGCGCGTCAAAACTCGAGGAGACTTGCATGAATCGAACCGCCGCCACCCGCGGTGCCGCCTCCGCGCGGCCGCACGCCACCGTCGCATCCACCCGCCACGAGGAATGCTGACATGGCCAAGCACGCACACAGCCAATGGTCGTCGCGGATGGGCTTCGTGCTCGCCGCCACCGGTTCCGCCGTCGGCCTCGGCAACATCTGGAAGTTCCCCTACATGGTCGGCCAGAGCGGCGGCGCCGCCTTCGTGCTGGTTTACCTCGCCTGCATCGCCTTGATCGGCGTGCCCATCCTGGTCGCGGAGTGGATGATCGGCCGGCGCGGGCAGAAGAACCCGATCAACAGCATGGCCCAGCTCGCACGCCAGAACGGCCACAGCACCAACTGGGCGGTGGTCGGCGCGGTCGGCGTGCTCGCCGCCTTCCTGATCCTGTCCTTCTACTCCGTGATCGGCGGCTGGGCGCTGGCCTACATGCGCGATGCCGCCACCGGCGCCTTCATCGGCCTGGACAAGGCCGCGATCGGTGGCGCCTTCGAGGGCTTCCTCGCCCGCCCGGCCGAGCTGCTGACCTGGCACTCGATCTTCATGCTGCTCACCGTGGTCGTCGTGGCCCTCGGCGTATCCGCCGGCCTGGAGCGCGGCACCAAGCTGATGATGCCTGCGCTCGGGCTGATCCTGATCGTGCTGGTCGGCTATGCGATGACCACCGGCAGCTTCGGCGAGGGCCTGGCCTACCTCTTCAACCCGGACTGGAGCAAGCTCGACGGCAAGGTGCTGCTCGCCGCGCTCGGCCACGCCTTCTTCACCCTGTCGCTGGGCATGGGCATCATGATGGCCTACGGCTCCTACCTCGGCCAGGAGGTGAACCTGCTGCGCACCGCACGTACGGTGGTGATCATGGACACGGTGTTCGCGCTGTGCGCGGGCATGGCGATCTTCCCGATCGTGTTCGCCAACGGGCTGGATCCCGCGGCCGGCCCCGGCCTGGTGTTCGTCACCCTGCCGCTGGCCTTCGGCCACATGGGCGGCGGCCTGGTGATCGGCGCGCTGTTCTTCCTGCTGCTGACCTTCGCCGCGCTGACCTCGTCGATCTCGCTGCTCGAGCCGGTGGTGGAGCTGATCGAGGAGCGCACCCCGCTCGGCCGCGTCGCCGCCACGATGATCGCCGGCCTCACCATCTGGGCGCTGGGCATCGCCGCGCTGCTGTCCTTCAACGTGTGGGGCGATGTCAAGCTGTTCGGCATGAACATCTTCGACCTGCTCGACTACGCGACCAGCAAGTTCATGCTGCCGCTCGCCGGCCTGGGCGCGATCGTGTTCGCGGCATGGAAGCTGGATCAGCAGGGCGTGAAGGCGGAGCTGGGCCTCGGCGACGCGGGCTTCGGGTTGTGGACGCTGCTGTCGCGCTACGTCGCGCCGGTGGGTGTGCTGTTCGTGTTCTGGAGCAACCTTTAAGCATCGCAGCGCCGCATTCGCGCCTGCCGGCGCTCCTACAGGAACCACCGCGGCCCCGGGCGCATGTAGGAGCGGCGGCAGCCGCGAACGGGCGGTGCCGGGGCGAGGCGCGTGGGCGGGAGTCGTGCCGCCATGTTCGCGCCTGCCGGCGCTCCTGCAGGAACCGCCGCGGCCCCGGGCCGATGTAGGAGCGGCGGCAGCCGCGAACGGGCGGTGCCGG
>NZ_AMXF01000301.1 GCF_000310225.1 Thauera phenylacetica B4P
TATCCCCCGAATCCCGCCCGCCACAGCGCGCGCACGGGTTCGCGCGCGGCGGCGGCCTCGTCGGGGGCGACCCGCGAGGGGCGCTCGTTGAGGCGCTGGCGGTGCTGCAGGCGGCGCAGCTCGCGGTAGCTGTCGGCGCAGGCGGCGGCCAGGTCGGCGGGGATCAGGCCGAGCTCGCCGGCGATGCGCAGCAGCGCGATGTTGCCGAGGTTGCCGGTGAGGCGCGGGTGGTCGTGGCTGTGGCCGAGCACCAGGTACTGGATCAGGAACTCGACATCGATCAATCCGCCTGCGTCGTGCTTGAGGTCGAACACCTCCTCGCCCTTGCTGCCGTGCGCGTCGCGCATCTTGTGGCGCATCGCCAGCACCTCGGCGCGCAGGCTGGCGAGATCGCGGCGCATGCACAGCACCTCGCAGCGGATACGCTCGAAGGCCTCGCCGATCGCGCGGTCGCCGGCCGAGAAGCGCGCCCGGGTGAGGGCCTGGTGCTCCCACACCCACGCCGACTCGCGCTGGTAGCTGCGGAAGGACTCGAGCGAGCTCACCAGCAGGCCGGATTCCCCGTTCGGGCGCAGGCGCAGGTCGGTCTCGAAGAGCTGGCCGGCGGCGGTCTGGCTCGACAGCCAGGTGCTGACGCGCTGCGCGAGTCGCGTGTACACCTCGGGCGCCTCGGCGGCCTCGTCGTCGTAGAGGAAGACGATGTCGAGGTCGGAGGCGTAGCCGAGCTCCTTGCCGCCGAGCTTGCCGTAGCTGATCACCGCGAACCCGGGCTCCTCGCGGTGGCGGATCTTGATGCGCCGCCAGCACAGCGGCAGGGTGAGGTCGAGCACGATGTCGGCGAGCTCGGAGAGGTGGTCGGCGAGCTTCTCCACCGTGAGCAGGCCGGCGAGGTCCTGGGTGAGCAGGCGGAAGACCTGGGCGTGATGGCGCTCGCGCATCAAGTCCATCTGGCGCTCCATGTCGGGTTCGAGCGTCTCCAGCTCCTCGCTCAGGCTGGCGCGGAAGGTCTTCCAGTCGGGGGCGTTGTCGAGGTTGCGCGCGTCCAGCATCTCGTCGAGCAGGATCGGGTGGCGGGTGAGGAATTGCGCCCCCCAGCGCGAGGCGCTCATCAGGTCGGCGACGCGGCGCAGCGCCTGCGGGTATTGCTGCAGCAGGGCGAGATAGGCGCCGCGGCGGCCGATCGCGTCGAGGAGGTCGAGCATGCGGGCGAGCGTGTCGTCCGCGCCCGGCGTGGTGGCGGCGGCCTCGAGCACGCGCGGCATCAGCGCGTCGAAGCGGCTCTTGATGTTGTTGGGGAGCTGGCGGTAGCGCGGGCTGGCGTGCATCGCGGCGAGGCGCTCGGCGGCCGCGCGCGGGTGGCGGTAGCCGAGCTCGCCGAGCGCGTTGGTGGCGGCCTCGGTGTCGCGCGCGTTGGCCCAGGTGGCGTCGAGGCTGTGGTCCTCCTCGGAGGGGTCGCCGAACACGCTGTCGAAGTGCCTGCTCACCACCTCGCGGTGGGCGTCGAGCACCTCGAGCAGCGCCGTGTAGTCGGCGAAGCCCATGCCCTCTGCGATCAGCGCGCGGTCCTCGTCCCTCTCCGGCAGGTCATGGGTCTGGGCGTCGTCGAGGTATTGCAGGCGGTGCTCGAGCCGGCGCAGGAAGACGTAGGCGGTCGACAGCTCCGTCACCGCCTCCTCGGACAGGATGCCGCGCTCGGGCAGCAGCGCGAGCACCTTGAGCGTGGGGCGTACCTGCAGCGCGGTGTCGCGCCCGCCGCGGATGAGCTGGAAGACCTGGGCGATGAACTCGATCTCGCGGATGCCGCCGGGGCCGAGCTTGACGTTGTTGGCGCGCTCGCGGCGCGCGACCTCGCGGCGGATCTGCGCGTGCAGCTCGCGCATCGCGTTGATCGCGCCGAAGTCGAGGTACTTGCGGAACACGAAGGGGCGCGCGAGCTGCTCGAGCTCCGGCCAGCGCTCGCCCAGCATCACCCGCGCCTTGATCCAGGCGTAGCGCTCCCACTCGCGGCCCTGGGTGACGAAGTAGTTCTCCAGCATGTCGAAGCAGCACACCAGCGGGCCGGAATCGCCGTTGGGGCGCAGGCGCATGTCCACGCGGAAGACCTGGCCGTGCTCGGTGATCTCGGCGAGCGCCTGGATGAGCTGCTTGCCGAGCTTCTCGAAGAACTCGTAGTTGCTGATCGACTTGCGCCCGCCGGTGTCGCCGTCCTCGGGGTAGATGAAGATCAGGTCGATGTCGGAGGACACGTTGAGCTCGCGCCCGCCGAGCTTGCCCATGCCGACCACCAGCAGCTCCTGCTCCCAGCCGGTGGGCGAGAGCGGCTGGCCGTAGCGCTCGACGAGCGCGCCGCGCAGCACGTCGTGGGCGTGGCGCAGGGCCACCTCTGCGAGCAGGGTCATGGTCTCTGTGACCTCGGCGAGCGGGGCGCCGAGCGCGAGGTCGCGCACGATGAGGTGGCACAGCGTCCACATGCGCAGCTGGCGCAGGGCCGGGCGCAGCGCGCCGTCGCCGCCGCCGTAGAGGACCTCGCGCGCGGCCACGAAGCGCTGCAGGTCGGCCTCGGCGAGCGGGCGCTCGATGCTGGCGGCAAGCGCCTCGGCCAGCCAGGGCTGGCTGTCGAGCATGCGCGCCAGGTAGCGCGACAGGCGGCGCGCCTGCGCCACCGCGGGCGGGAGGGCGGGGGCGGGAACGCTGTTCGGGGCGGACATCGGGGACTCCAGTGCGGCGCGAGAAGGGGCGCAAGAAGGGGGAACGAGAGGAGGATCGAGACTTGGTAGAATGCGCGCGCGTCGGCGGTCCGGTGGCGGGCGCGATCCCGGCATTCTAGCGGCCTGCGCCATGCGCCGGCAGCGCTGCAACCGCGCTTGTGCGCAACGTCCTGCGAGTATCCGACTGAGCTCCTCCACCCCGCCCGCACCTGTCGAAGCCGTCCCCCGGCCCGCCGCCGGCCTGCCCGTCGCGCGCGGGGGCTGGGGGCGTGCGCTCGGCCGCCTGTTCGACGCGCTGCTGATCGTCTGGTGCGTGCTCGCGCTCGGGGTGCTGGCGCTGCGCCATCTCGTGCTGCCGGCGGTGGGCGAGTTCCGTGCGCCGCTCGCCGAGCTGCTCGGCGAGCGCCTCGGCGTGGCGGTGGCGATCGAGCGCATCGACGGAGGCTGGGCGGGCTGGCGGCCGCGCCTGCGCCTGGCCGGGGTGAGCCTGGCCGATGCACAGGGCCGCCCGGTGCTGACCCTGCCGGAGGTCGACGCCACCCTGGCGTGGTCCTCGCTGGCGATGCTCGAGCCGCACTTTCACCGCCTCGAGATCCGTGCGCCCGACCTGGCGGTGCGGCGCGATGCGGCGGGAGCGCTGCACGTCGCCGGGATCGAGCTCGCGCCGGGGGAGGCGGCCGGCGACGGCGGCCTCGGCTGGCTGCTCGCGCAGCGCCAGATCCTCATCCACGGCGCGCGCCTGGCCTGGACGGACGAGGCGCGCGGCGCACCGCTGCTCCAGCTCGAGGAGGTGGCGTTCCGCCTCGACCGGCGCGCACGCCCGGCGCGCTTCGCGCTCGAGGCGCGGCTGCCGGCCGCGCTCGGCGAGCGTGTGCGCCTGCGCGGCGAGTTGCGGCGCATCGACCCGCTGCGGCCGCAAAACTTCGCCGGCCGGCTCCATGTCGAGCTCGGGCGCACGGCGCTGGGTAGCTGGCGGCCCTGGATGGACCTGCCCCTCGGCCTGGAAGGCGAGGGTGCGCTGCAAGCCTGGCTCGACGCCGACGGACGCGGCGCCCACGCGCTGACCGTGGACCTCGCGCTCGATCGCGCCCGTGTGCGGCTTGGCGAGGCGCTGCCGGTGCTCGCGCTCGACCGCCTCGATGGCCGCGTCGAGCTCGCCCGCAACGAGGACGGGATCCGTGTCGCCGGCCGCGGGTTCGCGTTCGAGTCCGCACAGGGGCTTGCGCTCGAACCCACCGATTTCGAGCTGGTGCTGGAGCAGCGCGCCGAGGGTGGACCGGGCGATCGCGAGCACGCAGGCCGGACGGGCGAGCACGGGGCCGCCGCAAGCGGCGGACGCCTCGTCGCCGAGCGGCTCGAGCTCGCGACGCTCGCCGCGCTTGCCGCCCACCTGCCGCTCGAGGCCGATCTGCGTTCGCGCCTGGCGGCGCTGGTGCCGCGCGGCCGCGTCGAGGACCTTCGTCTCGCCTGGAAGGGCGAG
>NZ_AMXF01000302.1 GCF_000310225.1 Thauera phenylacetica B4P
CGCGGCGCTCGGCCTCGCGCTGCTCCGCTTCACGGCGCGCGGCCTCGCGGGCGGCGGCCAGGCGCGCGCGGCGGGCGAGGGTTTCGATGAGTTTGCCGAGGCGCTGCTCGTCCTGCTGCAGCGCGTCGACCTCGGTCTTCTTCGCCTTCAGCTCGCGGTTCACCTCGGCGAGCGCGACCTTGCGCCGCGACTGCTCGGTCTGCAGCTGCTGCTGGCGGCCGCGCTGCTCGCGCTCGAGCGTGGCGAGGCGATCGCGGCGCTGGACGATCTCGTCGGCGCGGCGCCGGGTCTCGGCGAGGTCGGTGCGCAGGCCTTCGATGAGCTCCAGGCGGGCACGGCCGAGGTGCTCGAGGTAGTGCGCGTCGCGCACGAGCTGGTTCGGGTCGCGCGCCGACAGCAGCGGCGCCACGCCGTCGGCCGCGCCGTGCACGTAATGGCGCCGCACCCAGTCGGCGAGCTCGCCACGACGCGCGTCGATGCGCGCGGCGGTCTCGCGCTGCTCGCCCTCAAGCACCGCCAGCTGCTTCTCGGCCCCCTTGCGCTCGCCCTCGATGCGGCCGAGCTCGCGCACCGCGCGCGACACCGCGCGCTCGGACTCGACCAGGGCCTTCTGGGCGGTGCTGCGCTCGGCCTCGGCCTTCGCCATCTCGTCCTGCAGCTCGCGGATGCGCTGCTTGAGCTCGTCGAGGTCGGAGCGCCGCTCGGCGATCTCACCGCCGGCTTGGGCAAGCGCGGCGGTGGGTACGGCGCCCAGGGCGACGAGCGTGGCGAGGCACGCGCCGGCGATCAGCGGGTTCAGGCTTCTGGGTGACAACGGGGGTGGAGTCCGCGGAAGGTTGCGAGTGAAGATCCGGACAGGACCGGGGAGGGAGCGGGGCGATGCGATGAGCGCGGGCGATGCGATGAACCGGCCCGGAACGGAGCCCGCTGCGCCGCACCTCCGGACACGAGATCTCTCATGCATCGGAACAACGCGTTATTTTATACTAGCGCTTTGATTCTGCCGGCCCCATCGTGGACAAAGACGCAATCACCACCCTGATCGACAAGCACGAACACATCGAAACCGCCGCGCGCGCGCTCAAGGCGATCGCACATCCCTTGCGCCTCAAGATCCTCTGCGTGCTCGGCAGCGGCGAGGAATGCGTGCAGGACATCGTCGACGCCGTGGGCACCTCGCAGAGCAACATCTCCCAGCATCTCGCCATCCTGCGCGACAAGGGCGTGCTGCAGACGCGCAAGGACGCGAACCGCGTCTATTACCGCGTCGGCGACGAGCGCACCCTGCAACTGATCGTGCTGATGCGCGAGGTCTTCTGCGCCCCAGACGCGGACGAACGCTGATCCCACCCCCCGCAACCGGAGCACCCCCCTAGTGGAATTCCTGCAACAGAACTGGTACTGGGCCGCGCTCGCCGCCGCCTCGGGCACCTGGCTCATGGTCGAGCTCATCCGCAGCCGCGGCGACGACACCCAGCTCTCGCCAGTCGAGGCGACGCTGCTCATCAACCGCGAGGACGCGATCGTCCTCGACGTACGTGAACAGGGCGAGTACGCCCAAGGCCACATCCCCAATGCCCGCCACATCCCCGCCGGCGAGATGGAGCGCCGCAGCAAGGAAATGGAGAAGTGGAAGGACCACCCGGTCATCCTGTGCTGCGCCACCGGCGCGCGCTCGAACAGCGCCGCGGGCACGCTGCGCAAGGCCGGCTTCAACCGCATCTACAACCTGCGCGGCGGCATGATGGAGTGGCAGAAGGCGGGGCAGCCCGTCAGCCGCAAGAGGAAATGAGCATGCAGCCCCTGATCCGCATGTACGCGACCGCGACCTGCCCCTACTGCATCCGCGCCGAGCAGCTGCTGCTCGACAAGGGCGTGGGCGGGCTGGACAAGATCCGCGTCGACCTCGACCCCTCGCGCCGCGAGGAGATGATGAAGCTGAGCGGGCGCCGCACGGTTCCGCAGATCTTCATCGGCGACTACCATGTGGGCGGCTGCGACGATCTGTTCGCCCTCGAGCGCGCCGGCAAGCTCGACCCGCTGCTGCGCGGCGAGGCTGCCTGAGCGCGGTTGCGCGCCCGAGCAGGTCCCGCAGCCGCCCCGATCTCCCCTTTCCTTTCGCGGTCGCAGGTGCGACCGCACCCAACCCAACCGGAACCCGATTCATGAGCGAAAACGCCCAACCCGTCTTCTCGATCGAAAAACTCTACGTCAAGGACCTCTCGGTCGAGGTGCCGGGCGCCCCGCAGATCTTCCTCGAGCGCGAGACCCCGCAGGTCAATGTGCAGTTGCGCACCGAAGGCCAGGTGGTTGAGGAAGGCGTGTATGAGGTCACCCTGACCGTCACCGTCAATGCCCGCATCGGCGAGGACCGCAACCTCTTCCTGGTCGAGGTGGCCCAGGCCGGCATCTTCCAGATCCGCAACCTCCCCGAGGGCGAGCTCGAGCCGGTGATGATGATCGGCTGCCCCAACATCCTCTTCCCCTACGCCCGCGAGGCCGTGTCCGACGCGGTCACCCGCGCCGGATTCCAGCCGGTGCTGCTGTCGCCGGTCAATTTCGAGTCGCTCTACCAGTCGCAACGCCAGCAGGCCATCCAGCAGGCGGTCGAGCAGGCCTCCGGCGAAGTGCCCATCCAGTGAGGCTTCCCGCATGAAGCGCGCGCGCCGTCCGTCCCCGCAAACCCTGCCGGCGCCGCTCGGGCGCGCGCTCCTGAACCTTGCCGCGCTGGCCACCCTGGGCGGCGCGGCGCTCCCGGTCGCCGCGCAGGCGATCGAATACCGCTCCGTCGGTGCTGCGGCCTTGCTGCGAGCACAGCCCGCGACGGACGCCGAGGCGCTGTACCGCCTGCGTCCCGGCACGCCGGTCGAGATCGTCGTGCGCGAGGACGGCTGGCTGCGCGTGCGCGACCCCGAGGGCGGCCTCGCCTGGGTCGAGGGCAGCGCGCTCAGCACACGCCGGATGGTCATCGTCACCGCGGAACGCGCCCTCGTGCGCCGCGCGCCGGCAGAGTCGGCCGCGCCCGCCTTCGAGGCCACGCGCCACGTCGTCCTTGAGCTGCTCGAACCCGCCAGCCAGGGCTGGGCGCGCGTGCGCCACGTCGAAGGCTTCGAGGGCTTCGTGCGCGCCAGCGAGGTATGGGGACTGTGAGCCGCTGCCGCATCGCCGTATTCGGCGCGGGCGCCTGGGGCACCGCGCTCGCCCAGGCCTTCTCCGCCAGCCACGACGTGGTGCTGTGGGGCCGCGACCACGACCAGCTCGCCGAGATCGCCCGCATCCACGAGAACACCCGCTACCTGCGCGGCGTGCGCCTGCGCGACGCGCTCGCAGTCGAGCCCGACTTCGCGCGCGCCGCCGTCGCTGCCGACCTGCACCTGGTCGTCACCCCGCTCGCCGGCCTGCGCACCACGGTGCGCGAGCTGCGCCGGCTCGCCCCTGGGCGCGCCCTGCTGTGGGCGTGCAAGGGCTTCGAGGCCGGCACCGGCAAGCTGCCGCACGAGATCGTCGCCGAGGAGTGCGGCGCCGGGGCCGCCAGCGGCGTGCTCACCGGCCCGAGCTTCGCCGCCGAGGTCGCGCGTGGCCTGCCCGCCGCGATCGCGCTCGCCGCGCACGACGCCGACTTCGCCCGCCACTGGGTGGGCGTGCTGCATCAGCCGCGCCTGCGCATCTACGCCAACACCGACCTCGTCGGCTGCGAGGTCGGCGGCGCGGTCAAGAACGTCATGGCGATCGCCGCCGGGGTCTCCGACGGCATGGGCTTCGGGCTCAACGCGCGCGCCGCGCTGATCACCCGCGGCCTCGCCGAGATTGCCCGCCTCGCGCGCGCGCTCGGTGCGCGCGGCGAGACCCTGATGGGCCTGGCCGGCATGGGCGACCTCATCCTCACCTGCACCGGCGACCTCTCGCGCAACCGCCGCGTCGGCCTCGCGCTGGCCGAAGGCAAGGGCCTGGCCGACATCCTGCGCGAGCTCGGCCATGTCGCCGAAGGCGTGTCGACCGCACGCGAGGTGGTCGGGATCGCGCGCCGGCGCGGCGTCGAGATGCCGATCTGCGAGGCCATCGACGCCCTCCTCCACCACGGCCTCGACGCGCGCGGCGCGGTCGAACGCCTGCTCGCGCGCGATCCGCGCGAGGAGTGAGCCGCCGCGCCCGCGGCCGCCCCGCGCGCGCGACTC
>NZ_AMXF01000303.1 GCF_000310225.1 Thauera phenylacetica B4P
CCGGCGAGCGCGGGCAGCAGCGCCGCGACCCCGCCGCGGCCGGGGATGCTCGCCGCGGGGGCGATCTCGGCCAGCGGCAGCAGCGCGAAGGCGCGCTCGTGCATGCGCGGATGCGGCACCTGCAGGCCGGGCTGGTCGATCACCGCGTCGCCGTGCAGCAGCAGGTCGAGGTCCATCGTGCGCGGCGCCATCGGGAAGTCGCGGCGGCGGCCGGCGTCGTGCTCGATCGCGAGCAGGGCCTCGAGCAGCGGGCGCGGGGCGAGCGTGGTGTCGAGCGCGATCACCGCGTTGAGGTAGTCGGGCTGGCCGGCGACGCCCACCGGGGCGCTGCGGTACAGCGAGGAGCTCGCCACGACGCGGGTGCCGGGCAGCGCGTCGAGGCGCTGCAAGGCGTCGGCGAAGGCGGCGGCCGGGTCGCCCAGGTTGGCGCCGAAGGCGATGTATGCGCGGATCAAGCGGGCGTGCTCAGGAGGGATCGACGACGGCGTCGTCGGCCGGCGTGGCGTTCTCGCCGGCCGGCTTGCGCTTGCGCCGGCGGCGCTTCTTCGCGGCCGGGGCGGCCTCGGGCGGCGCCTGGCGCAGCAGCGCCTCGCGCTCGTCGTGGCCGGCGTGGGCGAAGTCGTCCCACCAGTCGACGATCTCCATCGGGATCTCGCCGGCCTGCGCGCGCAGGCGCAGGAAGTCCCAGCCGGCGCGGTAGCGTGGTTGCTCGATGACGCGGTAGGCCGCCTTGCCGGTGCGCTTGTCGAAGCGCGGCTGCATGGCCCAGATGTCCTTGATGTCGCCGGCGATGCGGCGGGTGATCGCGAGCTTGCCGGCCTGGGCGTCGAGCACCTCGTCCATGGCCTCGAAGAGCGCGGGCTGGCTGTGGTCGCCGCCGGCCTTCTTCTTGTCCCAGGTCTTCAGCACCTCGTGCCAGAGCAGCGTGGAGAACAGGAAGCCGGGCGACACGGACTTGTCCTCGCGCACGCGCTCGTCGGTGTTCTCCAGCGCCAGGGTGACGAAGCGCTCGCCCATCGGTTGCTCGAGGATCACGTCGAGCAGCGGCAGCAGGCCGTGGTGCAGGCCCTCGCCGCGCAGCTGCTGCAGGCACTTCATCGAGTGGCCGGAGAACAGCAGCTTCAACATCTCGTCGAAGAGCCGCGCCGCCGGCACGTTCTCGAGCAGCGGGCCCATCTCGCGGATCGGCTGGCGCGCCGCAGGGTCGATGGCCAGCCCGAGCTTGGCCGCCAGGCGCACCGCGCGCAGCATGCGCACCGGGTCCTCGCGGTAGCGCGTGCGCGGGTCGCCGATCACGCGCAGCGTCTTCTGCTGGATGTCGGCGACGCCGTGGTGGTAGTCAACGATGGTCTCGGTGCCGGGGTCGTAGTACAGCGCGTTGACGGTGAAGTCGCGCCGGGTGGCGTCTTCCTGCTGATTGCCGAAGACGTTGTCGCGCAGCACGCGGCCGTGCTCGTCGGTGTCGGTGCTCTCGGCATCCTGGCTGGCGCGGAAGGTGGAGACCTCGATGGTCTCCGGCCCGCTCATCACGTGCACGATCTTGAAGCGCCTGCCGATGATGCGCGAGCGCCGGAAGGCGGCGCGCACCTCTTCGGGCGTGGCGCTGGTGGCGACGTCGTAGTCCTTGGGCGGCTGGCCGATCAGCAGGTCGCGCACCGCGCCGCCGACGACGAAGGCCTTGAAGCCCTTCTCCTGTAGCACCGCGCAAACCTTGCGCGCGGCCGGCGACAGCTGCTCGCGGCGGATGCCGTGGCGTTCAACGGGGAGGATGGCGGGTTCGTGGCGTGCGGGGGTGGCCGGGCGCTTGAAGACCTTGCGCAGCAGCTTGCGGATCATCGGGAAAGGAGTCGTGCTTGCATAAGCGCGCAATGATAACCGATCGAATCGCCCGCACGCTGCGCGAACGCGGCGGTCGCGCAACAGGCACGGCTCGCGGTGCCCACCCCCGCCTTCGCGCCTGCCGGCGCTCCTACATAAACCGGCGCGCGTCCCGGCCGTGCTGTAGGAGCTGCGGCAGCTGCGAACACGGCGGTCGGATCATCGACGCGCGTCGCTTTCGGTCGGCGCCATTTTCGCGCCTGCCGGCGCTCCTAAATAAACCGGCGCGCGTCCCGGCCGTGCTGTAGGAGCTGCGGCAGCTGCGAACACGGCGGTCGGATCATCGACGCGCGTCGCTTTCGGTCGGCGCCATTTTCGCGCCTGCCGGCGCTCCTAGACAAACCGGCGCGCGTCCCGGCCGCGCTGTAGGAGCTGCGGCAGCTGCGAACACGGCGGTCGGATCATCGACGCGCGTCGCTTTCGGTCGGCGCCATTTTCGCGCCTGCCGGCGCTCCTACATAAACCGGCGCGCGTCCCGGCCGTGCTGTAGGAGCTGCGGCAGCTGCGAACACGGCGGTCGGATCATCGACGCGCGTCGCTTTCGGTCGGCGCCATTTTCGCGCCTGCCGGCGCTCCTACATAAACCGGCGCGCGTCCCGGCCGAGCTGTAGGAGCTGCGGCAGCTGCGAACACGGCGGTCGGATCATCGACGCGCGTCGCTTTCGGTCGGCGCCATTTTCGCGCCTGCCGGCGCTCCTACATAAACCGGCGCGCGTCCCGGCCGCGCTGTAGGAGCTGCGGCAGCTGCGAAGACGGCGGTCGGGTCATCGGCGCGCGTCGCTTTCGGTCGGCGCCGCCTTCGCGCCTGCCGGCGCTCCTACACAAACCGGCGCGCGTCCCGGCCGCGCTTTAGGAGCGGCGGCAGCTGCGAACGGTCAGCGCAGCGAGATTACCGGCCAGCCGGCGGACTCGGCGTGGGCGCGCAGGGTGGGGTCGGGGTCGACCGCGACCGGGTCGGTGACGCGCTGCATCAGCGGCAGGTCGTTGTGCGAGTCGCTGTAGAACCAGCTGTGCTCGAAGCTGCGCAGGTGCAGGCCGAGCGACTCCAGCCAGGCGTCGACGCGCTCGATCTTGCCCGCCTTGAAGGCCGGCGTGCCGCGCGGCTTGCCGGTGAAGGCGCCGTCCTGCTGCGCGGGGATGGTCGCCACCACGTGCGGGATGCCGAACTCGCGCACGATCGGGCCGGTGACGAAGGCGTTGGTGGCGGTGACCACCGCGACCAGGGCGCCGCTGTCGAGGTGCTCGCGCACCAGCGTGCGCGCCTTGGGGGTGATCATCGGGCGGATCGATCGCGCCATGAACTCGCTGTGCCAGGCGTCGAGCTGTTCGCGCGGGTGGCGGGCGAGGGGGGCGAGCTGGAAGTCGAGGAAGGCGAAGATGTCGAGCGTGCCGGCCTTGTAGTGCTCGTAGAACTCGATGTTCTTCGCTTCCTGCACCTCGCGGTCGAGCACGCCCTTGTCGATGAGGAACTGCGCCCAGGCGAAGTCGGAGTCGCCGGCGAGCAGGGTGTTGTCGAGGTCGAAGAGGACGAGATTCACGATCGGGCTCCGCAAGATGGATCAGGTGGATGAGGATTCGAGGAAGGCGGGCGCGCATCGGACGCCGCCTCCGCGGGTTCAGATTTCCAGCCCCTGCTGGATCATGTCGCGCAGCAGCGGCAGGGTGATCGGGCGCTTGCGCTCGAGCGAGGCGCGGTCGAGCGCGTCGAGCACCTCGCGCAGGCTGGAGAGCTCGCGGCGGCCGTGGCGCAGCAGGAAGTCCACCACCTCGTCGGCCAGGCGCAGGCCGCGCCGCGCCGCCAGGGTGGCGAGGATCTCGGCGCGCGCGTCGTCGTCGAGCGGCTGCACCTGGTAGATCAGGCTCTGCCCGATGCGGGTGCGCAGGTCCTCGCGCAGCGCCAGGCCGAGCGGGGCGGCGGGGCCGCACAGCAGCAGCGACTGGCCGTTGCCGCGGGCGCGGTTGAAGGCGTTGAAGAGCGCGATCTGCGCGGCGGCGCCGAGCTGGTCGACGTCGTCGATCGCGAGCAGCGCACCGGGGGTCTCGGGTAGGTCGTCCTCGACGGTCGCGGCGGCGAGCAGGTGGGCGGGGCGGCCGGCGGCGCGCGCGGCGTCGACCGCGGCGCGCAGCAGGTGGCTGCGTCCGCTG
>NZ_AMXF01000304.1 GCF_000310225.1 Thauera phenylacetica B4P
GCAGGCGCCGCGCGGCGCAGCTCAGCGTCGAGCTCGCGCGCAACGCCGACGCGCTGCGCGCGCGCCTGCGCCCGCTGCTCGAGGGCGCCGAGCCCATGCTCGACGTACTGCTGCACTGCCCCGACCACGTGGTGCGCCAGCCCGGCACTGCGGGGCTGGACCCGAGCCGCATCGTCGACGCCGGCCGGCGCGACGAGCTGCCCGCGATCGTCGCCGCGCTGACGCGGCCACAGGAGGGCGACCCGGCCCTCGACGGCAGCCGCCGCCAGGCTCTCCACCGCTTCTTCGCCGACCTGCTCGAGCTGGTGCCGGACGTGCAGTCGCACATCGGCCAGGTGGACGAGCTCACCACCCGACTCGCCGGCGGGCTCACCGAATGGGCGCGCCGCATCACGGTCGAGCCGCACCGCCTGCGCGTGACCGCCACCGCGGGCAGCGGCAAGACCCAGCTCGCGCTCGCTGCCTACACCGACGCGCTCGCCGCCGGCCGGCGCCCGCTCTACGTGTGCTACAACCGCCCGCTCGCCGACCACTTCGCGCGCATCGCGCCGGCCGGCGGCGAGATCGCCACCTTCCACCAGCTCTGCGACCGCCGCCTGCGCGACGCCGGGCGCAAGCCGGCCTTCGGCGCGCCGGGCGCCTTCCGCCGCATGGAGGCCGACTTCGCCGCGCTGGTCGCAAGCCAGGTAACCGCCGCCTGGCAGTTCGACGAGCTCATCATCGACGAGGGCCAGGACTTCACCGAGGCCTGGCGCGACGCCCTGCTCGCGCTGCTCAAGCCGGGCGGGCGCGCCTGGTGGCTGGAGGACCCGCTGCAGAACCTCTACGACCGCCCGCCGGTGGCGCTGCCGGGCTGGGTGGGGCTCACCGCCGACACCAACTACCGCACCCCGGCCGACGTGCTCGCCCTGCTCAATACCCGGCTGCCGCTGCCCGCCCCGGTGCGCGCCGGGAGCCCGGTGACCGACAGCGCGCCGGAGATCTTCGCCTGGCGCGACGAAGCCGGCCTGATGGACGCCACCAAGCGCGCGATCACGCGCGCGCTCGGCCTGGGCTTCCGCCGCGACGCCATCGTGCTGCTCACCTTCCGTGGCCGCGAGCACTCGCGCTTCACCCCGCTCGAGCACCTCGGTGCCCACCGCCTGCGCGCGTTCACCGGCCGCTACGACCTGCTCGGCGAACCGGAGCACTCCCAGGGCGAGCTGCTCATCGACTCGGTGTATCGCTTCAAGGGGCAGTCCGCGCCCTGCATCCTGTTTACCGAGATCGATTTCGAGGTGACGGGTGGGCGCATGGACGAGCTCACCATGCGCAAGCTCTTCGTCGGCGCCACGCGGGCGACGATGAAGCTGATCCTGGTCGCGTCGGAGCGCGCGGCGGCTGCGCTCGCGCCGATCGCGGACGCGGACGCGGGGTGAAGGGTCGCCCCCGAAGCACCCCTCGCGCCTCAACCTCACCGACGCGCATCACATCCTGCGCCTGGACTGGCACACGTCGCGGGATACGGCGTCCGGACCGGGACGCGCCGCGGGATCAGACCTTCACGTCGACCTGGCTCAGCGTTCCGGCACCGCCATCCTCGCGCAGATAGACGCCGCTCGCGCGCATCAGACCCTGGGTGTCGTTCGCGGCGTCCTTCAGGCTGAACGGGGTCGCAACGCGGCCGTAGTGGAGCGCGCCGACGCCCGCTTCACCCAACGCCCGCACGCTGCCCTCGCCCGCCGCATCCGGCTGCCACACGCGCAGCTGCGACCAGGCGGAATCGGCCTCGTCGATCCAGCCGTTGCCGTCGTCGTCGAGGCGGGCGAGCTCGGCGAAGCCGTCTCCGGTGGCCGGACCGAAGAGCTCGCGACCGTCGTCGATGCGCCCGTTGGCGTTGCGGTCGAAGGCGAGGAAGCCGCTGCCGCTCATCGATGGCAGCTTCTCCCGGGTGCCGTCGCCATCGAGGTCGAAGCCAAAGCGCACATCCGAGAGCGCCGCCGCGGGGCCGCCGAAGTCCAGCACCAGCGGATCCTTCAGGCGCTGGTCGCCGGCGCGCACACTGACCGACACCGACTCGGTATAGCTGCGCGACATCTCGAAGCCGAGTTCGAAGCGGATCTCGGCGCCGTCGGCGGTACGCACCACCCCTGCGGCGGCGAAGGACACCGTCTCGGTCTCGCTGAAGCGGCTGCTGAAATCGTATTCGAGCCCGAAACCGACGCGCCGTGCGCCCCCCTGGCCGCCCGCAAGCGCGCTCCCGTCGCCCTCGCGCCCAGGCTCGGCGGCGTCGGCGGGCTGGAGCTCGCGCATGCTGAAGCGCCGCACCGGCTCGCCGGTCAGGAACTCGATCCTACGGATCAGCATGGCCAGGCGCGGATCGTCTTCGACCGCGTCCTCCGCGACCGCATCCACGGCCGCGGACGCGTTCTCGGCCACGAGCGCGCCCTGGCCGGCGGCGGAGATCTCCACCGCCGGCCGCTGCGCGCCCGCAGTTACCGGGACGGCATCCCGCGTGCCGCGCCAGACTTCGTGGCGCTCGCGGGTCTCGAGCGACTGGGCGAAACGATGCGAGGACTGCAGCTCGACACTGAAGGCGGCGACTTTCATGGGGGGAACCTGCGCGGAAGACGGCGACACCGGAGGTAACGGCCGCAAACGCCCCGGATTGAGGCGTAGCGCTCCGACGGGACGGCCTGCGCGGACGGGAGAGACGCCGAGCGCGGATCGACCCGGCTCCTCGTCGCGCTCCTGCATGCCCCGGGAGCGGCGTGCCCGTCTCCCGGCCACGGGGCGAACTGCGCTACGATGGGCTCATCCTTCGCGTGCCCGGAGTCCGCCATGAGCAACAAGCATCGCCACACCCTGGAAGCGATCTTCCGCGATCCGCCGGCCGGCAACCTGCACTGGCGCGAGGTCGAGTCGCTGCTGAACCACCTCGGCGCCGAGGTCGAGAGCGGCCACGGCGCGCGCTTCCGCGTGGTGCTGAACCGGCGCGAGTTCTACCTGCACCATCCGCACCACGGCAGTGATTTCGGCAAGCAGGCGGTGAAGGACCTGCGCGAGTTCCTCGCCAGCGCCGGCGTGTCGCCGTCGAGCTACGAGGACAGCACGGGCTGACGCGGCGCGCCCGGGCGAATCGGGGTGCGGCGCACACGGGAGGGGACTTTCCCGCGAACGAGCGCGGACACGAACCCTCTGTACGGGCCAGCCGGCTCCAAGCGCGTGCCCTCGCGCTCACACAGGCTTCATTCGATCGCCCCGGCCGGCGCAGTTCAGGCGAGCGCGCGTGCGAGTTCCGCGATCGCCTCGTCCTTGTGGCTGCCGTCCGCCTCCGCCCACTCGGGGTGGGCGCGGGCGCGGCCGATCGCATCGGGGAGCGCGTCCTTGCGCCAGCGCGCGCTCACCGGGTCGGCGTTCGCTGCGGCGCCCTCGCGTCCGGCGTCGAGCTCGATCGGCTTCACCGCGGCGTGGCCGCGCCCGTCGAGCGCCACCAGCAGGCTGCGCTGACGCAGCGCGACGATGCGCAGGATGGCGTCGTCCACGGTGAGCTCGCGGCGGCCGCGCAGCTTGGCGGCGAGGCGCTCGCCGTAGTGGCCGAAGGTCTGCCACAGGCCGCCGGCGATGGCACCGAGCGCGGCGGCGGCGCCCAGGGTGAGGCCGCCGGTCATCAGGTCGATGCCGACCCCCGCGGCCGCGCCTGCGGCCGCGCCGGTGCCGAGGCGCACGCCCATCTGGCGCAAGGTCTCGGGGTTGAAGAGGTCGTCGTCCCAGCGCCCGTCTGCGAGCGGCAGGTCGGCCATGCGCGCGTCGTCGGTGCGAAAGCGGTACAGGCGCAGCAGCGCGTCCACACAGGCCTGCTCGCGGCTGCGCACGTCCGCGCGCAGGCGCTCGACCGCGACCTGCAGCGCGGCCTCGTCGTCCTCGGAGTCGGCGAGGCGGTCGCGGCGCGCGGCGAGCTCGACCAGCAGTTCGGCGACCAGGCGGCGGGCGGCCTCGCGCCGTGCCGCG
>NZ_AMXF01000305.1 GCF_000310225.1 Thauera phenylacetica B4P
GGCCGTTGCGGCCGCCGCGGCGCTGCAGCGGCTCGCGCTCGTGGTCGGCGTCGTGCGCGGCCTCGCCACCGGCGCTGGGCACGAAGTCCTCGGCCACGGCGCGGTCGATGCGGCGCTTGATCAGGCGCTCGATCGCGGTCAGCAGGTTGGCTTCTTCCTTGTCGACCAGCGAGATCGCATGGCCGGCAGCGCCCGCGCGCCCCGTGCGGCCGATGCGGTGCACGTAGTCCTCGGGCACGTTGGGCAGCTCGAAGTTCACCACCTGCGGCAGCTGGTCGATGTCCAGCCCGCGCGCGGCGATGTCGGTGGCGACCAGCACCGGTAGCGAGCCGTCCTTGAACTGCGCCAGCGCACGGGTGCGCGCGGCCTGGCTCTTGTTGCCGTGGATGGCCGCCGAGTCGATGCCGTGCTTGGTCAGGTACTCGGCGAGCTTGTTGGCGCCGTGCTTGGTGCGGGTGAACACCAGCGCCTGGAACCACTGCTTTTCCTTGATCAGGTGGGCGAGCAGTTCGCGCTTCTGCTTCTGGCCAACCATGTAGACGGCCTGGTCGACGCGCTCGGCGGTGGTGTTGCGCGGCGCCACTTCCACCGTGGCCGGGTCGTGCAGAAGGCCCTGGGTGAGCTGGCGGATCTCGTCCGAGAAGGTGGCCGAGAACAGCAGGTTCTGGCGCTTCTTGGGCAGCAGCGCGAGCACCTTGCGGATGTCGCGGATGAAGCCCATGTCGAGCATGCGGTCGGCTTCGTCCAGCACCAGGAACTCGACGCCCGAGAGGTCGAGCGTGCGCTGGCCGACGTGGTCGAGCAGGCGGCCCGGGGTGGCGACGAGGATGTCGACGCGCTTCTTCAGCGCGCCGATCTGCGGGTTGATGTTGACACCGCCGAACATGACCAGCGAGGTCAGCGGCAGATGCTTGCCGTAGGTCTGCACCGACTCTTCCACCTGGGCGGCGAGCTCGCGCGTGGGGGTGAGGATCAGGCAGCGCGGGCGGCCGGGCGGGTGCGGGTGGGTGTGGGTCGCGGCCAGCATGTGCAGCA
Organism: Thauera phenylacetica B4P; assembly: GCF_000310225.1. Taxonomy (GTDB): domain Bacteria; phylum Pseudomonadota; class Gammaproteobacteria; order Burkholderiales; family Rhodocyclaceae; genus Thauera; species Thauera phenylacetica. The sequence continues at coordinate 1,036 of NZ_AMXF01000305.1, forward strand.
GCGGCAGCGTGAAGCCGGCGGTCTTGCCGGTGCCGGTCTGCGCGGCGGCGAGCAGGTCGCGGCCGGCGAGCACCTGGGGGATGGCCTGGGCCTGGATGGGCGTGGGGTGGGTGTACCCTGCCTCGTTGATGGCACGCAGGATGGGTTCGGCCAGCGCGAGGCTGGCGAAGTTTGCTTGGGGATTCATTCGATGGTCCGGCGCGAGCCCGCCGCATGCATCGATGCGACACCAATCCGGGCTGCGGGAGGGATCCGCGCCGCGTGGGGGCGAACGGATCGTTGCAGGAAACGCCGCGGGTGACTGGTGCACCGCAGCGAAGCCCGCACTATAAGCGCTCCACCTCGGAATGGCGAGCCATTTCGGCCGGGGGAGGGGCTCTCCGCCCTCTGCCCCGGGGGCGTCTGCGCGAATCTTGCGAAGAATAGTGTCATGGCATGAAGGATTCGTTACAATCCGACACAACCCGGATCATGGTAGGGGTATTGCCGTGCGTGAAATCCAGCTCTCCGAAGACCTCGATGACCGTTACGACCGGCTCGCCCGCGACCTGGGCGGCCGCGCGCTGGCTGGCCTGCTCGCCGTGGCCGGTTCGACCCTGCTCTTGCTCGGCGGCGCGGTCGTGGGGGCCGTGGCCACCTGGGACGCGATCGGTCGGGGCGCGCCGATGGAGACCCTGTTCTGGGTGCTCTTCATGCTTGGCAGTGTCGCCGCGATCTGGGCCACGCTGGCGTCCCTGCTGAGCCTTGCGCCGCGCCCGGCCGGGGTGGAGGTCGCGCGCGCGCAGGTGGGCGAGCTCTACGAACTGGCGGATGCGCTCACGGATGCGGCCGGAGCGAGGCCGATCCGGCGCATCTACGTGACGGGCGACATCAACGCCTCGATCGTGCAGCGGCCACGGCAGCTCGGCCTCGGCGCGATCGCCACCGACCTGCTGATCGGCCTGCCGCTCGCGCATGCGCTCGACCCCCGCCAGCTTGCGGCGGTGATCGCCCACGAGATCGGCCATGTCGTCGCGCGCCAGCGCGGAATGCGCGGCCGCAGCGCCTGGCTGCAGGCGTGGTGGATGCGCACCCTCGACGAGCTGGTCGCCGCGCTGCCGCGCGGTTTCCCCTGGTTCGACCCGCAGGGCGACGCCCTGTGCGCCAGGATGCTGGTGCTGGCGCAGCTGGAGGAATACGCGGCCGACCAGACGGCCGCACGCCTGGTGGGGGCCGAGCTGCTCGCCGGGACCTTGCTCGAGCTCTGCTGCAAGGCGGACTTCCTCACCAACGACTACCTCCCGCGCGTGCATGCCCTGAGCGAGCGCGACGCGGCGCCGTGCGTGCGGCCCTACCGCGAGATGGGGCACGGTTTCGCGGCAGGCTTCGCGCAGTCCGGCGCCGCCATGGATCCGCAGCGCCTGCTGCGCGCGGACGCTGGGGATCCTTTCCACCCCGCGCTGCAGGATCGGCTCGATGCGATCGGCGTCGGCATGCCCGAGCGGCAGCAGGCGTCGGGTCCTTCTGCGGCGCAGCATTTCTTCGGCGACAGCCTGCCCTTCCTCGCCTGGCATTTCGACCGGGCCTGGCTGGAGTGCCTGCGCGAGGTGCGTCGGGTGGCGCTCAGTCCTTGCGAGCAGGCGCCGGAGCTGGAGTCGGAGCCGGCGCTGCGGACGGCGTGAGCGCAGCGGCGCCCCGCGTGCGCCGGCTGCGCGCGGTGTCGATCTGGCCGCACAGTCGCTCCGCGCCGTCGAGGATGCGCGGCGTATGGCGCTGGATCAGCTCGGGCGGGATGAAGAACAGGTTGTCTCGGTGCGCGGCCTCGAGCTGCGGCCAGCGCGCCCACTGGTCCAGCCACTCGGGGCGCGCCTCGCCCATGCCCGAGGCCACGATCACCTCCGGATTGGCCGCGAGCACCGCCTCGACGCCGATCGTCGGGGTCAGGTGGGCGACCTCTCCGAACACGTTGGCGCCGCCGCACAGGCGGATCACGTCGGCGATCAGGTGGCGGTCGTTCACCGTCATCAGCGGGCGATCCCAGATCTGGTAGAACACGCGCACCTTGTCGCGCCCCGAGTAGGTCGCGGCGAGGTGCTCGCGGCGCGCGCGGAAGGTGCTCGCGGCGGCCTGGGCGGTGTGCTCGCTGCCGGCGAGCCGGCCGAGCCGCTCGAGGTTGCGCGCCACGTCCTCCAGGTTGCGCGGCTCGCTCAGGTACACCGGGATGCCGAGCGCCTGCAGGCGGGCGAGGTCGCCTTCGCGGTTGCCGCTCTGCCAGCCGATCACCAGGTCCGGGCGCAGCGCCGCCACCGCCTCGAGGTCGATCCGGGTGTAGCCGCCCACGCGCGTGATCCGCTGTGCGGCCTCGGGGTAGTCGCTGTAGTCCACCGCGCCCACCACGCGCTCGCCCGCGCCGGCGGCGAAGAGCATCTCGGTGACGTGCGGGGCGAGGCTGACGATGCGCTGCGCCGGTGCGGCCAGCGCGAGCTTGCGGCCGGTGTCGTCCTCCAGCTCGATGCCCGCGGCCGCGGCGGGGCTGCCGAGCGCGAGCAGGGTGGCGAAGGCGGCCGAGGCCGCTGCGGTGGAGATACGGAAGGGGGGCAAGCGCATCAGGGCTCCTTCAAGAGATTCGGGCAGTGTGCCAGGGCAGCCTCCAGCCTCGCCCACCCGGGCTCGTCCGCGGGCAGGCCGAAGCGCAGCGCGGGCGGGTCGTCGAAGCGGCGCAGCAGGATGCCGCGACGGGCGAAGGCCGCGTGCGCCTGCGCCGCGTGTGTCAGGCGGACGTACTGGAACAGGGCCGGTCCGCGGCTCTCCAGCCCATGGGCCTGCAGCAGGCGGCGCAGGCGCGCGCCCGCGGCGTCCAGCCGGGCGCGCTGCACGGCTTGCCAGGCGGTGTCGGCGAGTGCGTGT
>NZ_AMXF01000306.1 GCF_000310225.1 Thauera phenylacetica B4P
GCCAGCGTCCGGCGCGCCACTCGGGCACGCGCGCGAGCGCCTCGCGCACCGCGGCGAGCGCGCCGGCGGTGGTCTCGTTGCGATAGACGTCGGCCTTGCTCGCCGCGCGCAGCGGGAACTCGCGGCTCGCCCACACCGGGCCGGCGTCCATCCCGGCCTCGGCCTGCAGCACGGTGACGCCCCAGGCCGGTTCGGCTTCCTGGATCGCCCAGTCGAGCGCGGAGGGCCCGCGGTCGCCGACGATGCCCGGATGCACGATCAGCGTGAGGTGGCGGCGCCACACCGACTCCGGCACCGCGCGCTTGAGGAAGGGCGCGACGATCACGTCGGGCGCGAACAGCGCCACCGCCTCCTCGGTCACGCTGTCGGCGATGTCGAACTCCACCGAGACCGCGTGGCCGTCGGCGCCGAGCTCGGCGAACAGGCGCTGGGCGAGGCCGTTGAAGCTGTGGGTGAGGAGCAGGATGCGCAGCGCCGCGGCCATCAGCAGATCCTCGGCAGCTGCTCGCCGGCGAGCCAGTCCACCATGCGCCGTCCGCCGAAGCCGGTGCGGATCTGCACGAAGTGCTGCGGGTCGGCGGTGGCGGCGCCGATGCGCGCCGCCTCGGCGCCGAGCGGGTGGGCGTGCAGCGCGGCGAGCGCGGCCTCGGCGTGCTCCGGTGCGCACAGCACCACCAGCTTGCCCTCGTTGGCGACGTAGAGCGGGTCGAGCCCGAGCAGCTCGCAGGCCGCGTGCACCTGCGGCGACACCGGGATCGCCGCCTCGTCGAGCTCCATGCCCACGCCCGACTGCGTGGCGATCTCGTTCAGCGTGGTCGCCAGCCCGCCGCGGGTGGGGTCGCGCAGCACGCGCACCGCCTCCGCCGGCACCGCGGCATACAGCGCCTCGACCAGGCCGTTGAGCGCCGCGCTGTCGGAGACGATCTCGGAGTCGAAGGCGAGCGACTCGCGCTGCGCCATGATCGCCATGCCATGGTCGCCGATACGCCCGGACAGCAGCACCGCATCGCCCGGCCGCGCGCGCGCGCCGCCCGGATCGCGCCCGGCCGGCAGCGCGCCGACGCCGGTGGTGGTGATGAAGACGCCGTCGCCCTTGCCCTGCTCGACCACCTTGGTGTCGCCGGTCACCACCACGACCCCGGCCGCGCGCGCGGCGGCGGCCATCGAATCGACGATGCGGGCGAGCTCGGCGAGCGCATAACCCTCTTCGAGGATGAAGCTGGCGGCCAGGTAGAGCGGGCGCGCGCCCATCACCGCGAGGTCGTTCACCGTGCCGTGCACCGACAGGCTGCCGATGTCGCCGCCGGGGAAGAACAGCGGGCTCACCACGTGGGCGTCGGTCGCCATCACCAGGCGCTCGCCCGCCGCCGGCGCGGGCAGCACCGCGCCGTCGTCGCCACGGGCGAGGTAGTCGTTGGCGAAGGCGCGCGCGAAGAGCTCGGAGATCAGCTGCGCCATCGCCCGCCCGCCGGCGCCGAAGCCGAGGTCGACGCGGCCGTTGCGCAGGTCCAGCGGGCGGACATAGCCGGGTTTGACGGTGTTCATGCGGTTTCCTGGTCCGGGTTCGGGGGGGCGGAGTTGTCGACGACGCGCACCGGCACGTCGCGGAAGCGCCCGTAGTTGTAGTGCGCGGCGCAGGCGCCCTCGGAGGACACCATGCACGAGCCCATCGGCGTCTCCGGGGTGCACACGGTGCCGAAGAGCTTGCAGTCGGTGGGCTTCCTGACCCCGCGCAGGATGGCGCCGCATTCGCAGGCGCGGTTGTCGGGCACCGGGTGGTAGTCGAGGCCGAACTTCGCCTCCGCGTCCCAGGGCGCGAAGGCGGCGCGGATGCGCAGCGCGGAGTAGGGCACCAGGCCGAGGCCGCGCCATTCGAAGCTGCGCCGCAGCTCGAAGGTCTCGGCGACCAGGGTCTTGGCCTTGAGGTTGCCCTCCGGCACCACAGCACGCGCGAACTCGTTCTCGACCTCGGCGCGGCCCTCGTTGACCTGGCGCACCAGCATGCGGATCGCCTGCATCACGTCGAGCGGCTCGAAGCCGGCGATCACCACCGGCTTGCGGTACTCCTCGGCGAAGAACGCGTAGGGCTGGCTGCCGATGATGGTGGACACGTGGGCGGGGCCGATGAAGCCGTCCAGTGGCACGGTGCCGAGGCGGCGCACCTCGGGCGACTCGAGGATGGTGGAGATCGCCGAGGGGGTGAGCACGTGGTTGCAGATCACGCTGAAGTTGGCGAGGCCCTGCGCCGCGGCCTGGCGCAGCACCAGCGCGGTGGGCGGGGTGGTGGTCTCGAAGCCGATCGCGAAGAACACCACCTCGCGCGCCGGTTCGCGCGCGGCGAGCGCGAGCGCATCGGCGGCCGAATACACCATGCGCACGTCGGCGCCGCGCGCCTTCGCCTTCAAGAGCGAGAGACCGTCGGAGGCGGGCACGCGCAGGCAGTCGCCGTAGGTGCACAGGATCACCTCGGGGCGCGCCAGCGCGAGTCGGATCGCCATATCTACGCGGCCGATCGGCAGCACGCACACCGGACAGCCCGGGCCGTGGATCATGCGCACGTTGGCCGGCAGCAGGTCGGCGACGCCGTAGCGCGAGATGGCGTGGGTGTGGCCGCCACAGAACTCCATGAAGGCGTAGTCGCGGCCGCTGTCGGCCTCGCGCGCGATCGCCCGCGCCAGCCCGGCGGCGAGCGTGCCGTCGCGGAACTCGTCCACGTATTTCATTGCGGAGCCTCGTATTTCATGTCGCCGCTGCGCAACGCGGCGCCCTCCACCGTCGCGCGGCGCATCCTCCCGCGTCGGGATGTCCCGGATGGTCCTTCATCGCCGGCCTGCGCATCTCAGCGCGCCGCCTCGGTGGTGGGCAGGCCGTCGCCGGCGAGCGCGCCCGCGGGGTCGATGCCGGCTTCGGCGAACAGCGCCAGGGTCTGCGCGGCCTCCTCGGGGTCGAGCTTCGTCAGCGCATAGCCGACATGCACGATCACGTAGTCGCCGACGGCGGCGTCGTCGACCAGGGCGAGCGAGATCTCCTTGCGCACGCCGCCGAGCTCGACGCGGCACTGGTCGCCGTCGAGCAGCTCGATGATGCGGGCGGGGATGGCGAGACACATCTTCAACGTTCCTTGTGGGTGGCGGGCGAGGCGGAGGATGCCCGACGAGCGAGTCCGGGCCGATCGTACGCGCCGGTTTTCATGTAGGCGCGCCGGCAGGCGCGAATGGGGCCGATGCAGGAGCGCCGGAAGGCGCGCACGGACGATGCCGACGAGCGTGCGGACCGGACGGCCGCTTTCGCGGCTGCCGGCGCTCCTACGGGGGCGGTCATCGGGTGCGGTGCAGGGCGACCCAGGCCTGGCCGAGGGCCAGGCCGGCGTCGCCCGGCGACAGCCGGCGCGCGCCGAGCACCTCGAGGCCGCGTGCCGGCAGGGCGGCGTGCAGTGCGTCGGCGAGCAGGCGATTGTGCAGGCAGCCACCGGACAGCACCACCGTGGCGCAGCCGGCGCGCCGGCGCGCCTCCTCGACCCAGTCGACGAGCGCGGCGGCCAGCGTGGCCTGGAAACGTGCCGCGCCGCGGGCGGCATCGGGCTCGTCGGCGAGGCGCAGCAGCAGGGGGTGGAGGTCGAGCTCGAGCGTGCCGTCCGGCGGCTGTCCGATGACGCCCGGCGCAGTGTGTGCGCTGAGGCCGGGAGCCGGCCTGCGGTCGGGCGCGCCGGGTTCGGCGTGCACGCTGCGCCCGTCGGTTTCTCCCTGTCGCGGGTCCCCCCGGTGAAGCAGCCGCCAGTCGCCGCGATCCACCGCCGGCGCGGCCGTGCTCGCGGCGAGCCGCTCGAGCGCGATCGCGGCCTCGGCCTCGTCTTGCATCACCTCGCACAGGCCGA
>NZ_AMXF01000307.1 GCF_000310225.1 Thauera phenylacetica B4P
CGCCGCCGGGCGATCGCCGAGCATCCCGCCCGCCTCGCCCAGCTCCAGGCCCGCCTCGCCGAGGCCCGCCGCGACGCCGAGCGCGGCGAGGTCGTTGCGCCCTTCGCCGCGCGCATCGGCAAGGTCGAGGTCGCCGCCGGTGACCAGGTCCAGCCCGGGCAGGCGCTCCTGAACCTCTACCCTTCGGACGCGCTCTTCCTGCGTGCGCGCGTGCCGGCAATCTATGCCGAGGAGCTGCGCGCCGCCCTCGGCCGCGGCGAGACCCTGCGCGCGCATGCCGAGTTCGGCACCAGCCGCCTAGCCGCGCGCCTGGAGCGTATCGGCGGCGAGGCCGACGCGCGCGGCGTGGACGTGCTGCTGCGCATGGACGACGCAGCAAAGCTCCCAGTGGGCGCCTTCCTGAGTGCGGTGCTGGAGCGGCCGCGGCTGGAGGCCGTGTTCGCCGTGCCGCCCTCGGCGCTGCACGGCGGTGACCGCATCTACCGTATCGAGGACGGCCGCCTGAAGGCGGTGCCGGTGCTGCGCGCCGGCGAACGCCGCGACGGCGAGCGCCTGGCGATGCTAGTGCGCGCCCGCGACGAGGCCGCGCCGCTGCGCGACGGCATGCTGGTCTCGCGCACCCACCTGCCGCACGCGATCGACGGCCTCGCTGTCGAGGTGGTCGGTGGCGGGGGGTCGGGAGGCGCAGCCGCCGGGGCGACGCGATGAGGCACGTCAGCGTGCTGGAGCGCCTGGCCGGCCACAAGGTCGCTGCCAACGTGCTGATGCTGCTCGCCTTCGTGCTCGGCACGATCGGCATCACGCGCATGAACGTGCAGTTCTTCCCCACCTTCGAGCTCGACGTGATCTCGGTGCGGGTGGTGTGGACCGGCGCCTCGGCCGAGGACGTGGAGATCGGCATCACCGCCCCGCTCGAGGAACGCCTGAAAACCGTGGACGGGCTCAAGAAGATGAGCTCGACCTCGGCGCAGGGGGTCGCCAGCATCACGCTCGAGCTGCACGAGGACACCGACGCCCTGCTCGCGCTCGACCAGGTGCGCCAGCGCGTCGACGAGTTCCGCAACCTGCCGCGCGACGCCGAGACCCCGGAGGTCAGCCGGGTGTCGCGCTACGAGCCGATCGCGCGCCTGCTCGTGCGCGGCGGCAGCGTCGAGGAGCTGCGCCCCTGGGTGCGCCGCTTCGAGAGCGAGCTGCTCGCCGCCGGCATCGACCGCATCACCCTCACCGGCCTGCCCGAGGAGCGCATCGCGATCGAGGTCCCCGCGGCGGCGCTGGAGACGCTCGGGCTGTCGCTGGTGCAGGTGGGCGACCGCATCGGCCAGCTCGCGCGCGACTTTCCCGCCGGCATCGCCGGCGAGGCCGACGGGGCGCGCGAGATCCGCGGCCTCGAGCAGCGCCGCAGCGCCGACGCCTTCGCGCCGCTGCCGGTGGTGAGCGATGCGCTAGGCGTGGTCCGCCTCGGCGAGATCGCGCGCCTCACCCGCGAGCCGCGCAACAACGAGCTGGCGCTGTTCGAACGCGGCGACGCCGTCGTCGAGCTGCAGCTTCAGCGCAGCGAGAGCGGCCACTCGCTGAAGGCCGCACGCGTGCTCGAGAACTGGCTGGAGAAGACCCGTCCGACGCTGCCGCCGAGCATCCGCCTGGAGGTCTTCGACGCGCAATGGCAGCTCATCAGCGAGCGCATCGAGCTGCTGGTGAATAACGGCCTCTCGGGCTTGCTGCTGGTGGTCGCGGTGCTGTACTTCTTCCTGCCCGGGCGGGTCGCATTCTGGGTGATGATCGGCGTGCCCACCGCCTTCCTCGCCACCCTGGCGCTGATGTACGTGCTCGGCGGCACGCTCAACATGATGAGCCTGTTCGCGCTGATCATGGCCCTGGGCATCATCGTCGACGACGCCATCGTGGTCAGCGAGGACGCCGACACCCACCGCCACCTGGGCGAGGGCCCGGCGCAGGCCGCGCTCGGGGGCGCACGCCGGATGCTGTGGCCGGTGGTCGCCTCCTCGCTCACCACGGTGGCGGCCTTCCTGCCGCTGATGATGGTGGGCGGCATCATCGGCAACATCCTCGGCGACATCCCCTTCGTGATGGTGGCGGTGATTGCCGCCTCGCTGCTCGAGTGCTTCCTGATCCTGCCCGCCCACCTGCGCGGCGCGCTCGCCGGCGCCGGCGCGCTCGAGCACTCGGCGCTGCGCACCCGCATCGACGCGGGCTTCGCGCGCTTTCGCGACGGGCCCTTCCGCCGCCTGGTGGAGCGCGCGCTCGCCTGGCGTGGCGCCACGGTGGCCTTCACCTTCGGCCTGATGGTGCTCGCGGTCGGCCTGATCGCGGGCGGGCGCATCGGCTTCGTGTTCTTCCCCACCCCCGAGGGCCAGGTGATCTATGCCAACGCCACCTTCGTCGCCGGCACGCCACGCGCGCACACCGAGGCCTTCCTCGGCGAGCTAGAGCGTGCGCTGTTCGCCGCCGAGGCGGAGCTCGGCGGCGGCCTGGTGCAGACCGCGGTGGCGCGCCTGGGCGGCACGATCAGCAGCGGCAGCGGCGGCAGCGCGCGCGGTGACCAGCTCGCCGGCATCATGGTCGAGCTCGTCCCGCCCGACACCCGCGAGGTGCGCAACGAGCGCTTCCTCGCGGCGTGGCGCGAGAAGCTGCCGGCGGTGGCGGGCCTGGAGCTGCTCACCTTCACCGCGCGCCAGTCGGGACCGCCGGGGCGCGACATCAACATCCGCCTCACCGGCGACGACGCCGACGCGCTCAAGGCCGCCGCGCTCGAGCTCGCCGAGACCCTGAAGAGCATCCCCGGCGTCAGCGAACCCGAGGACGACATGCCCTACGGCCGCGAGCAGCTGGTCTATCGCCTGACCCCGGCCGGCGAGGCGCTCGGGCTCACCACCGAGAGCCTGGGCCGCCAGCTGCGCGCCGCCTTCGACGGCGCGCTCGCCCAGCTCGTGCAGGTCGGCCGCGACGAGCTCGAGGTGCGGGTGATGCTGCCGCGCGAGGAGCGCAGCCGGCTCGACGTCTTCGAGCGCATCAACGTGAGCCTGCCGGACGGCCGCTTCGTGCCGCTCGCCAGCGTGGCGACCTGGGAGTCGCGGCGCGGCTTCGAGGCCTTGCGCCACGCCCAGGGCCGGCTCGCGGTCGAGGTCTCGGCCGCGGTGGATTCCCACGTCAGCAACGCCAACGTGGTGCAGGCCGAGCTCGAGCGCGACACCCTGCCCCGGCTCGCGCACAAGTACGGCTTCGAGTTCAGCTTCGAAGGGCGCTCGGCCGACCAGCGCGAGACCCTGGCCGACATGAAGGCCGGGCTCGTGCTCGGCCTCGGCCTGATCTACCTGGTGCTGGTATGGTCGTTCTCGTCGTGGAGCTGGCCGCTGGTGGTGATGTCGGCGATCCCGCTCGGGCTGGCGGGCGCGATCTTCGGCCACTGGGTGCTCGGCATCGACCTCACCATCCTGTCGATGTTCGGCCTCTTCGGCCTCGCCGGCATCGTGGTGAACAACTCGATCATCCTGGTGAGCCTGTTCAAGGAGCTCCAGCACAAGGGCGCCGGCCTGCAGGAGGCCCTGGTCGGTGCCTCCTGCGGCCGCCTGCGCGCCGTGCTGCTGACTTCGCTGACCACGGTCGGCGGCCTCACCCCGCTGCTCTTCGAGCGCTCGCTGCAGGCCCAGTTCCTGATCCCGATGGCCGCCTCGATCGCCTTCGGGCTGGGCTTCTCGGTGCTGCTGGTGCTGTTCTTCGTCCCCGCCCTGCTCTCGCTGCTGGAGAGCCTGCGCGCCTGGACGGCCGGCGCGCCGCGGGAGAGCGCGGCGGGCTGAGTCGGGAGGCGCAAGCGGCGCACAGCGGGGCCGCGCGAGCGGCCCGCAGCGGC
>NZ_AMXF01000308.1 GCF_000310225.1 Thauera phenylacetica B4P
CGGGCGCAGCCGGCGCTGCAGCGGCCGGGGCAGCAGCCGCAACGGCAGGCGCCGGCGCAGCCGCTGCGGCACCAGCCGCCTCGACCTTGATCAGCACGCTGCCTTCGCTGACCTTGTCGCCGATGCCGACCAGCACTTCCTTGACCACGCCGGCGTGCGAGGACGGCACGTCCATCGTCGCCTTGTCGGATTCCAGCGTCGCGATCGCATCATCGACGGCGATCGTGTCGCCTACCTTCACGAACAGCTCGATCACCGGCACGGCGTCGAAATCGCCGATGTCCGGAACCTTCACTTCAATGAGTTGGCTCATGTTCTAGTCTCCTTGCGCGCTCAGACCGACATCGGGTTGGGCTTGTTCGGGTCGAGGTTGTACTTGACCAGGGCTGCCGCAACCTTGTCACGACCGATCACGCCGTCGTCGGCCAGCGCCTTCAGCGCCGCCAGGGTCACCCAGTGACGATCCACCTCGAAGAAGTGGCGCAGGTTCTCGCGGGTGTCCGAACGACCGAAGCCGTCAGTGCCGAGCGTCACATAGCTGCCCTTGATGAACGGACGGATCTGCTCGGGAAGCATGCGGATGTAGTCGGTGGCCGCGATGACGGGGCCTTGCGCGCCTTCCAGCTTCTGGGCAACGTGCGACTTCCTCGGCTCCTCCATCGGGTGCAGCAGGTTCCAGCGCTCGACGTCCTGGCCGTTGCGCGCCAGTTCGTTGAAGCTGGGCGCGCCCCAGATGTCGGCCTCCACCCCCCAGTCCGCCTTGAGCAGGTCGGCGGCGGCGATCACTTCGCGGAAGATCGTGCCCGAACCCATCAGCTGCACGCGCGGACCGGTGCCGGCAGCGCCCTTGCGGAAGGCGTACAGGCCCTTGAGGATGTCGGCTTCGGCGCCGGCGGGCATCTCGGGATGTTCGTAGTTCTCGTTCATCACCGTGATGTAGTAGTACACGTCCTCCTGCTCGGCGAACATGCGGCGCAGGCCGTCCTGCACCACCACCGCCACCTCGTACTGGAAGGTCGGGTCGTAGCTCACGCAGTTGGGGATCATGTTGGCCAGCAGCAGGCTGTGGCCGTCCTCGTGCTGCAGGCCTTCGCCGTTCAACGTGGTGCGCCCGGCGGTGCCGCCGATCATGAAGCCGCGCGTGCGCTGGTCCGCCGCCGCCCAGCACAGGTCCATCGTGCGCTGCAGGCCGAACATCGAATAGAAGATGTAGAACGGCACCATCTGCACGCCGTGCACGCTGTACGCGGTGCCTGCGGCGATCCAGTCGGCCATCGCGCCGGCTTCGTTGATGCCTTCCTGCAGCACCTGGCCGGTCTGGCTTTCCTTGTAGAACATGAGCTGGTCATGGTCTTCCGGCACGTACTTCTGGCCTTCCTGGTTCCAGATGCCGTACTGGCGGAACATGCCTTCCATGCCGAAGGTGCGGCTCTCGTCGGGGACGATCGGCACGATGTGGCGGCCGATCTGCTTGTCCTTCAGCAGCGTGTTCATGATGCGCACCACCGCCATCGTGGTCGACAGCTCACGGCCTTCGCCCGAGGCCTTCAGCAGCGCGGCAAAGGCGTCGAGCGCGGGCACGGCCAGCGGCGCGGCCTGGGTGCGGCGCTGGGGCAGGAAGCCGCCCAGGTCCATGCGGCGCTGCATCATGTACTTGTATTCGGGCGAGCCTTCCTCGAACTTCAGGTAGGGCAGCTCCTCGAGCTTGTCGTCCGGCACAGGCAGGCCGAAGCGGTCGCGGAAGCGGCGGATCGCATCGACGTCCATCTTCTTCTGCTGGTGCGAGATGTTCATCGCCTCGCCGGCCTGGCCCATGCCGAAGCCCTTGATGGTCTTGGCCAGGATCAGCGTGGGTTGGCCCTTGTGCTCGCTGGCGGCCTTGTAGGCGGCGAAGATCTTGAACAGGTCGTGGCCGCCGCGATTGAGCTGCCATACCTGGTCGTCGGTCCAGTCGGCGACCAGCGCCTTCAGTTCCGGCGTGTTGAAGAAGTGCTCGCGCACGTAGGCGCCGTCCTTGGCCTTGAAGGTCTGGTACTCGCCGTCGCAGAGTTCCATCATGCGCTGCTTGAGGAGACCCTTCTTGTCGCGCGCGAAGAGCGCATCCCAGGCCGTGCCCCAGATGACCTTGATGACGTTCCAGCCCGCGCCGCGGAAGCCGGCTTCGAGCTCCTGGATGATCTTGCCGTTGCCGCGCACCGGGCCATCGAGGCGCTGCAGGTTGCAGTTGATGACGAACACGAGGTTGTCCAGCTTCTCGCGGCCGGCCATGCCGATCGCGCCGAGCGACTCGACCTCGTCGGTCTCGCCGTCGCCCAGGAAGGCCCACACCTTGCGCTGCTCTGCGCGCGCGGCGTCGATCATGCCGCGGCTGGCCATGTACTTCATGAAGCGCGCCTGGTAGATCGCGCACAGCGGGCCCAGGCCCATCGACACGGTCGGGAACTGCCAGAAGTCCGGCATCAGCCAGGGGTGCGGATAGGACGAAATGCCCTTGCCGCCGACTTCCTGGCGGAAATTGTCCATCTGCTCCTCGGACAGGCGGCCGAGCATGAACGCGCGCGCATACACCCCAGGCACCGAGTGGCCCTGGAAGTAGATCATGTCGCCGTCGTGCTGCTCGGAGGGCGCGTGCCAGAAATGCGAGAAGCCGACGTCGTACAAGGCGGCGGCCGAGGCGAACGAGGCGATGTGGCCGCCGACGTTGGTGTCCTTGTTCGCGCGCACCACCATCGCCATCGCGTTCCAGCGGATGTACGAGTGCAGCTTGATCTCCATGTCCGGATCACCGGGGTAGGGCGGCTGCTGCTCGGCGGGGATGGTGTTGATGTACTCGGTGGTGGCCGAGTACGGGATGTTCACCCCTTCCTGGCGCGCGGTGGCGATCAGGGTCTCGATCAGGTAGTGGGCGCGGGCAGGACCTTCGTTCGCTACAACACCTTCCAGCGCTTCGATCCATTCCGCAGTTTCACGGATGTCGATATCCCCTTGTGTGCTCATGTTGTCTCCTCTGATTGAATTGCCCGTCGGTGCTTCGCTGCCTTGCAGGGATGATTCCTGCGGTGGCGCGCCCCCTCCGGTATGCTCGGACTTCCGGCCTGCTTGGTCTGACCAAGAAATTTTGATAATGCTATCCTTAATATCTATCGAGCCGCAAGGGTCGCTGCTTGCACCACTCAGGCGCGCCGCAGTGCAGCAATCAAGGACGTACAATCCACGACGCCCGCCACGTGCCTGGAGCACGCTGAACTACCGATATCCAAGGAGGAATTCGCCATGTCGTCGAGCCCATCGTTCAGCGCCGTCGTGCAGCCGAGGCGCGCGCCTGTCCGATACCATTGCCGAGCAGATCGAGGGGTTGATTGCGAGCGGAGAACTCAAACCTGGCGACAATTTGCCTCCCGAGCGAGATCTTTCCAAGCAACTGGACGTGTCTCGCCCCTCTTTGCGCGAGGCGCTGCTCGTCCTCGAAAGCAGGGGGTTGCTGCAGGCACGTCGCGGGGGCGGCTATTGCGTCACGGATGTGACCGCTCCGGTCATTACCGATCCGCTGGTGCACCTGCTTCAGCGCCACCCCTCAACGGTTGATGACGTCCTGGAACTGCGCCACGGTATCGAGTGCATCGCAGCTCAGTTCGCGGCTCTTCGCGCCACGGATACGGACATCAAGAAACTGAATGGGCTTGTGACCCGCATGCGAAAGCGGAAGGGAGAATTTGATGCATTCGAAGATGCCGAGCGCGATGTCGATTTCCACATGGCAGTGGCTGTTGCCGGCTCCCTGATTCCGCACAAATCTGGCGTCGTTAAACGGCGTCGTCGAGTGGGCGCCGGCGGCGCCGTAAACGGCAC
>NZ_AMXF01000309.1 GCF_000310225.1 Thauera phenylacetica B4P
CGCCCTGTTCGCGCCTGCCGGCGCTCCTACATTGGCTTGGCGCTTGCTGGGCCGCCATCCGCGCGACGTTTCAAGGAGCGGCGGCCGCCGCGAATTGGGCGGTCACGCCCTCGCCGACGCTGGTCGCGTGCGGCAACGGCCAAATTCGTGCCTGCCGGCGCTCCTGCAGAGGGATATCGCGCATCTCGGGCGCCGGGCGATCCCGGCGGTTGGACGTCATCGGCAGCGCCGGGGCGGTCCCGACGCGGCGGGCTCAGCCCGCCAGCCCGCGGGCGAGGTCGGCCTTGAGGTCGTCGATGTCTTCCAGGCCCACGGCGATGCGCAGCAGGCCGTCGCCGATGCCGGCGGTGGCGCGGGCTTCGGCGCTGATGCGGCCGTGGGTGGTGGTGGCGGGGTGGGTGATGGTGCTCTTGGTGTCGCCAAGGTTGGCGGTGATCGAGATCAGGCGGGTGGCGTCGACCACCTTCCACGCCGCGTCGCGGCCGCCCTTGACGTCGAAGCTGACGATGGCGCCGCCGCTCTTCTGCTGGCGCATCGCCAGCGCGTGCTGCGGGTGGGACTCCAGCCCGGGGTAGTACACCCGCGCGATCCCGGGCTGGGCCTCGAGCCAGCGCGCGAGCTCGAGCGCGCTCGCCGACTGCGCCTCCATGCGGATGCGCAAGGTTTCCAGGCCCTTGAGGATGACCCAGGCGTTGAAGGGCGACAGGGTCGGGCCGGCGGTGCGCAGGAACTTGAACACCTCGTCGG
This sequence comes from Thauera phenylacetica B4P, assembly GCF_000310225.1. Lineage (GTDB taxonomy): Bacteria > Pseudomonadota > Gammaproteobacteria > Burkholderiales > Rhodocyclaceae > Thauera > Thauera phenylacetica. The sequence goes on from NZ_AMXF01000309.1 coordinate 748, forward strand.
TGATCGCCTTGCTGCCGACCACCGCGCCGCCGAGCACCCTGCCCTGGCCGTCGAGGTACTTGGTGGCCGAATGCACGACGACGTCGGCGCCGAGCTCGAGCGGGCGCTGCAGCGCCGGCGTGCAGAAGCAGTTGTCGACCGCGAAGATCACCCCCGCGGCGCGCGCGATCGCCGCCACGCCGGCGATGTCGATGACCTCGGTGAGCGGGTTGGACGGCGTCTCGGTGAAGAAGAGCCGGGTGCGCGGGGTGATCGCGGCGCGCCAGGCGTCGAGGTCGGTGGCCGGCACGAAGGTGGTGGTGATGCCGAACTTCGACAGGATGCCGCCGAAGAGCTGCTGGGTGGCGCCGAACAGGCCGTTGGAGGCCACCACGTGGTCGCCCGCCTGCATGGTCGCCATCGCCAGCGACAGGATCGCCGACATGCCCGAGGCGGTGGCGATGCAGTCCTCGCCGCCTTCGAGCGCGGCGAGCCGGGTCTGCATGGCAGTCACGGTCGGGTTGGAGAAGCGCGCGTAGACGTAGCCCTCCTCCTCGCCCGAGAAGCAGGCGGCGGCCTGCGCGGCGCTGCCGAAGACGAAGCTCGAGGTGAGGTACATGGCCTCGCCGTGCTCGCGGAACTGCGTGCGCTCGGTGCCGGCGCGCACGGCCAGGGTGTCGGGGTGAAGCTCGGACGGAAGGGGGCGGTTCATCGTGATCGTGCCTGGACTGTTCTGGGAGCGGCTCAGCGCTCGGCGTCGGAGGCGAGGTTGAGGTCGAGCTGGCCGTCGTCCCCGTCGTCCTGGTCGTTGTGGTCGTTCTTGCCCGGCTTGGCTTCGCTGCGCTGGTTCTCGACGCCGTTGAGGTACTCCACGGTGATGTCGCCGGTGATGTACTGGCCGTCGAAACAGGAGGTCTCGAAGAACTGCAGCGAGGGGTTGAGCGCGCGCACCGAGGCCTTGAGGTCGTCGAGGTCCTGGTAGATGAGGCCGTCGGCGCCGATCTCGCGGGCGATCTCCTCTTCGCTGCGGTCGGAGGCGATCAGCTCGCCGCGGGTGGGCATGTCGATGCCGTAGACGTTGGCGTAGCGCACCGGCGGCGCGGCCGAGGCGAGATAGACCTTGGTGGCCCCCGCCTCGCGCGCCATGTTGACGATCTCCTTGCTGGTCGTGCCGCGCACGATGGAGTCGTCGACCAGCAGCACGCTCTTGCCCTTGAACTCCTGGTGGATGGTGTTGAGCTTCTGGCGCACCGACTTCCGCCGCGTGGCCTGGCCCGGCATGATGAAGGTGCGGCCGATGTAGCGGTTCTTGACGAAGCCCTCGCGGAAGGGCAGGTCTAGCCGGTCGGCCATCTGCATCGCCGAGGGGCGGCTGGAGTCGGGGATGGGGATCACCACGTCAATGTGCACGTTTGGCATGGTGCGGCGCATCTTGTCGGCGAGGTACTCGCCCATCTTCATGCGCGACTCGTACACCGACACGCCGTCGATGATCGAATCGGGCCGCGCCAGGTAGACGAACTCGAACATGCACGGCGCGTGCACCGTGCGCGCCGCGCACTGGCGGCTGTGGAAGCGGCCCCCGGTATCGACCAGTACCGCCTCGCCCGGCGCGACATCGCGCAGCAGGCGGAAGCCGAGCACATCGACCGCCACCGACTCCGAGGCCACCAGCCACTCGGTGCCGGCCTCGCAGTCGTTGCGGCCGATCACCAGCGGGCGGATGCCGTAGGGGTCGCGGAAGGCGAGCAGGCCGTAGCCGGCGATCATCACCACGACCGCGTAGGCGCCGCGGCAGCGCCGATGCACCCCGGCGACCGCGGTGAAGATGGCCTCCTCGTCGATCTTGAGCCCCTTGCAGGCGGCCTGCAGCTCGTGCGCGAACACGTTGAGCAGCACCTCGGAGTCGCTGCTGGTGTTGATGTGGCGCAGGTCGGACAGGAACATCTCGCGCTTGAGCGCTTCCGAGTTGGTCAGGTTGCCGTTATGCGCCAGCAGCAGGCCGAAGGGCGAGTTGACGTAGAAGGGCTGCGCCTCGGCGGCGTTGTAGGCCGAGCCCGCGGTCGGGTAGCGCACGTGGCCGATGCCCCAGTTGCCCTCCAGGTTGCGCATGTTGCGCGTACGGAACACATCGCGCACAAGGCCCGAGCCCTTGTGCATGTGGAAGCGCCCGCCCTCCGAGGTGGCGATGCCCGCCGCGTCCTGGCCGCGGTGCTGCAGCACCTGGAGGCCGTCGTAGAGCAGTTGGTTGACCAGGGAGGTGGCGACGACACCGAGAATTCCGCACATGGATTGAGGCCTATCTGAATCGAATCTTGTCGGCTACCTCTACAGGCAGCCAGGGTTTGGCGGCGATCACCGCCGACTCCAGCGGCGCCGAGAACAGCGCGTCGCGCCACCACGGCTCCTTGGACACACCGGCGAGCCCGCCGATCAGCACTACCACGAAGGCGACCGCCAGCCCGCGCGCGATGCCGAAGAGCGCGCCGAAGAAGCGGTCGGTGGCGCCCAGCCCGGCGGCGCGCAACAGCTCGCGCAGCAGGTAGCGCAGCAGCGCGGCGAGGACCAGCACGCCGACCACGACCAGCGCGCCACCAGCGACCTGGCGCCACATCGGCTCGACGATCATGCCGGTGAACACCTCGGCCGCATCTCCGTTATAGCGCCATGCGGCGAAGAGCGCTGCCGCCCACGCCAGCACCGCCATGACCTCGCTGACCAGGCCGCGCCACATGCCGATGAGCGCGGAAAAAGCGAGCAGGCCAAGGAAGACGTAGTCGAAGACGGTCATGGGGAAATCAGCGCGCCTGCAGCACCGCCGCATGACCGGCGGACTTGAGGCGGGCTGCGGTGGCGTCGGCCTCGGCGCGCCCGGCGACCGGGCCGACACGCACCCGCGTGACGTTGCCGGCGCGCTCGGTGTAGGCCGAGAAGCCGCGCGCGCGCAGGTCGTCGACCAGCTTCGCGGCCTTGCCGGCGTCACTGAAGGCGCCGATCTGCAGCACGTAGGTGTCGCCGCGCGCGGGCGAGGCCTTGCCCTCGATGAGCGCGCGCAGGCGGGCCTCTTCGTCGGCGGAGGGGCGGCGCGGCTCGGGGGTCGCCGCGGGCGCGGGCGG
>NZ_AMXF01000310.1 GCF_000310225.1 Thauera phenylacetica B4P
CCGGCAGCACCGCCGAGGACCGCCTCGCCATGGCGCGGCTCGCCGCCGCCGGCAACCCCAGCTTCAGCGTGGACGACGGCGAGGTGCGGGCGCCGCAGAAGAGCTACACCGTGCTCACCCTCGAGCGCCTGCGCGCCGAGCTCGGCCCGCAGCGGCCGCTGGTGCTGATCCTCGGCGCCGACGCCTTCGCCGGCCTGCCGACCTGGCACCGGTGGACCGATCTGTTCGCGCTCGCCCACATCGCGGTCGCCAACCGCCCCGGCTACGCCCCCCATGGCCGGCGCTGGCCCGCCACCCTGTCGCCCGAGCTCGACGCTGCCTGCGCGGGCCGCCACACCGCCGACCCCGCCGAGCTGCGCCATACGCCCGCCGGCCGCGTCGTCCCCTTCGACATGACCCCGCTGGCGATCTCCGCCTCGCTGATCCGCGATCTGGTGCGCAACGGCCACAGCGCGCGTTATTTGCTGCCCGAATCGGTTCTCGACTATATTGCCGCGCACCATCTTTACCGCTGAGCGCACCGCGCCGGCCCACACAGGACCCGAATGGACACCCCCACCCTCGAAAAGATCGTCGTCGCCGCCCTCGAAGACATCAAGGCACGCGACATCGAAGTCATCGACACCTCGAAGCACACCCCGCTCTTCGACCGCATCGTCGTCGCCAGCGCCGAGTCCGGCCGCCAGACCCGCGCGCTCGCGCAGAACGTGCATGACAAGGTCAAGGAAGCCGGTGGCGAGATCATCGGCACCGAAGGCCAGGAGACCGGCGAGTGGGTGCTGGTCGACCTCGGCAGCATCGTCGTGCACGTGATGCAGCCCGCGGTGCGCGCGCACTACAAGCTCGAGGAGCTCTGGAACACCCCGCCGTCCAGCCGTCGCAACGCCGCCTGACGGGCAGCCGCCCTCGCGAGCGGCCGCCGGCGCATTGCGCGGGCGACGCTCGCGTGATGCGACGCATGCTCGCCCACGAGCGCTTGCAGCCTCCACCATGAAACTTCTCATCGTCGCCGTCGGCCACCGCATGCCCGCCTGGGTGCAGGCCGGCTTCGACGAGTTCGCCCGCCGCATGCCGCGCGAGCTGCCGCTGCAGCTCGTCGAGGTCAAGGCCGAGCCGCGCAGCGGCGGCAAGACGGTCGAGGCGATGATGGCCGCCGAGGCCGCACGCATCGAGGCTGCCCTGCCGCCACGCTGCCGGCGCGTGATCCTCGACGAGCGCGGCGCCGACCTCACCACCCTGGCGCTCGCGCGCAGGCTGGAGTCCTGGCAGGGCGAGGGCGACGACATCGCGCTGATCGTCGGCGGCCCCGACGGCCTCGCGCCCGCGGTCAAGGCGAGCGCCCACGAGGCCGTCCGCCTCTCCAGCCTCACCCTGCCCCACGCCCTGGTGCGCCCGCTGCTGGCCGAGGCCCTCTACCGCGCCTGGACGGTGCTCAAGAACCACCCCTACCACCGCGAGTAGCGCAACCGCTGCGGGCTCCGGGTAGCCATGCGATCGCGCCGGGTCGGCGGGTGGCCGGCGGCGAAACCCGCTAGAATCGCGCCACCCGGCCCGACCGGCGCCGACCGGCGCTGCGGCCCCTGCCGAACGCCATGCCATGACCCCCACACCGCGCATCTACCTCGCCTCCAAGAGCCCCCGCCGCCGCGACCTGCTGCGCCAGATCGGCGTCAACTTCGACGTGCTGACCTTCCGCGCCGGCGAGCGCGGCGAGGACGCCGACGTCGACGAGACCCCGCTGCCCGGCGAGGCGGTCGAGCGCTACGTCGAACGCCTCGCCCTCGCCAAGGCCCAGGCCGGCATGCGGCGGGTGCTGTGGCGCAAGCTGCTGCCGCACCCGGTGCTGGCGGCCGACACCACGCTCGAGGTGGACGGCGAGATCGTCGGCAAGCCGCACGACGCCGCCGAGGCCCATGCCATCCTCGAGCGCCTCTCCGGCCGCCGCCACCGCGTGCTGACCGCGGTCGCGATGAGCGACGGCGAGCGCACGCGCAGCCGGCTGTCGGTCAGCGAGGTCGCCTTCCGCCGACTGAGCGAACACGACATCCGCCGCTACGTCGCCACCGGAGAGCCCTTCGACAAGGCCGGCGCCTACGGCATCCAGGGCCACGCCGCGATCTTCGTCGAGGAGATCCGCGGCAGCTACTCGGGGATCATGGGCCTGCCCCTGTTCGAGACCGCCGCGCTGCTCGACATCTTCGGCCACCCCGTCCTGTGAGCACACCCCGTCCATGAGCATCGAATTCCTCATCAACTTCACCCCGCAGGAGACCCGCGTCGCGGTCGTCGAACAGGGCGTGGTGCAGGAGCTGCACGTCGAGCGCACCGCCAGCCGCGGCATCGTCGGTAACCTCTACCTGGGCAAGGTCGTGCGCGTGCTGCCCGGCATGCAGTCGGCCTTCATCGACATCGGCCTCGAGCGCACCGCCTTCCTGCACGTGGCCGACATCTGGAGCGACCGCCAGAACGGCGAGGGCGCGCGCCCGATCGAGAAGATCCTCACCGAAGGGCAGAGCCTGATGGTGCAGGTGCTCAAGGACCCGATCGGCACCAAGGGCGCGCGCCTGTCCACCCAGGTCAGCCTGGCCGGCCGCCTGCTGGTCTACCTGCCGCAGGAGAAGCACATCGGCATCTCGCAGCGCATCGAGGACGAGGCCGGGCGCGAGGCCCTGCGCAGCCGCCTGGTGGCCCTGGTGCCCGAGGACGAGCCGGGCGGCTTCATCGTGCGCACGATGGCCGAATCCGCCACCGACGCCGAGCTCGCCGCCGACATCGCCTACCTGCGCAAGCTGTGGCGCGAGATCTCCGGGTCGACGGTCGGCCTCTTCCCGCCGAAGCTGCTGCACGAGGACCTCGGCCTGGGGCAGCGCACCCTGCGCGACCTCGTCACCGACGAGACCTCGCGCATCCGCGTCGACTCGCGGGAGAACTTCCAGAAGCTCTCCGCCTTCGCCGCCGAATACACGCCGCAGGTGCTGCCGCTGCTCGAGCACTACAGTGGCGAGCGCCCGCTCTTCGAGCTCTACAGCGTCGAGGAGGAGATCCAGAAGGCGCTCGCCCGCCGGGTGGACCTGAAGTCCGGCGGCTACCTGATCATCGACCAGACCGAGGCGATGACCACGGTCGACGTCAACACCGGCGGCTTCGTCGGCGCGCGCAACTTCGACGACACCATCTTCAAGACCAACCTCGAGGCCAGCCAGGCCATCGCCCGCCAGCTGCGCCTGCGCAACCTCGGCGGCATCATCATCATCGACTTCATCGACATGGAGAACATCGAGCATCGCGAGATGGTGCTGGAGGAGTTCCGCAAGGCGCTGTCGCGCGACCACACCAAGATGAGCATCAACGGCTTCACCGCGCTCGGCCTGGTGGAGATGACGCGCAAGCGCACCCGCGAGTCGCTCGCCCACCTGCTGTGCGAGCCCTGCCCCACCTGCAGCGGCCGCGGCGAGGTGAAGACCGCGCGCACGGTGTGCTACGAGATCCTGCGCGAGCTGCTGCGCGAGGCGCGCCAGTTCAACGCGAAGGAGTTCCGCGTGCTCGCCGCGCCCAACGTCATCGACCTCTTCCTCGACGAGGAGAGCCAGTCGCTCGCGATGCTGTCGGACTTCATCGGCAAGAAGGTCTCGCTGCACGCCGAGGGCAGCTACACCCAGGAGCAGTACGACATCGTGCTGCTGTAGGCGCAGCGGGGCGCCCGCGCGCAGCGCCCGTCGGGCCGGCGTCGCGCGCCGCTGCGCGATCCGCCGGGCGCG
>NZ_AMXF01000311.1 GCF_000310225.1 Thauera phenylacetica B4P
GCAGCCGCGTTCGCGCCTGCCGGCGCTCCTACAAAAGCTTCCGACCCGCGCCGGTTTCTGGAGGAGCGCCGGCAGGCGCGAAAGCGGCGCTCGCCCACCCGACGCGCGTCCCTTCCCCCGCGGCCTTGTTCGCGCCTGCCGGCGCTCCTACAGAAACCGCCGTGCTTCCGGACGCCTGCAGGAGCGGCGCAAGCCGCGAACGGGGCGGTCGCGCAAGCGACGCAGGGGGCATCCCTGGCGTGGTCTTCGCGCCTGCCGGCGCTCCTGCAAGCCCCCCCAAAGACTCCCCTGCAAGATTCTCTTCGCAGTCTGCAGCGATCAGCCGCGGCGGCGGGGCGTCTCGAAGGTGGTGAGCATGCCGCGCAGCAGGGCGACCTCCTCGCGCTCGAGGCGCACGCGATTGAACAGGCGCCGCATGCGCGGCAGCAGGCGCTTGGGGTTGGCGGGGTCGTGGAAGCCGCTGGCGGTGACGGCGCGCTCGAGGTGGGCCATGAAGCCCTCGAAGTCGGCATGCGTGGCCGGCTCGGGCTGCGGGTCGCCGGGCGCGGCGGCGGCGCCGAGCGCGGCCATGCGCAGCTCGTAGGCCAGCACCTGCACCGCCGCGCCGAGATTGAGCGAGGAGAACTCCGCGTCGGTGGGGATGGTGACCGGCAGGCTGCACAAGGCCGCCTCCTCGTTGGTGAGCCCGCTGGTCTCGTTGCCGAACACCAGCGCCACCGCGCCATCCTGCGTGCGCCCCACCAGCTCCACCGCGGCGTCGCGCGCCTGCAGGCGCGGCAGCGAGAGCTCGCGCCGGCGCGCGGTGAGCGCCGCGGAGAACACCGTGTCGGCGAGCGCCTCTTCCAGCGTGCCGACCACGCGCGCACGCTCAAGCAGGTCGGCCGCACCCGAGGCGCGCGCGGTGGCGACCTCGTCGGGAAAGGACTCCGGCGCGACCAGCCAGAGCTCGCGCAAGCCCATGGTCTTCATCGCGCGCGCGGCGGCGCCGATATTGCCGGGGTGGCTGGTGCGGGACAGCACGACGCGGATGCGGTCGAGCGCAAGGGGGCGATTCATATTAAAATTCCGCGTTTTCCGAATTTGCCGGGCTGCCTGCCCGGAACGTGGCCCGGCGGCCGCACGGCGGCCCGATGAAGCGGGCGGCAGCGCACGCCCGGCGCACGCGGCAGGCCCCGATTCTTTAACCGAGACCGCTCCGCATGCATGCAACCCTGAACATCGCCGTCAAGGCCGCCCGTCGCGCCGCGACCGTCATCAACCGCGCGTCGACCCAGCTCGACCTGCTGACCGTTCAGTCCAAGTCGCCCAACGACTTCGTCACCGAGGTCGACCGCGCCGCCGAACAGGCGATCATCGAGGTGCTGCGCGACGCCTTCCCGGGGCACGGGATTCTAGCAGAGGAGTCCGGCGAGTCCGGCCCGGAGAGCGAGTTCACCTGGATCATCGATCCGCTCGACGGCACCACCAACTTCATCCACGGCCTGCCGCAATACGCGGTCTCGATCGCGCAGACGAAGAACGGCGTGCTCGAGCACGCGGTGGTCTACGATCCCAACACCAACGAGCTGTTCACCGCCTCGCGCGGCGCCGGCGCCTTCCTCAACGACCGCCGCATCCGCGTCTCGCGCCGCACCCGCCTCAACGAGGCGCTGATCGGCACCGGCTTCCCCTTCCGCCGCTTCGACCATGTCGACGCCTACCTGGCGATGTTCAAGGAGCTCACCCAGAAGACCGCCGGCATCCGTCGCCCGGGTGCCGCCTCGCTCGACCTCGCCTACGTGGCCGCGGGCCGCTTCGACGGTTTCTGGGAGATGGGCCTGTCGCCCTGGGACATGGCGGCCGGCGTGCTGCTGATCCAGGAGGCCGGCGGCCTGGTGTCCGACTTGTCGGGCGAGGCCAACTACCTCACCACCGGCAACCTGGTCGCCGGCACGCCGAAGATCTTCGGCCAGCTGCTGCCGATCATCCAGGCCTGGCGCCCGGCCAACCTGCAGGCCTGAGGCCTCGGCCCCAAGCCTGCTATCCCGAGCCCGGCGCGCGCAAGGTCAGCGTGCCGCCGCGCTGGGTGAACTCAAGGTGACGCAGCGCCGACATGCCGAGCAGCACCTCGTCGCCCTGCATGCCCGGGTTGAGGTGGCCGGCCACGTCGCGGAACTCGAAGGGGCCGAAGGCGAGGCGCGGGATGCGCGTCTGGCGCACCGTCACCGCGCCGTTGGCGGTCAGCACCGAGGCTGGCGCGCCCGCCTGCAGTCCCAGCTCCGCGGCGAGGCGTGCGGGCACCGAGACCTGGGTCGCGCCGGTGTCGAGCAGCAGGCGCACCGGACGGCCGTTGATCTCGCCCGGCAACAGGTAGTGCCCGGCGCGGTTGCGCTGCAGCACCAGCTCGCTGGCGCCGGGGGCGACCACGAGATTGCGGTTGGGGTCCTCGCGGCGCTCGATCGCGCCGTCGAAGCTCACCCAGCCCAGCGCAAGAAAGGCGAGCGTCGCCAGCAGGCCCAGCCTGCGGCCGATGCGGCGGGTGTCGGCGTCCGGTGTGTTCAAGTCGATCTTTCCTTCGATCCACGGTGATAATCCTGCCTTTGCTGACGACAGCAAGGCAACCGGGAGGTTTCTTCAGTTGGCAATCCGCAAGCCGCCCTTCGAGGACACGGCCATCCGCCCCGCCGCGCTGAGCGAGGCCGAGATCACCGCCCATACGCCGATGATGCAGCAGTACCTCCGGATCAAGCAGCAGCATCCGGACACCCTGCTCTTCTACCGCATGGGCGACTTCTACGAGCTCTTCTTCGAGGACGCCGAGAAGGCCGCGCGCCTGCTCGACATCACGCTCACCACGCGCGGCCAGTCCAGTGGCAAGCCGATCCGGATGGCGGGCGTGCCCTTCCACGCGGTCGAGCAATACCTCGCGCGCCTGGTCAGGCTCGGCGAATCGGTGGTGATCGCCGAGCAGGTGGGTGAGCCGGGCGCGACCAAGGGGCCGATGGAGCGCGCGGTGAGCCGCATCGTGACCCCCGGCACGCTGACCGACGCCGCGCTGCTCGACGACCGCCGCGACGCGCTGCTGCTCGCCGCCAGCCTGCACCGCGGCGTGCTCGGGCTGGCGTGGCTCAACCTCGCCAACGGCGACTTCCGCCTCATGCAGTGCCCGTCGGACGCGCTGCAGGCGCAGTTCGAGCGCCTGCGCCCGGCCGAGGTGCTGGTGCCCGACGGCCTGGCCCTGCCCCTGCTCGACGCGCTCGCGCCGACGCAGCGCCGCCTGGCGGACTGGCAGTTCGACGCCGAGACCGGCACACGGCTGCTCACCGCCCACTTCGGCACCCGCGACCTCGCCGGCTTCGGCGTCGAGAACCTGCCGGTGGCGCTGGGCGCCGCCGCGGCCCTGTACGACTACGCGCAGGCCACCCAGCGCCAGACGCTCGCCCACGTCACCGGCCTCGTCGTCGAGCGCGAATCCGAGACCCTGCGCCTGGACGCCGCCACCCGGCGCAACCTGGAGCTCACCGAGACCCTGCGCGGCGAGCCCGCGCCCACCCTGCTCTCGCTGCTCGACACCTGCGTGACCAGCATGGGCTCGCGCTGGCTGCGCCATGCCCTGCACCATCCGCTGCGCGAGCGCGCCGAGCCCGCCGCGCGCCATGCCGCGGTGGCGGAGCTGGTGGGCACGGCCGAAGCGGACATGAACGTCGAGGCGGGCGGCACAGGGGGCGGCGCACCGGGGCAGGACGCCGGCGCCGCGGCCGCCGGCCTGGC
>NZ_AMXF01000312.1 GCF_000310225.1 Thauera phenylacetica B4P
GGCGGCGATGCGCAGGCGCCCTGGCGCCGCGGGCAGGCGCACGCCCAGGCGCGCGAGCGTGGTGCGCGCGATCTCCAGCCCGGCGCCGAAGCGGTTGTGCGCGACGTGGGCCTGGATGCGGATCTGCTCGCAGCGCACGCGGTCGAGCGGGTCGTGCGCGTGCTCCTGGGCGGCGTCGAGCAGGGCCTGCATGCGTGCGTCGTCGCCGCGGCTGTTGGCGGCATCCGCGGCCGCGAGGTGCAGGTCGAGGCACAGCCGGTGCTGGGTGCGCCAGGCGTCCGCGGGCAGGGCGTCGAGGCCGCTGTCGAGATAGTCGAGGGCCGACTCGAAGGCGGCGGACTCGCGCGCACGCAGCCCGGCGCACAGGTTCAGGGCGGCGAGCGCGATGCGCTCGTCGGGGTCGTCGATGGCGCTGCGCGCGAGGTTGAGGTGGCCGGCGATCTCGAACACCCGGCGGTCGAGCGCGCCGGTGTCGAGGTTCTGCCGCAGCAGGCGGCCGACGCGCAGGTGGAGCTGCTCGCGCGCGTCGTCCGCGAGCAGCGAGTAGGCCGCCTGCTGCACGCGGTCGTGCGCGAAGCGATAGCGGGCGCGGCCGAGACGGTCGCGCTCGGGGCGGTCGCCGTCGTCGAGCGGCACGACCAGGCCCTCGCCGAGCGCCGGCACGAGGTCGTGCGCGAGCTGGCGCGCGCGCCCTTCGCCGACGATGGAGAGCGTCTTGAGGTCGAAGGTGCCGCCGATGCAGGCCGCCAGCGGCAGCACCGCGCGCGTGCCCTCGGGGAGGCGGCGCAGGCGGTTCACCATGAGCTCGACCACGTCGGTGCTGAGCGCGCGCGCGCGGATCGCCGCCTCGTCCCATTCCCAGCGTTCGCCATGGAAGCGGATCAGGCCCTCCTCGTAGACCGCGTCGAGGAGCTGGTTGAGGAAGAACGGGTTGCCCTGGGTCTTCTCGTGACAGGCCTCGGCGAGCCGCGCGCATTCGATCTCGCTGCAGCGCAGGGTGTCGGCGAGGAGCTGGCGGACCTGGGCGAGATCGAGCGGCTGCAGGCGCAGCTCGACCGGCGGCAGCGCGCTCCTGCGCATGCGCTCGACGAAGCCGGCGAGCGCATGGCCCGGTCCGATCTCGTTGTGCCGGTAGCTGCCGACGAGCAGCAGGCGGGGTGGCCCGGCGTGCGTCGCGAGCGATTCGATCAGACCGAGCGAGGCCGGGTCGGCCCACTGCAGGTCGTCCAGGAAGAGCGTGAGCGCCTGGCCCGGCTCGGTCAGCGCATCGATCAGGCGCGAGAACAGATGCAGGCGGCCCTGCTCGTCGAAGCGGTGCTGGCTGGGCGGGGAGACGCCGGCGTCGGGGACGACGAGGCCGAGCTCGGGCAGCAGGCGCACCAGGGTGGCGAGGTAGCCGCCGAGCTGCTCGCGCAGGCGCGCGCCGAGGGCCGCGAGGCGCTCGCCCGGTTCGGTGAGGTGCTGGCGGACGAGCTCGCGCAGCGCCTGCAGCAGGGCGGAATGCGGCGGATTGCGGCGGTACTGGTCGAACTTGCCGCTGGCGAAGTGGCCGTTGCGTTCGAGCACCGCGCGGCGCAGCTCGTGCACCAGGCTGGACTTGCCGACCCCGGTGTAGCCGCTGATCAGCACGATCGCGCGCTCGCCGGCGGCGCAGGCCTGCACCCGACCCTCGAGCTCGGCGAGCAGGGCCGTCCGCCCGTACAGCCGCTTCGGCACCTGGAAGCGCGCGGAGACGTCGCGGCTGGCGGGCACGAAGTCGCCCGCCGCCGCGGTGCCGCGCCGCTGCAGGCATTCGCGCAGGTCGTGCACGATGCCGTGCGCCGACTGGTAGCGCTCGGAGGCGTCCTTGGCGAGCAGCTTGAGGACCACGGCGGAGACCGCCTCGGGCAGCAGGCGGTTGATGTGGTGCGGCGGGCGCGGCGCGTGGGCGATGTGGCAATGCACCAGCTCCAGGCCCTCGCGCCCGGCGAAGGGCGGCTGGCCGGTGAGCAGCTCGTACAGGGTGGCGCCGAAGCTGTAGTAGTCGGTGCGGTAGTCGATCTCGCGGTTGATCCGCCCGCTCTGCTCGGGGGCGATGTAGGGCAGGCGGTGCCCCGCCAGCTGCGGCGTGTTCCAGTCCGCCTGCTCGCGCAGGAAGCGCGTGGCCATGCCGAAATCGACCAGCAGGGGGGCGCCGGACGAGGTCACCAGGATGTGGTCCGGATTGAGCTGCTTGTGTATGACGCGCGCCTCGTGCAGGCGGCCGAGCAGCTCGCACACCCGGATCATCAGCGCCAGCCAGTCGTGCCATTCGCGATTGCCCGGGCGCATCGCCTGGCGCAGCGAGTGCGCCTCGCGATCGGCGAACACCAGCGCCGGGCCGCGCTCGAACTCGAGCTGCTCGAGCGCCTTCGGAACGCCTTCGAGCTCGAGCGTGCCGAGCAGCTCGAACTCGTGCTGCAGGCGCGCCGGCGCGCCCGGCGCGCAGCGCGTCCGATCGAGCTGCTTGACGATCACCGGGGCGTTGCGCCCCGGCAGCAGCACGCGGCTCACCATGCTGCAGCGGCCCTGGTAGAGGCGCTTGAGCAGGCGGTACTGCAGCTCGGGCGCGTTCATCGCAGGGGTCGCGGCGGCTTCACTCGAGCTCGCCGGCGAACAGATAGCCCGCGCCGTGCGCGGTCAGGATCAGGCGCGGGTCGGCGGGGTTGTCGTCGAGCTTGCGGCGCACGCGCCCGACCAGCACATCGACCGTGCGGTCGTTGGGCGTCCACTCGCGGTCGTGGATCGCATCCATCAGCTGATCGCGCGACAGCACCTGGCCGGCGTGGCTCAGCAAGGCCATCAGCAGCTTGAACTCGCCCTGGGGCAGGCGCTCGATGCGGCCGTCCGGGGAGACCAGCTGGCGCTTGTGCGGGTTCAGCGTCCAGCCTTCGAAGCGGAAGCAGCCCTGCTCGGCCTCGCGGGTCTCGCTGCCGGTGCATTGCGCCACCCGCCACAACAGGTTCCTCGCCCGCACCAGCAGCTCGCGTGGGTTGAAGGGCTTGGTGACGTAGTCGTCGGCGCCGAGCTCGAGCCCGACGATGCGGTCGATCTCGTCGTCGCGCGCGGTCACCAGGATGATGCCCACGCGCGAGGCCGCGCGCAGCTCGCGGGTGAGCGTGAGTCCATCCTTGCCGGGCAGGCGGATGTCGAGCAGCACGAGCGCGATGCGCTCCTGCTCGACGCGTTGCAGCAGGTCGTCGGCATTGTCGCTCTCGGAGACGCGATAGCCTTCCTTCTCGAGATAGCCGACGAGCAATGCTCGCGACACGGGGTCGTCCTCGACCACCATGATGTGCGGCGTTGCAGGTGTCTCCTTCGACATCGATCCTCCTTCGTTTGGGGTCGAACGTTCGCTTGTTGTGCGCGGATGATCTCCCGAATCCTCGTCACCGGCAATCCGCCGCAAGAGGCCGTGCGTGGGATGTTGCACGGCGTTTACATTCGCGCACAACTCGGCACATCCGCCGCCAAGTTCGTTTACCGCGTGCCCTTATCGTGTCCGTCATCGGAAGTCCGGCGGGCGGTCACCGCGCCTGCCCGGACCGCATGCGCAACGGAGCGAGGAGCGAGGGCCTTGGAAAAGGAAAAGAACATCGGGTCGATGGTCGCGGCGGGGCTGCTCGCCCTGGTGGCCGCGGTCGGCGCGCCGCAGCGGGCGGAGGCGGCGGACGGCGCGGCGCTGCTG
>NZ_AMXF01000313.1 GCF_000310225.1 Thauera phenylacetica B4P
TTCCCGGTGCTGCGGCTCGACGCCGAGGCGGCGCGCGGCCTGCTGCAGGGGCGCACGCTCGCGCTCGCGGGGGCGCAGCCCGGCGCGAAGGTGCGCGCCTACGGGCCCGATGGCTTCCTCGGGCTGGCGCAGTGGCAGGACGACGGGCGTCTGGCGGCGTGCAGGCTGATCGCCACCGGCAGCCCGGGCAAGGATGCATCCGCATGATTTTGATTGAGTAACTGGCGCGGCTTTGGGTATAATCCGCCGCTTCTGATTGGCAGAACACACGAGTAAAGACACACATGGCTCTCGATATCGCATCCAAGTCGAAGATCGTCTCCGACTTCCAGCGCGCCCAGGGCGACACCGGCTCCCCGGAAGTCCAGATCGCGCTCCTGACCGCCCGCATCAACGGGCTCGCCCCCCACTTCAAGGAGCACGCGAAGGATCACCACTCCCGCCGCGGCCTCCTGAAGATGGTCAGCCAGCGCCGCAAGCTGCTGGACTACCTGAAGGGTCGCAACGCCGACAGCTATCGCAATCTGATCGAGCGTCTGGGCCTGCGCAAGTAATTGCCGTCCGTGACGAGTCCGACAGCGCCGATCAGGGCGAAGTAAGCCAGCAAAGCCGGTGCGTGCCCCTGCGGCCGCCCCGGCTTTTTGCCATTGGTCCGCAGCGTTCGCGCGCCCCGTCGCGACCGTCTCCCCGCGGCGCCCGGCCGTCCGCTCGGACGGCCCGCCGCAAGCAGTTGTCGTCTGCTGCATCCACCGAAAGAACAAGGAATACGAACTTGCCTACCGCAATCAAGAAAACCTTCGCCTACGGCGCCCACACCGTCACCCTGGAAACCGGTGAAGTCGCCCGCCAGGCCGGCGGCGCCGTCATCGTCAATATGGACGAGACTGTGGTGCTGGCCACCGTGGTCGGCGCCAAGGAGGCCCGCCCGGGCCAGGACTTCTTCCCGCTCACCGTCGACTATGTCGAGAAGTTCTACGCCGCGGGCCGCATCCCCGGCGGCTTCTTCAAGCGCGAAGGCCGTCCGAGCGAGAAGGAGATCCTCACCTCGCGCCTGATCGACCGCCCGATCCGCCCGCTCTTCCCCGATGGCTTCATGAATGAAGTCCAGGTCATCATCACCGTGCTGTCGCTGAACCCCGAGATCGACTCCGACATCCCGGCGATGATCGGTGCCTCGGCCGCGCTCGCGATCTCCGGCCTGCCGTTCAACGGTCCCGTCGGCGCTGCCCGCGTCGGCTACCTCAACGGCCAGTACATCCTCAACCCGACCGCCACCGAGCTCCAGTCCAGCCAGATGAACCTGGTCGTCGCCGGCACCCAGACCGCCGTGCTGATGGTCGAGTCCGAAGCCCAGGAGCTGCCCGAGGACGTCATGCTCGGCGCCGTGATGTTCGGCCACGAGCAGATGCAGACCGCGATCAAGGTCATCAACGAGCTGGTCGAGGTCGCCGGCAAGCCCGAATGGAACTGGCAGGCTGCGCCCGCCAACGAGCCGCTGATCGCCAAGGTCAACGAGCTCGCCAAGGCCGAGATGGAAGAGGCCTTCCGCATCACCAGCAAGCAGGAGCGCTCGGCCCGCCTCTCCGAGATCCGCAAGCGCGTGATCGGCCAGCTCACCGAAGGCGTGGAGAACGCCCCCTCGGTCAACGAGCTCAAGGACCTCTTCTTCAACCTCGAGTCGGGCATCGTGCGCAGCCGCATCCTCAACGGCGAGCCGCGCATCGACGGGCGTAACACCCGCACCGTACGCCCGATCGAGATCCGCACCGGCGTGCTGCCGCGCACCCACGGCTCGGCGCTGTTCACCCGCGGCGAGACGCAGGCGCTGGTCGTGGCCACGCTCGGCACCGGTCGCGACGAGCAGATCATCGACGCGATCGCCGGCGAGTATCGCGAGCGCTTCCTGCTGCACTACAACTTCCCGCCCTTCTGCACCGGCGAGACCGGCCGCTTCGGCATCACCAAGCGCCGCGAAGTCGGCCACGGCCGCCTGGCCAAGCGCTCGCTGGTCGCCATGCTGCCCAAGCCGGAAGAGTTCTCCTACACCGTGCGCGTGGTGTCCGAGATCACCGAATCCAACGGCTCCTCGTCGATGGCCTCGGTGTGCGGTGGCTCGCTGGCCATGATGGACGCCGGCGTGCCGCTGAAGAACCACGTCGCCGGCATCGCGATGGGCCTGATCAAGGACGGCAACCGCTTCGCCGTGCTGACCGACATCCTGGGCGACGAGGACCACCTCGGCGACATGGACTTCAAGGTCGCGGGCACCGAGAACGGCATCACCGGCCTGCAGATGGACATCAAGATCCAGGGCATCACCCGCGAGATCATGCACGCCGCGCTCGAGCAGGCCAAGGAAGGCCGCCTGCACATCCTCGGCCTGATGCAGCAGTCGCTCGGCAGCAGCCGTGGCGAGGTGTCCGAGTACGCGCCGCGCATGATCAACATGAAGATCAACCCCGAGAAGATCCGCGACGTGATCGGCAAGGGCGGTGCAGTGATCCGCGCGCTGCAGGAAGAGACCGGCACCGTGATCGAGATCGAGGACGACGGCGCGATCAAGATCTCGTCGGTGAGCGCCGAAGGCGCCCAGGCGGCCAAGGCCAAGATCGAGGCGATCACCGCCGAGGTCGAGGTCGGCAAGATCTACGAAGGTCCGGTCGTGCGCCTGCTCGACTTCGGCGCCATCGTGAACATCATGCCGGGCCGCGATGGCCTGCTGCATGTGTCGCAGATCGCCAACGAGCGCGTGAACAACGTCTCGGACTACGTCAAGGAAGGTCAGGTCGTGCGCGTGAAGGTCCTCGAGACCGACGAGCGCGGCAAGATCCGCCTGAGCATGAAGGCGCTGCTGAACGAAAACGCCGGCTGACGCCGGTGGGGCGGGCCGCGGCCCGCCGCGCGTCGCAGCACGGCGCGCAGCCAACAAAAAAGGACGCCCCCGGCGTCCTTTTTTGTTGGTGGTCCCGGCCGTGGCCGGGACCGGGCGATCACTTCGCGACCTGGCGCTCGCGCATCTCTTCCAGCGTCTTGCAGTCGATGCACAGGGTCGCGGTCGGGCGCGCCTCAAGGCGCTTGAGGCCGATCTCGACGCCGCAGCTGTCGCAGTAGCCGTATTCGCCGGCCTCGATGCGGCCGATCGTCTCGTCGATCTTCTTGATCAGCTTGCGCTCGCGGTCGCGGTTGCGCAGCTCGAGCGCGATATCCGACTCCTGGCTGGCGCGGTCGTTGGGGTCGGCGAACACGGTCGCCTCGTCCTGCATCGTGTGCACCGTGCGCTCGATGTCATCCACCAGCTCGCCCTTGAGCGAATCCAGGATGGCGCGGAAGTGGGCCAGCTGCTTCTCGCTCATGTATTCCTCGCCTGCGGCGGGAACGTAGGGCGGAAATTGCTTGTGCAGGGTATCTTCAGCCATGGATCGACTTCCGTAGATGGGTGTTGATTGGTGAGGTCCGACTTAATAACAGAATCAACCGGGTGCAGCAAGCATAGCCCGGATCGTCGGCGTGTGCCCCGTCGTCGTGCTCGATCGTCGTCCTCTCTCGTCGTGCTCTCTCGTCGTGCTCTCCGTTCCGGCTGCACGCGCGCGGCGGGCATCGCCGGCCGGCCTGACGCCGCCGCGGCGGGCGCCACGCTTTCCGCCCGCCGCGGCGCTCAGCG
>NZ_AMXF01000314.1 GCF_000310225.1 Thauera phenylacetica B4P
GCCCCCGCCGCTGCCGCCGCTCGCCCCGCCCAGCAGGGCGGTCGCCATGGCCGCGGCGAGCGCTCGCCCCGCCAGGAGCCCGCGCCCCAGCCGCAGGTCACCACCGTGCTGAGCAAGCCGCGGCCGCTCTCCGAGATCCTCAGCGAGGAGGAGATCGCCGCGCGCAAGCGTGACGAAGACCGCCAGCGCGCCCTCAAGGAACGCCAGGCGGCGGACCTGCGCGCCCGCCAGGAGCGCGATGCTGCGGCCAAGGCGGCTTCCGAGGCGCGCAAGGCCGAGGAAGAGGCCCGCGTGCGCGCCGAGCAGCAGAAGAAGGAAGAGCCGGCGAAGCCGGCCGCCAAGCCGACCACCGGCACCCTGCATCGCCCCGCCAAGACCGAGGACAAGCCCGCCGCCCGCGACAACAAGCGTGTAGCGCCCGCGGCGCCCGCGCGCGAGGCCGACGGCGCCAGCAAGCGCCGCGGCGGCATGAAGACGCGCGGCGAGGTCGGTGCCACCACCGGCAGCAACTGGCGCGGCGCCGGCAAGGGCGGTGGCCGTCACGGCCGCCACCAGCAGGACGACCGCTCGTCCTTCCAGGCGCCCACCGAGCCGATCGTGCGCGAGGTGCATGTGCCCGAGACGATCACGGTCGCCGACCTCGCCCACAAGATGGCGGTGAAGGCCACCGAGGTCATCAAGGCGCTCATGAAGATGGGCTCCATGGTCACCATCAACCAGGTGCTCGACCAGGAAACCGCGATGATCATCGTCGAGGAGATGGGCCACCTCGCGGTGGCGGCCAAGCTCGACGACCCGGACGCCTTCCTCGAGGAGAGCGAAGCGCACAAGGACGCGGAAGTCCTGCCGCGCGCCCCGGTGGTCACCGTCATGGGCCACGTCGACCACGGCAAGACCTCGCTGCTCGACTACATCCGCCGCGCCAAGGTCGCGTCGGGCGAGTTCGGCGGCATCACTCAGCACATCGGTGCGTACCACGTCGAGACCTCGCGTGGCATGCTCACCTTCCTCGACACCCCGGGCCACGAGGCCTTCACCGCGATGCGTGCGCGTGGCGCCAAGGCCACCGACATCGTCATCCTGGTGGTGGCGGCCGACGACGGCGTGATGCCGCAGACGCGCGAGGCCATCCACCACGCCAAGGCGGCCGGCGTGCCGCTGGTGGTGGCGATCAACAAGATCGACAAGCCCGAGGCCAACCCCGAGCGCGTCACCCAGGAGCTCATCGCCGAGTCGGTGATCCCCGAGGCCTACGGCGGCGACACCATGTTCGTGCCGGTGTCGGCCAAGAAGGGCACCGGCATCGACGAACTGCTCGAGGCCGTGCTGCTGCAGGCCGAGGTGCTGGAGCTCACCGCGCCCAGGGACACCCCGGCCAAGGGCCTGATCATCGAGGCTCGCCTCGACAAGGGCCGCGGTCCGGTGGCCTCGCTGCTGGTGCAGTCGGGCACCCTGCGCAAGGGCGACGTGCTGCTCGCCGGCGCCACCTTCGGCCGCATCCGCGCGATGCTGGACGAGAACGGCAAGCAGATCGACGAGGCCGGTCCATCCATCCCGGTCGAGATCCTCGGCCTGTCCGACGTCCCCGCCGCGGGCGACGAGGCGATCGCGCTCACCGACGAGAAGAAGGCGCGCGAGATCGCGCTCTTCCGCCAGGGCAAGTTCCGCGACGTCAAGCTCGCCAAGCAGCAGGCCGCCAAGCTCGAGACGCTGATGGACCAGATGACCGAGGGCGAGGTCAAGACCCTGCCGCTGATCATCAAGGCCGACGTGCAGGGTTCGCAGGAGGCGCTGGTGCAGTCGCTGCAGAAGCTCTCCACCGACGAGGTCCGCGTCAACGTCATCCACGCCGCGGTCGGCGCGATCAGCGAGTCCGACGTCAACCTGGCGCAGGCCTCCGGCGCGGTCATCCTCGGCTTCAACATGCGTGCCGATGCCGGTGCGCGCAAGCTCGCCGAGACCTTCGGCGTCGATATCCGCTACTACAACATCATCTACGACGCCGTGGATGAGGTGAAGGCGGCGCTGTCGGGCATGCTGGCGCCGGAGAAGCGCGAGGAGATCACCGGCCTGGTCGAGATCCGCCAGGTGTTCACGATCTCAAAGGTCGGCTCGATTGCGGGCTGCTACGTGCTCGAAGGCGTGGTGCGACGCAACTCGCACGTCCGCCTGCTGCGCAACCACGCGGTACTGTGGACCGGCGAGCTGGAGTCGCTCAAGCGCTTCAAGGACGACGTCAAGGAGGTCAAGTTCGGCTACGAGTGCGGCCTGCAGCTCCGGAACCACAACGACATCCAGGAAGGCGACCAGCTCGAGGTCTTCGAGATCAAGGAAGTGGCGAGGACCCTGTAAGCGATGCCCAAGGAGTATTCCCGCAGCCAGCGCGTGGTGGAGCAGATCCGCCGCGAGCTGGCGGAGCTGATCCGGCTCGAGGTGAAGGATCCGCGCGTCGGCTTCATCACCCTGACCGACGTCGAGATCACGCCCGACTACGCCCACGCCAAGGTGTTCTTCACCAACATGACGGGCGAGGCCGACGTGCCCGAGATCCTGCAGGGCCTGCGCCGCGCGAGCGGCTTCCTGCGCCGCGAGCTCGGCCGCCGCATCCGCATCCACACCATCCCCGAGCTGCACTTCCACTATGACCGTTCGGTGGAGGAGGGCTCGCGCCTGTCGCAGCTCATCGACGAGGTGGTGAAGGAAGACGAGGCCCGCCAGCACGACGAGGCCGGCGGCGAGGACGCGGCCGGCGAAGACCGCGCCGGCAAGGACGATGACGCTCGCTCCCGCGGCTGAGGCCGCGGCGCCGGCGCGCCCGCGACGCAAGGGGCCGCCGCAGCGCAAGATCATCCGCCGCGAGGTGGACGGCGTGCTGCTGCTCGACAAGCCGCAGGGCGTGAGCTCGAACGGCGCGCTGCAGACGGCGCGCCGCCTGTTCAATGCGGCCAAGGCCGGTCACACCGGCACGCTGGACCCGATGGCGAGCGGGCTGCTGCCGCTCACCTTCGGCGAGGCGACCAAGTTTTCGCAGATGCTGCTCGACGCCGACAAGACCTACGAGGCGGTGGTGCAGCTCGGCGTGGACACCGACAGCGGCGACGCCGAGGGCAAGGTGCTCGCCACGCGTCCGGTGGCGGTGGATCGCATGGCGCTGGAGTCGGTGCTGGCGCGCTTTCGCGGCGAGATCGAGCAGGTGCCGCCGATGTATTCGGCGCTCAAGCGCGACGGCAAGGCGCTTTACGAATACGCGCGCGCGGGCATCGAGCTCGAGCGCGAGGCGCGCAGGGTCGTGATCCACGCGCTCGAGCTGCTCGACTTCGCAGGCGAGCGCTTCACGATCCGCGTGCATTGCAGCAAGGGCACCTACATCCGCAGCCTGGCCATGGACATCGGTGCCGCGCTCGGCTGCGGTGCCCACCTGGCGGCGCTGCGGCGTACCGCGATCGGCGCCTTCGACCTGTCTGGCGCGGTCACGCTCGCGGCCCTGGAGGCGGTGGGCGAGGGTGCTCGCGACGCGCTGCTGGCCCCGGTCGATGCGTTGGTGGCGGGCTTCCCGGTGCTGCGGCTCGACGCCGAGGCGGCGCGCGGCCTGCTGCAGGGGCGCACGCTCGCGCTC
>NZ_AMXF01000315.1 GCF_000310225.1 Thauera phenylacetica B4P
CGGCCACCCCGAGGCCGGCGAGCGCCCCGCGCGTGGACGCGGGCCGGCCGGCGCCCAGGGTGGCGGGCGCAACGCGCCCACCACGCTCAGCGAGCCCGAGCGCCTGCAGAAGGTGCTCGCCCAGGCCGGCATCGCCTCGCGGCGCGAGATCGAGGAGTGGGTGGTGGCCGGGCGCATCTCGGTCAACGGCCTGCCGGCCTCGCTCGGCCAGAAGATCGGCCCGGGCGACCGCGTCAAGGTCAATGGCAAGCTCGTCCCGCTGCGCTTCACCCAGCGTTCGCCGCGCGTGCTCATCTACCACAAGCCCGAGGGCGAGATCGTCTCGCGCGACGACCCCGAGGGTCGACCCACCGTGTTCGAGCGCCTGCCCATCCTGCGCAAGGGGCGCTGGCTGGCGGTCGGGCGCCTGGACTTCAACACCTCCGGGCTGCTCCTGTTCACCAATGACGGCGACCTCGCCAACAAGCTCATGCACCCGCGCTACGAGCTCGAGCGAGAGTATGCGGTGCGCATCCTCGGCGAGCTGACCGAGGAGCAGGTCAAGTCGCTCACCGAGGGCATCGAGCTCGAGGACGGTCCGGCGAAGTTCAACCTGCTGCGCGACGAGGGGGGCGAGGGCGCCAACCACTGGTACCGCGTGACGATCTCGGAAGGCCGCAACCGCGAGGTGCGGCGCATGTTCGAGGCCGTGGGCCTGACCGTGAGCCGGCTGATGCGGGTGCGCTACGGCAGCGTCGAGCTGCCCGCCCGGCTCAAGCGCGGCATGTGGATGGAGATGCCCGAGGCCGAGGCTTGCGCGCTCGCCGGCCTGCCGCCGCCGCAGCAGAGCCGCCAGCAGGACCAGCGCGACAAGCGCCCGGTCAAGCTGCACCGCACCCAGCCGCGCTGAGCGCCGCGGCGCCCGGCGTGCCGCCTCGCGGGGGAGCGACCCGCGCGCGATCTTCGCGCGCGGGTTTGCTCGACCCCGCGTTTTGGCTGTATACTCGTTCGGCTTTGATGGATGGATTTCCTTTGTGGCCATGAGCCACGCCAGGCGTCCGCTCCGTCATGCGGTTGTGACCAGCGGGTTTTCGTGCAGGAACAATTGTTTGATGGGCGTTTCGCCCATTTTTTATTTGTGGCGCCCGACGCGGCGCCGGAGCGGTGGGGCAGGCAGATGCGAGCGGACGTCGAGGGATTGATCGAGCAGGTGGTGACCGGACTGGGATACGAACTCGTCGATATCGAGTTCTCGCCCAAGGGCCGCTTGCTGCGCATCTTCCTCGACATCGAGCGCGGCATCACGGTCGATGACTGCGCCACCGTCAGCAACCAGCTGCAGCGTGTGTTCGAGGTCGAGAACGTCGATTACGACCGGCTCGAGGTGTCCTCGCCCGGCCTCGATCGCCCGCTCAAGAAGCTGGCCGATTTCGAACGCTTTGCCGGCGAGCAGGCGCAGGTCCGCTTGTCGCTGCCGATCGGCAACCAACGCAATTTCGTGGGCGTGATCGAGCGGGTGCAGGACGGCGCGGTGGCGCTGCGCACCGAGAAGGGCGAGGTGCTGCTGCCCTTCGAAGACATCGAGAAAGCACGCCTGATGCCCCAATTTTGAGACTGTGGATGTGGAGGTTTTACTGAAATGAGCCGCGAGATCCTGCTGCTTGTCGATGCCTTGGCGCGCGAGAAGAACGTCGCCAAGGACATCGTTTTTTCCGCGCTCGAAACCGCCTTGGCCTCTGCGACCAAGAAACGCATCCACGACGATGCCGACGTGGTGGTGTCGATCGACCGCGATTCGGGCGACTACACCTCGAAGCGCCGCTGGCTGGTGATGCTCGACGAGGAGGTCGTCAATGACGAGGCCGAGATGGGCATCATCGACGCCCGCGAGCTGCGCGCCGACGTGCAGATCGGCGACTACATCGAGGAAGAGCTCGAGCCGATCGACTTCGGTCGCATCGGCGCCCAGGCCGCCAAGCAGGTGATCCTGCAGAAGATCCGCGACGCCGAGCGCGAGCAGGTGCTCAACGACTTCCTCGACCGCAAGGAATTCCTCGTCTCCGGTTCGATCAAGCGCATGGAGCGCGGCAACGCGATCATCGAGGTCGGCCGCATGGAGGCCGTGCTGCCGCGCGACCAGCAGATCCCGCGCGAGAACCTGCGCGTGGGCGACCGCGTCAAGGCCTTCCTGCTGCGCATCGACCGCGGCGCCCGCGGCCCGCAGCTGGTGCTGTCGCGCACCGCGCCCGAGTTCCTGATGAAGCTCTTCGAGCTCGAGGTCCCCGAGATCGAGGACGGCCTGCTCGAGCTCAAGGCCTGCGCCCGCGACCCCGGCCTGCGCGCCAAGATCGCGGTCAAGTCCAACGACCAGCGCATCGACCCGATCGGCACCTGCGTCGGCCTGCGCGGCTCGCGCGTCACCGCGGTGCGCAACGAGATCGGCGGCGAGCAGATCGACATCATCGTGTGGTCGTCGGACCCCGCCCAGTTCGTGGTCGCCGCGCTGCAGCCGGCCGAGGTCGTCTCCATCGTCGTCGACGAGGAGTCGCACGCCATGGACGTGGTGGTCGACGAGAACAACCTCGCGATCGCCATCGGCCGCAGCGGCCAGAACGTCAAGCTCGCCTCCGAGCTCACCGGGTGGACGATCAACCTGATGAGCGAGCAGGAGTCGGCCGAGAAGACCGCCCAGGAGCAGCAGGGCCTGCGCGCGCTGTTCATGGAAAAGCTGGATGTCGACGAGGAACTCGCCGACATCCTGATCGAGGAGGGTTTCTCCTCGCTGGAAGAGGTGGCCTACGTGCCGCTCTCCGAAATGCTCGAGATCGAGGCCTTCGACGAGGACACGGTCAACGAACTGCGCAATCGAGCGCGCAATGTGCTGCTGACCGAGGCCATCGTCACCGAGGAGCAGCTCGAGAAGGTTTCAGACGACTTGCTCGGCCTCGAAGGCATGGAGAAGTCGCTGGCCGCCACACTGGCCCAGCAGGGCATTCGTACCCGCGACGACCTGGCCGACCTAGCGGTCGACGAGCTGGTCGAAATGGCCGGGATCGACGAAGAAAGAGCCAAGGCGCTGATTTCCGTTGCGCGCGCCCATTGGTTCGAAGAATGATGGGAGGGCAGTAATGGAACAGATGAGCGTGACCCAGTTTGCCGGCGAACTGAAAATGCCGGCCGCGGTGCTGCTCGAGCAGTTGAAGCGTGCGGGCGTGGAAAAATCCGGCCCCACCGACCTGCTCGCCGAACAGGACAAGGCGAGGCTGCTGGAATACCTGCGGCGTTCGCACGGCGACACCCAGCCCAAGGGCAAGATCACCCTGACGCGCAAGCAGACGAGCGAGATCCGCGCCACCGACTCCACCGGGCGTGCGCGCACGGTGCAGGTCGAGGTGCGCAAGAAGCGCACCTTCGTGAAGCGCGACGAGCTCGCCGAGCAGGCTGGCGTCGAATCCGCGCCGGCCGAGCCGGTTGAGCTCGCCGAGGTGGTGAGGGAAGCGCCTGCGCCGGTCGAGGCCGTCGCGCCGGTGGCCGAGGCCGCCACGCCCATCGCCGAAGCCGCCGCCGTCGAAGCGGCGCCTGCCGTCGAGGCTGCGGCGCCGGAGGCG
>NZ_AMXF01000316.1 GCF_000310225.1 Thauera phenylacetica B4P
CGAACCCGAGCGCGGCGCGGCCGGGCTGGCCGGAGATCCACAGCTCGTCGCCCGCCCGGGCGCCGCCCCGGGTGATCGCGGCGCCGGCCGGGACCTCGCCGGCGATGGTCACCGAGAGCGTCAGCGGCCCGCGCGTGGTGTCGCCGCCGGCGAGGTCGACCCCGAAGGTGTCGGCGCAGGCGAAGAAGCCGCGCGCGAAGGCGGCGATCCAGGCCTCGTCCGCCCGCGGCAGCGCGAGCGCGAGGAAGGCCCAGCGCGGCTCCGCGCCCATCGCGGCGAGGTCGGAGACGTTGACCGCGAGCGTCTTCCAGCCCAGCCCTTCCGGGTCGGTGTCAGCGAAAAAGTGGGTGCCCGCCACCAGCATGTCGGTGGACACGACCAGGCGCATGCCCGGACGCGGCGCCAGCAGCGCGGCGTCGTCGCCCACGGCGAGCTCGGTATGGCGGGCGGGGCGGGTGAAGTGGCGCCGGATCAGATCGAATTCGGAGGGCATGGCGGCAGGCGTCGGGCAGCGGACCGCGAGCTTACCGCGGATGCGGCCGCACGGGCATGGGTGGCCGCGTGCGCGGGCGGCGGTCGTTGCGCGCGCCGGTGCCCGAGCACCCGCTTCGCCGCCACCGCCGCCCTACAGGGGCGCGATGATCGTGGAGGCGCGCCGGCAGGCGCGAATGCAGCCGCGCCGCAAGCGACCATCGTCGGCGCCGCCCCGAGCTGTTCACGATTTCCGCAGCGCCAAACGGAGGCGCGATGCTTGTGTAGGAGCGCCGGCAGGCGCGAATGCAGCCGCGCCTGTGGCGACGTGTTGCGGTGGCTGGAGTGCCGTGTTCGCGGCTGCAGCCGCTCTTACAGGAGGTACTCAGGCGTGGCGGCCGAGCAGCTTCGCCTTGAGGGTGTCCCAGTCCACCGCGTCGAGCGTGTTCTTGACCAGCAGGCCGAGGTCGGTGTCGCCTTCCATGCGCAGGCGGCGGCTGAAGAAGAGCGTGTCGGGGTCTTCCTCGCGCAGCGCCAGCGCCATGAAGTCGCGCGTGGTGGCGGAGAGGGTCAGGTCGGGCTTGGTGCCTGCGGTCGGGGTAGCCCGGCGGAAGCCGCGCTCGCCGAGGGTGAAGTCGAGCGTCAGGCCGGCGTCGAGCACGCGCATCTGCAGGTGGCGGCCGCTCAGGGGCTCGAGGGTGTCGCGCGGCAGGATGCGGTCGAGCGCGAGGTTGAGCGCGAGCGTGAGCACGTGGGTGGGCGGCTGCTGGGGTAGGCGCGACACCAGCTTCGCCACCGGTGCGGGCACGGTGAAGTCGGGGATGCGCAGGGTGGCGAGGCGTTCCCCGATGCGCTGGCGCAGGCTGCCGGGCAGCAGTTCCGAGGGCAGCGGCGGGCGGGGCAGGGCGGGCAGGGCGGGCATGTGCGGACTCCGGGTTTGCGGCAGTTCGGAAAGGGGCTCAGGCGGCGACGTACTGCTCGACGCCGGCGCGGCCGTGCCAGAAGCCGTTGCAGGGCTCCTCGACCATCCACTCGCGGCTGGCGGCGAGCGCGTCGGCCGGGCTGCGGCCGTCGTCGAGCGCGGCGCGGAAGAGCTCGATGATCTGGCGGGTGTGGGCGCCCTGCGGGCTGATGCGCAGCACCTCGGCGCCGGCGCGCACCGCGGGCAGGTCGCCGAGCAGGTTGTGTACCCGCGCCGACTGGGTCTGCACGCCGTTCAGCGTCAGGAAGGGGGCGCCCTCGCGGGTGCGCAGCGTGATCCCGTCCAGGATCGACAGGCAGCGGAACTCGCAGGTGTCCTTCTGCAGGTTGAAGTGGCGTGCGGTGAAGCAGCGCGCCGAGTGTGCCAGCGGCAGGCGGCCGTAGGCGAAGACCTCGGTCTCGATCGGCGTGGCGAGCGCGGCGCGCACCTCGGCGAGCGCCGCGCCCGACATCTCGGGGGCGACCGCCCAGCGCGTTGCGCCCGAGTCGGCCATGAGCTGCAGCGTCGTCGGGTTGAAGATGTTCAGCGTGGGTCCGGCGATCCAGTTGTCCACGCCGGCCTCGGCGAGCAGGCGCACCGCGCCCATGTCGTTGGCCTCGACGCGGAAGTCGTGCTGCCGGACGATGCGGCGCAGGGTCTTGAGGTCGGATTCGGACTCGATCAGGGCCTGCGAGCTGATCACCACCTCCTTGCCGGCGGCGGCGAGGACCTTGCCGACCTCGAGCCAGTCGTCCAGGCGCAGTTCGTGGCGGCGCGAGCACACGGTCTCGCCGAGATAGACGCTGTCGAGCGGGGCTTCGGCCATGTCGGCGTAGAAGTCGAGCACGCTCTGGTGCGGCCAGTAGTAGAGCAGGGGGCCGAGGGCGAGTTTCATCGGGCAGTTCTCATTCGAAGGGGGATTCGCGGCGCCAGCGGCCGGCGCCGCGCAGGCGCCCGGTCCGCGGGGCGGCGATCGGGTTCGGTCGGGGCGACGACGCGCGGGCGTTGGACGCGCGGCTCACTTCCACGGTCGGTAGTAGGCACCCAAGGTGTGGCTCTGGCCTTCGGAGACCTTGTTGAGCTCGGCCATCCACGCTGGCAGTACGCTGAAGGCCTCGGCGCCGCCGCTGTTGAGCTTGTCGAGCGCGGCGCGCCACACCTTGGTGACCTGGGCGACGTAGGCCGGGCTGCGCTGGCGGCCCTCGATCTTGATCGCGCGGATGCCGATGCGGGCGAGCTCGGGCAGCAGCTCGAGGGTGTTGAGGCTGGTCGGCTCCTCGAGCGCGTAGTAGGTCTCGTCGTTGACCTCGAAGCGGCCCTTGCACAGCGTCGGGTAGCCGGCGCGCTCGCCCTCGGCGAAGCGGTCGATGAGGATGCCGTTCAAGCGCGTCTCCATGCCGCGCGGGGTGTCTTCCCAGCGCACGTGCTTGCCCGGCGAGCAGGCGCCGTTGCAGTTGGGGGATTCGCCGGTGGCGTAGGCCGACAGCGCGCAGCGCCCCTCGACCATCACGCACAGGCCGCCGAAGCCGAAGATCTCGATCTCCACCGGGGTGTTGGCGACCACGCTCTCGACCTGCGCCATCGACAGCACGCGCGGCAGCACCGCGCGCTGGATGCCGAAGCGCTCGCGGTACCAGTTGATCGCCTCGTAGCTGGTCGCCGAGCCCTGCACCGACAGGTGCAGGCGCAGCTGCGGGTGGGTCTTGGTCGCGTAGGCCATCAGCCCGGGGTCGGCGAGGATCACCGCGTCGACGCCGTATTCGGCGGCGCGATCGATCGCCTGCGTCCAGCTCGACCAGTTGTCGGTCTGGGGATAGGTGTTGAGCGCCAGCAGCACCTTGCGCTTGCGCGCATGCGCATAGGCGACGCCCTCGCGCACCTGCGCCGGGTCGAAGTTCAGGCCGGAGAAGTTGCGCGCGTTGGTGGCGTCCTTGAAACCGAGATAGACGCAGTCGGCGCCGTGATCGATGGCCGTCTTGAGGGCCGGGAGGCTGCCCGCGGGGCAGACGAGTTCGATCGGGGAAGACACGGACATGGAGCGGGATTTCCAGGGGAAAAAACGCCGCAACCATAAACGAGAGTGGCGGCCTGCGCGTTGATCACCATCAAACGCGCAGGCCGCCG
>NZ_AMXF01000317.1 GCF_000310225.1 Thauera phenylacetica B4P
GCGCGGCCGGCGCACGTGCGGCGGGGCGCGGTGCGGCGGCAGGCGCTGCCGTGGCGGGCAGGTGTCCGCCCGCACCGAAAGGCATCAGCAAGGTGTATTCGCGCCGCAGGCGCGACTCGCAGACGTTCTCGATCACCAGTTTCAACACCGGCTCGCCGACGCGCGCGGCGTCGTGCACCACGAGGCGGGCGTCGGCGCCGCTGCCGGAAATGGCGATGCGGCCCTGCCGCAGGCTGGGGAACTCGCCGCCCGGAGCCGCGACGACGCGGAAGCACTCGGCGTCCGCACGGGTCGCGCCCGGCAGCCGGATCTCCGCGCGAAAGCTTTCTCCCATCGCCGACAGGGCGGCCACCTCGCCGAGGACGGCTGCGGCCGCGTGGGGGGCGGCGCCGAGGAAGACTGCGGCGAGGGCGATTGCGAGCGGCAGGTTGTTGTTGTTCATGTTCCGCGCATCCGGCGGTGGATCTCAGGATTGCCGAGTTTTAGCAGAGTCGCCGCAGGCATTCCAGCGACTCGTTCCGCAATCCGCTCGTGTTTCGCCCGGGGTGTGAACTATTCGGCATTTCGCGCTGCCACCGGAAGTCGGGGCCGGGCGCGTGCTGCCCTGCGCGGCCGGCGCGGTGCGCTTCGGGCCCATGCCTGTGCACCGCGCAAAACCAGTTATAATTATGGGGTCTTGCGACCGCGGCGTGTACGCCCGGTCCGCGGGTCGGGTCGGGGGGTCCCGATTCCAATGCGGTGGGCGACGGTCGAGGGAGACGGCGCCCGTCGTGGAGCGAGCGCTCCGAAGCATGCCATCAACCTGTTCGCGCCGGCTGCCGCCGTCGCGGCTTCGATCGAAGGGCAACCATGAAGATTCATGAGTATCAGGCAAAAGAACTGTTGAGGAAGTTCGGCGTCGTGACGCCGCGCGGTTTCCACTGCGTTTCCGTGGATGGCGCGGTCAAGGCGGCCGAGGAACTCGGCGGCAAGATCTGGGTGGTGAAGGCCCAGATCCACGCCGGCGGCCGCGGCAAGGGCGGTGGCGTCAAGCTCGCCCGCTCGCTCGACGAAGTGCGCCAGCACGCCAACGACATCCTCGGCATGCAACTGGTCACCCACCAGACCGGCCCCGAGGGCCAGAAGGTGCGCAACCTGCTGATCGAGGAAGGCGCCGACATCAAGCACGAATACTACGTTGCCGCGCTCACCGACCGTGCCACCCAGACCGTCGCCATGATGGCCTCGTCCGAAGGCGGCATGGACATCGAGGAGGTCGCGCACAGCACCCCCGAGAAGATCCTCAAGGAGTTCGTCGATCCGCTCGTCGGCCTCACCGACGCCCAGGCCGAGAACCTCGCCCGCGGCATCGGCGTGCCCGAGGCTTCGGTCGCCAAGGCGGTCGATGCGCTCAAGCGCCTCTACACCTGCTACATGGAAACCGATGCCTCGCTGGCGGAGATCAACCCGCTGATCCTCGAAGGCAACGGCAACATCAAGGCCCTGGACGCCAAGTTCAACTTCGACTCCAACGCCCTCTACCGTCACCCGGAGATCGTCGATTTCCGCGACTTCGACGAAGAGGACGCCGACGAGATCGAGGCCTCCAAGTTCGACCTCGCCTACATCAGCCTCGACGGCAACATCGGCTGCCTGGTGAACGGCGCCGGCCTGGCGATGGCCACCATGGACACGATCAAGCTGTTCGGCGCCGAGCCGGCCAACTTCCTCGACGTCGGCGGCGGCGCGACCACCGAGAAGGTCACCGAAGCCTTCAAGATCATGCTCAAGAACCCCAAGGTCAAGGGCATCCTGGTCAACATCTTCGGCGGCATCATGCGCTGCGACACCATCGCCACCGGCGTGGTCGCCGCGGCCAAGGAAGTTCACCTCTCCGTCCCGCTCGTGGTGCGCATGAAGGGCACCAACGAAGACCTCGGCAAGAAGATCCTCGCCGACTCGGGTCTGCCGATCATCACCGCCGACACGATGGCGGAAGCTGCGACCAAGATCGTCGCTGCGGTCAAGTAAGGAGAGCTTCGAATGTCCATCCTGATCAACAAAGACACCAAGGTCATCACCCAGGGCATCACCGGCAAGACCGGCCAGTTCCACACCGAGAAGTGCATCGAATACGCCAACGGCAAGAACTGCTTCGTCGCCGGCGTGAACCCGAAGAAGGCCGGCGAGAAGATCCTCGACGTGCCGATCTACGGCTCGGTCAAGGACGCCAAGGACGCCACCGGCGCCACCGTCTCGGTGATCTACGTGCCGCCCGCCGGCGCCGCCGCCGCGATCTGGGAGGCCTGCGAGGCCGACCTCGACCTGGCGATCTGCATCACCGAGGGCATCCCGGTCCGCGACATGCTGGTCGTGCGCAACAAGATGAAGCAGAAGGTCGCCGCCGGCGGCAAGGAAACCCTGCTGCTCGGCCCCAACTGCCCCGGCCTGATCACGCCCGACGAGATCAAGATCGGCATCATGCCCGGCCACATCCACCGCAAGGGCCGCATCGGCGTCGTGTCGCGCTCCGGCACGCTGACCTATGAAGCCGTGGCCCAGCTCACCGAGATCGGCCTCGGCCAGTCCTCGGCGGTCGGCATCGGCGGCGACCCGATCAACGGCCTCAAGCACATCGACGTGATGCGCATGTTCAACGACGATCCGGACACCGACGCGGTGATCATGATCGGCGAGATCGGCGGTCCGGACGAAGCCGAAGCCGCGCAGTGGTGCAAGGCCAACATGAAGAAGCCGATCGTCGGCTTCATCGCCGGCGTCACCGCGCCGGCCGGCAAGCGCATGGGCCACGCCGGCGCGCTGATCTCGGGCGGTGCCGATACCGCCGACGCCAAGCTCGCCATCATGGAAGAGTGCGGCTTCACGGTCACGCGCAACCCGTCCGAGATGGCCAAGCTGCTCAAGGCCATGCTGTAAGCCGTCCCTCGGGGCATACGCAGGGGCGCCGGATCTTCCGGCGCCCTTTTTTGTTAACCGGCGCGATGCGCGCGCTAGAATGGGCGACGGATTCCTCGCAGGCGGCGCGGGCGCGCCGGTCGTTCCACTTACACACGGGTATGGGCATGCCGAAGTTGGTTCTCAGCATGGACGGGCTGGTGCTCAAGGAGATGGCGCTCCTCAAGGAGCGCACCACCATCGGGCGCAAGCCGGACAACGACATCCAGATCGACAACCTCGCGATCAGCGGCCATCACGCGGTGATCACCTGCATCACCAACGACGCCTTCCTCGAGGACCAGAACAGCACCAACGGCACCTACCTCAACGGCCAGCCGGTCAAGAAGAACGTGCTGCGCAACAACGACGTCATCGAGCTCGGCAAGTACCGCATCAAATACCTCCTGGACGACGCCAAGCCGGGGCTGGCGCCGTCCGAGATGATCGAGACTGCCGCCTACAAGGCCTTCGAGATGCCGCGGGCCACGACCGAGACCGTGCTGCCGCCAGGTGCGCCGGCGCCGAGCGACACGCAGATCCTCTCCGCCGCGGCGCGCCAGGCCGGCGCCGCGGCCGCGGCGGCGTCCGCCGCCTCCGCGGCGGGGGAA
>NZ_AMXF01000318.1 GCF_000310225.1 Thauera phenylacetica B4P
GCCGCGTCTGCGCCGCCGCCCGCCTCAGCCTGCCGGCGGGGCGGGCCGGATCGCGATCGTCGGCCGCGGTGCTTGCGCGTCCGCTGGCGGGAGGCCGAGCGTGACCTGCAAGCGGCCGTCGTCGCCGATCAGGTCGGCGAGCGTGAGGCGGTCGAGTTCGGAAAGGAAGGCCTGCAGGGCACTGGCGAGGGCGCCCTTGAGCCGGCAGGCGGGGTCGAGCAGGCAGTGCGATCCCGACCCGAAGCACTCGACCAGCGCGAAGCTGGGCTCCATCTGGCGCACCACCTCGCCGAGGCCGATCCGCGTCGCCGCCCGCGCCAGCCGGAGTCCGCCGCCCTTGCCGCGCGCGCCATCGACGAAACCCTTCGTCACCAGCTCGGTGACCAGCTTCATCAGGTGGCTGCGCGAGATGTCGAAGCGTTCCGCCACTTCCTTGATGGTCACGCGCCGCTCCGGGCAGGCGCCGAGATACATGAGCAGGCGAAGCGCGTAATCGGTGTGCTGGGTAATGTTCATCGCGAGGAAGCCGCCGGGACAGGTTGCGGGCAGCATCGTAGCAGCAATAGATTCATTTCTGTTGACTCTTTAAAAGATGCAGTTAATATGTATCTTAAAGGACTCGACCGGAGGAACTGCCATGAAACGCCACCCTCGCCTCGTCCAGCGGTCGCGCGAGCTCCATGCCGCGCTGCGGCTCGGCAGGCATCGCCTCGCCGGCGCCGGTGCGGCCGAGCTGCGCGCGGAACGCGCCGCGCTCGTCGCCCACTTCGCCGAGGAAGCGCGTGAGCTGGCGCCGCTCGTCGAGACCCTGTTCGAGGAGAAGCGGGCATGACCCACGTCGTCACCGAAGCCTGCATCCGCTGCAAGTACACGGATTGCGTGAGCATGTGCCCGGTCGATGCGTTCCGTGAGGGGCCCAATTTCCTCGTGATCGACCCCGAGGAGTGCATCGACTGCACCCTGTGCGTCGCCGAGTGCCCGGTCGATGCAATCGTGCCGGAGGACGAGCTGAGCGCGGAGCAGCGCGAATACCTCGCGCTCAACGCCGCGCTGGCGAAGGCCTGGCCGCGCATCGTCGAGGCGCACGAGGCGCTGTCCGATGCCGAAGAATGGGCGAAGGTGCCCGGCAAGCGCGCCTGGCTCGACACGGGTGCGGACGACCCCGGCGCGAAGGCATGAGGGGGCACCCGGACGGGGGCCGGCCCGCGGGCATGGACACGGAGGATTGCGGCAGGTGATGCAGGGAGAAGGCGGGAACAGTGCGCGCGAGATGCGCATCGATGGCGACGAGATCGCGCTGCGCCGGCGCTTCCTCGCGCTCGGGGACACGGACGTCGAGCTGCTGCGCCGCCTGCATGAGGTCCTGCCTGCGGATGGGCACGGCTTCACGGGCGCGTTCTACGACATGCTGCGCACCTATCCGCCGCTGGCCGGGCTGCTGCGCGACGACGCCACCGTCACCCGGCTGAGGGCGGCGCACGAGCGCTATTTCCGCGAGCTGACGGCGGGCCGCTACGATGCCGCCTACGTCGCCCGCCGTCTCGAGGTCGGCCTGACCCACGCCCGCATCGGACTGGAGCCGAAGTGGTACATCGGCGCCTTCCGTGCCTACCTGTCGGCGATGATGCACACCGTGTGGGATCGCTTCGACGGCCGCCGCGAAGACGTCCTGCCGACCCTGGACGCCCTGCTCAAGATCGCCCTGTTCGACCTCGGCCTCACCCTGGACACCTACTTCCATGCCGACAAGCGGCGCATCGCGCTGCGTGACCGCGCGATCGAGTCCAGCGTCAATGGCATCTTCATCGCCGACGCGCAGCAGGCCGACTATCCGCTGATCTACGTGAATCCGGCCTTCGAGCGTGCGCTCGGCGCGCGCACCGGCGCGGTCCTCGGCCAGCCGTGCATCTGCCGCAATCATGGGGACGACGGCTACGCGGAGATCCGGCACGCGATCGCCAGCGGCAGCGAGGGCACGACCGTCCTCGAGCTGCACCGCGAGGACGCCGAGCGGCGCTGGGTCGAGCTTTTCCTCGCGCCGGTGCGCAACGAGGCCGACGCCATCACCCATTACGTGGGCGTCCTCAACGACGTCACCCGGCGCAAGGATGCCGAGGAGCGCCTCAACCATCTCGCCAGCCACGATCCGCTGACCGGGCTGCCCAACCGGATGCTGTTCCACGATCGCCTGCGCCATGCGATCGCGCGCCGCAACCACGGCGCGCTGGCGGTGCTCTTCCTCGATCTCGACCGTTTCAAGCTGGTCAATGACGGCTACGGTCACGACGTCGGCGACGCCTTGCTGCGCGAGGTCGCGGCACGCCTGTCGTCCTGCCTGCGGGCGGAGGACACCGTGGCCCGCCTCGGCGGCGACGAGTTCGTCGTCCTCATCGAGGACCTGCCGGGAGCCGAGTTTGCGGCGACGGTCGCCGGCAAGATCGCCGCCCGCCTGGCCGAGCCGGTGGTGATCGGCGGGCGCACGCTTCCGGTGTCGTCCAGCGTGGGTATCGCCCTCCATCCGCGTGACGGCTCCGACCCGCAGACCCTGCTCAAGAACGCCGACACGGCGATGTACCGCGCCAAGGAGGCGGGCCGGGGCGGGTTCTGCTTCTACGCGGGCGAGATGAACGCGCAGGCGCATCGCCGCCTCGACCTCGAGAACGGCCTGCGTCGCGCCCTCGCCGAGGGGCAGCTGGAGGTCCATTACCAGCCCCAGGTGTCCTTAGCGGACGGTCGCGTGTCCGGGGTGGAGGCGCTCGTGCGCTGGCGGCACCCCCGCGACGGGATGATCGGGCCCGCCGAGTTCATCCCGATCGCGGAGGAGACCGGACTCATCGTTCCGCTCGGCGAGCACGTGCTGCGCACTGCCTGCAAGCAGCTGGCGGACTGGGACCGGCGCGGCCTGGTCGTGCCGAGGCTGGCGGTCAACCTGTCCGCGCGGCAGTTCCGCCAGCCCGACCTGGCCGACCGAGTGTGCCGGATCCTGGATGAAATCGGGCTGTCCTCGTCCCGGCTCGAGCTCGAGATCACCGAGAGCACGGTCATGCGCGACGCGGACGATTCGGTGGAGACCCTGCGGCGCCTGCGCGCGCGGGGAATCTCCGTGGCGATCGACGATTTCGGCACCGGCTACTCCTCGCTCTCGCAGCTCAAACGCCTGCCGATCGACACGCTGAAGATCGACCGGTCCTTCATCGAGGGCATTCCGGGCAGCGCGGAAGATGTCGCCATCGTGGGCGCGATCGCGGCGATGGCGCGCAGCCTCGGCCTCAAGCTGGTCGCTGAGGGGGTCGAGCACCCGGCGCAGCGCGATTTCCTGCGCACGGTCGAATGCGAGGAGGCGCAGGGCTGGCTGTTCGGCCGCCCGCTGCCGGCCGATGTCTTCGTGTGCAATCACGCCAGCGGCCGCGCAGTGTCGCCGGCGGACGGCGGCGCGGTCGCGTCCTGCGCCTGAGGCGGGCGGCACGCCGCACCGCGGGGGCGCCCGGCCCCCTT
>NZ_AMXF01000319.1 GCF_000310225.1 Thauera phenylacetica B4P
GCCAGGCGCTCGGCGGTGGCGGCGGGCGCCTCGCCGGCCAGCGGCGACTCGTCGGTCTCCGGGCGGTCGGTCTCGAAGGGCAGTTGCAGGCGCTCGAGCAGCATCCTGCGATAGGCGGAGGTGGAGGCGAGGACGATCTTCATGGGTTCGTTGCGCACGACCCCCCGCGGGCTGGCCGGGGCGTGTGCGCGCTGGATGGCGTGGAGAGGAGTGAGGAGAGGAGTAAGGAGAGGGTGCGCGCGGGGAGACGCTTCCCGAATCGAATGAAGCCTTTACAGGCAGATGCGAAAAATATTATCATGCGCGGCTTATGTCGCAACATGGCGATCCGTCCAGGATCATCCCCGACCCGTTTCGTTTTGCCGCGGAGGCGCGCACGCTGGAAGGCGTCGGCGCAGTCGCGGACATGCTGCGCCTGTCGGATGCGCTCGCGTCGTCCGTCGGGCAGGTCTCGTGGCGGGTCGAGGGCTCGATGGTCGAAGGCGTCGAAGCGCCCGAGCCGCGGCTGCGCCTGACGGTCGAGGGCGAGCTGCAGCTGTGCTGCCAGCGCTGCCTCGGCGGCATGGCGTGGCCGGTGCAGGTCGACTCGGTGCTGCAGCCGGTGCGTTCCGGTCAGCCGATCCCCGAGGATGAGCTCGAGGACGACGAGGTCGATGCGATCGAGCTCGATGGCGAGCTCGACGTGCTGGCCCTGGTCGAGGACGAGATCCTGCTCGCCCTGCCGATCGCCCCGCGACACCAGGTTTGTGATGCGCCGCAGCCCGAAGGCGGTGCGTCGAAGGAATCGCCTTTCGCTGCGCTGGCGTCGCTGCGAGGCAGTCACAGCGCGAACTAGGCGCGATATTTGTCTTAGGAGCTTTACTCATGGCCGTTCAACAGAACAAGAAGTCCCCCTCCAAGCGTGGCATGCACCGTGCCCACGACTTCCTCACCGGTCCGGCGCTGGCCGTCGAGCCCACCACCGGCGAGACGCACCTGCGCCACCACGTGAGCCCGAGCGGCTTCTACCGTGGCAAGAAGGTCGCCAAGGGCAAGGGCGAGTAATCCTGCTGCCTGCATGCCGAAGGGCGGCGCCGGGCGCACTGCGCCGGCGCCGCCTTTTTTCCGGCTCCCAGAACCTGTAACCACGCGAGAACCCGATGGGTGTCACCATTGCGATCGACTGCATGGGTGGTGATCACGGCCCGGTCGTGACCGTGCCTGCCGCGCTGGAGTTCCTGCGCAGCCATCCCCAGGCCAGCGCGATCCTCGTCGGGCGGGAGGAGGCGATCACGCCCCTGCTCGGCAACGCGAACACCGAATTTGGCGCACGCATCCGCGTGCGCGCGGCCTCCGAGGTCGTGGCCATGGATGATCCGCCCGCGATCGCCATGCGCAACAAGAAGGACTCGTCGATGCGGGTCGCGGTCGACCTCGTCAAGGCGGGGGAGGCGAGCGCCGCCGTCTCGGCGGGCAACACCGGCGCGCTGATGGCGATCTCGCGCTTCGTCCTCAAGACTCTGCCGGGCATCGACCGCCCTGCGATCGCCACCGTGCTGCCGTCGATGAAGGGGCACACCTACGTGCTCGACCTCGGCGCCAACGTCGACTGCAGCGCCGAGCACCTGCTCCAGTTCGGGGTCATGGGCGCGATGCTCGTCGCCGCGATCGAGCACAAGGATCGCCCCAGCGTCGGCCTGCTCAACATCGGCGAAGAGGTCATCAAGGGCAACGACGTCGTCAAGGAGGCGGGTGAGCTGCTGCGCAACAGCGGTCTCAACTTCTACGGCAACGTCGAGGGCAACGACATCTACGAAGGCACCGTCGATGTGGTCGTCTGCGACGGCTTCGTCGGCAACGTCGCGCTCAAGACCTCCGAGGGCCTGGCGCAGATGATCGGCGCCTTCCTGAAGCAGGAGTTCAAGCGCACGCTGTTCACCAAGTTGCTCGCGGTGGCGGCGATGCCGGTGCTCAAGCGCTTCAAGAAGCGGGTCGATCATCGTCTCTACAATGGTGCGCCGCTGCTCGGCCTGCGCGGCGTGGTGCTCAAGAGCCACGGCTCGGCCGATATGCTCGCCTTCGGCAACGCGCTCTCGCGTGCGGCCGAGGCGGCGTCGAACCGGCTCATCGAGCGCATCTCCGAACGCATGGCGAGCATGAACGAGGTGAAGGCATGATCTACGCACGGATTGCCGGTACCGGCAGCTACCTGCCGGGCGACCCGGTCAGCAACGACGACCTGGTCAAGCGCGGCATCGACACCTCGGACGAGTGGATCGTCAGCCGCTCCGGCATCCGCAGCCGCCACCTGGCCGCGGCCGACACGGGCGCGAGCGATCTCGCCCTTGTCGCGGCCGAGCGCGCGATCGAGGCGGCCGGCTGCGAGGCCGAGGACATCGACCTCATCATCGTCGCCACCTCGACGCCCGACTACATCTTCCCCAGCACCGCCGCCCTGGTGCAGTCCAAGCTCGGCATCCGCAACGGCGGCGCCGCGTTCGACGTGCAGGCGGTGTGCAGCGGTTTCATCTACGCGCTCAGCGTGGCCGAGAAGTTCATCCGCTCGGGCAGCAACAAGCGCGCGCTGGTGATCGGCGCGGAAGTGTTCTCGCGTATCCTCGACTGGTCCGACCGCGGCACCTGCGTGCTGTTCGGCGACGGCGCCGGCGCGGTCGTGCTCGAGGCCTCCGAGTGTCCCGGCATCCTCGCCTCGGCGCTGCATGCCGACGGCAGCCACCACCCCATCCTGTGCGTGCCTGGCGGCGTGGCCTCCGGCCAGGTGATCGGCGACCCCTTCCTGCGCATGGACGGACAGGCCGTGTTCAAGTTCGCGGTGAAGGTGCTCGGCGACGTCGCCAACGAGGTGCTCGACGCGGCCGGCGTGCAGACCTCCAGCATCGACTGGCTGATCCCGCACCAGGCCAACATCCGCATCATCCAGGCCACCGCGAAGCGGCTCGGCGTGCCGATGGAGCGCGTGGTGACCACGCTCGACCACCATGGCAACACGTCGGCGGCGTCGATCCCGCTCGCGCTCGACGAGGCGGTGCGCACCGGGATGCTGCGCCCGGGGCACCGGATCGTGGTCGAGGGCGTCGGCGGCGGCTTCACCTGGGGCGCGGCCCTGATCGATTTCTGAGCGTCGTTTCCCGATTTCCCACTTTTGACACAAGCGGAGAACAGCATGGCGTTTGCGCTGGTTTTTCCCGGCCAGGGTTCGCAGTCGGTCGGCATGATGGCCGCCTACGGCGAGTCCGCCGTGATCCGTGACACCTTCGCGGAGGCCTCCGAGGCGCTCGGCGAGGACCTCTGGGCGATGGTCTGCGACGGCCCCGCCGAGCGCCTCGCGCTCACCGTCAACACCCAGCCGCTGATGCTGACCGCCGGCGTGGCGGCGTGGCGCGCCTGGCTGGCCGCAGGCGGCGCCAGGCCGGCGCTGGTCGCCGGCCACAGCCTGGGTGAATACTCGGCGCTG
>NZ_AMXF01000320.1 GCF_000310225.1 Thauera phenylacetica B4P
CCCCCCCCGCCCGCCTCGCCGGCGACTTTCCCGCCCGCCTCGATGGCGCCCCGCTGCTGCTGCCGGGGGTCGAGGCCAGCGTGCGCGGGCCGCTGCTGCGCTGGATCGAGGCCGCCGGGCTGCGCCCGCGCATCGTCGGCGAGTTCGACGACAGCGCGCTGATGCGCGCCTTCGCCGAGGCCGGCGCGGGCATCTTCCCGAGCGCCTCGCTGGTCGGCGAGCAGCTCTGCCGCCAGGGCGGGCTGGTGCATCTGGGGGACGCGAAGGGAGTCACCGAGACCTACTACGCGATCTCGGTCGAGCGCAGGCTGACCCACCCCGCGGTGCGCGCGATCAGCGAGGGCGCGCACGCGAAGCAGAATTTCGCCTGATTTGATTTTCGCCCCGGAGCGCTCCAGAATCGCGGGCCGGAAACGGGCGCGGGGACGCGGGGACACGACACCGAGATCCGGCCTGCGCAGGGACGGAAGCGGCCGATCGGGTTGCGGGAAGCTGGGGGCGGAAAAGCGAACGGAGAAATCCGCCGCGAACGACGCTGGGACGGGCGTGGTCGAACGCCGCGTCCATCGAAGAAAGCCCTGCGGTCGACGATCGACCAACGGAGCCAGAAACTGGTGCCGAGAGTGGGACTCGAACCCACACACCTTGCGGCGGCGGATTTTGAATCCGCTGCGTCTACCGATTCCGCCATCCCGGCACGGGACGCGCATTATCCCCGAACACGAGGCGGGGCGGCAAGCGAGCCGTCATGCGGCGCCCCGAAACTGTACCGACAGCACCTTCTCTACCGAACACGACACGATGTCCCTCACCCTCGCCGACTTCGACTACACCCTCCCCGCCGAGCTGATCGCCCAGGCGCCGCTCCCCGAACGCAGCGCCAGCCGCCTGCTGGTGGTGGAGCCGCAGCAAGGCGCCGCACCGCGGCTCGGCGACAGCGTTTTCAACGCCCTCGCCGAGCGCGTGAATCCCGGCGACCTGCTCGTCTTCAACGACACCCGCGTCATCCACGCCCGCCTGCACGGCGTCAAGGACAGCGGCGGCCAGGTCGAGGTGCTGATCGAGCGCGCAATCGGCCCGCACGAGGCGCTCGCGCAGGTTCGCGCGAGCAAGTCGCCGAAGACCGGCAGCCGGCTGCGCCTCGCGGACGCCTTCGAGGTCGAGGTGCTCGGCCGCGTGGGCGAGTTCTTCCACCTGCGCTTTCCGGCCGGCGAGGACCTGCTCGCACTGCTCGAGCGCCACGGCAAGCTGCCGCTGCCGCCCTACATCCAGCGCGCCGCCGGCGAAGCCGACGAGTCGCGTTACCAGACGGTCTATGCCCGCGAACCGGGCTCGGTCGCCGCGCCCACCGCGGGCCTGCACTTCGACCAGGCCCTGCTCGAGCGCATCGCCGAACGCGGTGCGAAGTGCGCCTGGCTCACGCTGCACGTCGGCGCCGGCACCTTCCAGCCGGTGCGCGTCGATGACCTCGGCGAGCACCAGATGCACCGCGAGCGCTACGTGATCCCGCAGGAAACCGTAGATGCCATCGCCGCCACGCGCGCCGCCGGCGGCCGCGTGATCGCGGTCGGCACCACCAGCATGCGCGCGCTCGAGGCCGCGGCGCAGGACGGTCCGCTCGAGGCCGGCAGCGGCGAGACCGAGATCTTCATCCTCCCCGGCTTCCGCTTCCAGGTGGCGGATGCGCTGGTCACCAACTTCCACCTGCCCAAATCCACGCTGATGATGCTGGTCTCCGCCTTCGCGGGCATGGACAGCATCCGCCGCGCCTACGCCCACGCGGTCGCGCAGCGCTACCGCTTCTTCAGCTACGGCGACGCGATGTTCATCACCCGCAAGAACGAATCCGAGAACGACAACAACGACGATGCAGTTTGAACTCCTCACCACCGACGGCGGCGCCCGCCGCGGCCGCCTGACGCTCGCCCACGGCACGGTCGAGACCCCGGTCTTCATGCCGGTCGGCACCTACGGCACGGTCAAGGCGATGACGCCGGCGATGCTCTCCGACATCGGCGCGCAGATCTGCCTGGGCAACACCTTTCACCTGTGGCTGCGCCCGGGCCTGGACATCATCGCCGCGCACCAGGGCCTGCACCGCTTCATGGCCTGGGACAAGCCCATCCTCACCGACTCGGGCGGCTTCCAGGTCTTCAGCCTGGGTGCGCTGCGCAAGATCACCGAGGAAGGCGTCAAGTTCGCCAGCCCGATCGACGGCGCCAGGCTCTTCCTCACGCCCGAGATCTCGATGCAGATCCAGAGCGTGCTGAACTCGGACATCGTGATGATCTTCGACGAGTGCACGCCCTACCCCGCCACCCGCGACGAGGCGGCCAAGTCGATGCGCCTGTCGCAGCGCTGGGCCAGGCGCTCGCGCGACGAGTTCGACCGCCTGGAGAACAAGAACGCCCTGTTCGGCATCGTCCAGGGCGGCATGTACGAGGACCTGCGCGACGAGTCGCAGGCCGCACTCGAGGACATCGGCTTCCACGGCTTCGCCATCGGCGGCCTGTCGGTCGGCGAGCCCAAGGAAGACATGGCGCGCATCCTCGCCCACACCGCGCCGCGGCTGCCGCAGGGCAAGCCGCGCTACCTGATGGGCGTGGGCACGCCCGAGGATATCGTGGAAGGCGTCGCCGCCGGGATCGACATGTTCGACTGCGTGATGCCCACCCGCAACGCGCGCAACGGCTGGCTGTTCACCCGCTACGGCGACATCAAGATCAAGAACGCGGTGCACAAGGCCGACACCCGGCCGCTCGACCCTTCCTGCGACTGCTACACCTGCCGCAACTTCAGCCGGGCTTACCTGCACCACCTGCACCGCACCGGCGAGATCCTCGGCAGCATGCTCAACACCGTCCACAACCTGCGCTACTACCAGACGCTGACGTCCGAGCTGCGCGAGGCCATCGCCGCCGGCACCTTTGCCGCCTGCGTACAACGCTTCCGCAGCGAGCGTGCCACCGGCACGAACTGAACCCGCCGCCCTCGCCGGCGTCTGACTCGACCGGGCCACCCCCCGGCTACTGCTATAATCAAACGTTTTTTTCGCTAACCCGGAGTTACCAACGTGCTGATTTCCAATGCCTACGCCCAAGCAGCGGGCGCTTCCGACCCGACTGGTGGCCTGATGGGCCTGCTGCCGCTGATCCTGATGTTCGTGGTGCTGTGGTTCCTGATGATCCGCCCGCAGATGAAGCGCGCGAAGGAACACAAGGCCATGGTCGAGGCGCTCGCCAAGGGTGACGAGGTCGTCACCGGCGGCGGCATCGCCGGCCGTGTCGTCGAGGTCGGCGACAGCTTCGTGCAGATCGAAGTCGCCCCCAACACCGTGGTCGCCGCGCAGAAGCAGGCCGTCGCCACCGTGCTGCCCAAGGGCACGCTGAAGGCGATCTGACCCTCCCGGCGCGGCGGCGGGCGGCTCGACCGCCCGGCCGCCGCGGGCCCA
The DNA here is from genome assembly GCF_000310225.1 of Thauera phenylacetica B4P. Lineage (GTDB taxonomy): Bacteria > Pseudomonadota > Gammaproteobacteria > Burkholderiales > Rhodocyclaceae > Thauera > Thauera phenylacetica. Next base: position 3,452 of record NZ_AMXF01000320.1, read on the forward strand.
TGG
>NZ_AMXF01000321.1 GCF_000310225.1 Thauera phenylacetica B4P
CACCACGTCGAGCTTGTGGATGGCGAGCTCGCCGAGCAGGGCGTCGAACTTGCCCTCGCGGCAGACGATGCGCATCGGCTCGGGCAGATCCATCGAGGGCGCCAGCAGCAGCCACGCGATCGCCTTCGGTACCACGTCGGCGATGCCCACGCGAAAGGGCACGGCGCGCCCGGTCGCGCGACTCTGCAGCGCCTCCTCGAGCTCGTTGCCGAGGCGGAAGATCTCCTCGGCGTAGTCCAGCACCATGCGCCCGGTCTCGGTCAGTACCAGGCCGCGGCCCTGGCGCTTGAAGAGGTTCACGCCGAGATCGGTCTCCAGGGTGGCGATCTGGCCCGACAGGGTCTGCGGTGCCAGCCCGGAACGTTCCGCCGCGCGCACGATCCCACCCGCACGGGCCACGGTCCAGAAATGGTGGAGTTGCTTGTAGTTCAGCATGGGTCGCCTCCGGCGCGCTCGATTCGATACTTCGGAAAAATCGGATTGAAATTCTGCTGAACCGAGATTCTATCGAACAGTCTGAGCGGTAGTATCCACCGGAGCACAGGGCCCGATGGATCCGTGCAACGAAAACGAAGGAGACTGGACATGCGTATCGATCTTCATTGCGACGGTGTTGAAACCGCCCCCGGCCTGCGCGACTACGTGGCGCAGCGGATGCGTTCGTCGATCGGCCGCTTCCGCGACCACATCCAGTGGGCGCGCGTGAAGGTCGCAGCGGTGAATGGTCCGGAGGGCGGCGCCGACAAGCGCTGTGTCGTGCAGCTGCGCCTGCGCAACCTGCCCGACGTGGTGTTCGCGATCACCCAGCTCGACGTGCGCGCGGCGGTGGACGAGGCGGCCGACCGGGTCGCCCGCGTGCTCGCCCAGCGCGTGCGCCGCCACCAGCGCGGGCCGGCGATGGCCGCGATCCCGACATGATTCTCTCGTAGTCCCTGCAGCAAACCCCCGGTCGTCCGCCCGTTCGGCGCCGGTTCCAAAACAAATCGACGATCCCACTGGAGGACTTCCACCATGGAAAACCGCATCAGCACCCTGGGCCGGGCCGAAGTCTCGGTCTTGCAGACCAACAAGGTCATCCGCAACACCTACATGCTGCTGTCGCTGACGCTGGCCTTCTCGGCGCTGACCGCCGGCCTGTCGATGGCGATGGGCGCGCCGCGCCTGGGCATCCTGATCACGCTGGTCGGCTACTTCGGCCTGCTGTTCGCCACCTCCAAGTTCCGCGACAGCAGCCTCGGCATCGTGTTCGTGTTCGCGCTGACCGGCTTCATGGGCTTCACGCTCGGCCCGATCATCTCCTCGTACCTGGCGCTCCCCAACGGCAGCTCGATCGTGATGCAGGCGATGGCCGGCACCGCGGCGATCTTCCTCGGCCTGTCGGCCTACGCGGTGACGACCAAGAAGGACTTTTCCTTCATTGGCGGCTTCCTGATGGTCGGCATCCTGGTCGCCTTCCTCGCCGGCCTGGGCGCGATCTTCTTCGAGATCCCGGCGCTGTCGCTGACCGTCTCGGCGGCCTTCGTGATGCTGATGTCGGGCCTGATCCTGTACGAGACCAGCAACATCATCCACGGCGGCGAGACCAACTACATCATGGCCACGGTCACGCTGTTCGTGTCGATCTTCAACCTCTTCACCAGCCTGCTGCACCTGCTGGGGTTCGCCAACAACGACTGACCCGGATCGCCCGCCGCGGCGGGCGGCTTCCGGAAAGGGGCGGTGGCCGCGAGGCGCCGCCCCGTTCTTTTGCGCGCACGCCGCGCTTTTGCGCTGCAGCACGCGCGCCGTACGCGGCCGGGCGGCTGGCGTTACAATGGCGCACATTTTTGACTGGGACAGCCCGGGATGAAGACCACCTTTCTTGATTTCGAAACGGCGATCTCCGAACTCGAGGAGAAGATCGACCAGCTCCGCTTCGTCCAGGACGATCCGGCCGTCGATATCTCCGACGAGATCAAGCGGCTCGAGGCCAAGAGCCAGTCGCTGACCAAGGACCTCTACGCCAAGCTCAGCCCCTGGCAGATCGCCCAGGTCGCGCGCCACCCGCAGCGCCCCTACACGCTGGACTATGCCAGCCTGATGTTCACCGACTTCCACGAGCTGCACGGCGACCGCAGCTACGCCGACGACCGCGCCATCGTGGGCGGGCTGGCGCGCTTCAACGGCCAGGCCTGCGTGGTGATCGGTCACCAGAAGGGCCGCGACACCAAGGAAAAGATCGCGCGCAACTTCGGCATGCCGCGCCCCGAGGGCTACCGCAAGGCGATGCGCCTGATGAAGCTGGCGGAGAAGTTCGCGCTGCCGGTGTTTACCTTCGTCGACACCCCGGGCGCCTATCCCGGCATCGGCGCCGAGGAGCGCGGTCAGTCCGAGGCGATCGGCCACAGCATCTATCTCATGTCCGAGCTCAAGACCCCGATCATCAGCACCATCATCGGCGAGGGCGGCTCGGGCGGCGCGCTCGCAATCGCGGTCGCCGACCGCGTGTTGATGCTGCAGTACTCCACCTACTCGGTGATCTCGCCCGAGGGCTGCGCCTCCATCCTGTGGAAGAGCGCGGAGAAGGCCGCCGACGCGGCCGAGACCATGGGCATCACCGCGGTGCGGCTGAAGTCGCTCGAGCTGGTCGACAAGGTGGTCGACGAGCCGATCGGCGGCGCCCACCGCGATCATCGCGCGATGGCCGCCACGCTCAAGCGCGCGCTCGCCGACGCGCTGCGCGAGCTCGAGGCGCTGTCGCCCTCCGAGCTCGTCGAGCAGCGCTACCAGAAGCTGATGAGCTACGGCCGCTACAAGGAGAAGGCGGCCTGAGGCTCGCCGACGCCGCCCGACCCGCTGCAGGACCCGATCGCGGCTTGCGTCGCTTCGTCACGAGAACCCTGGCTGGACGGTTCCGTGTCGGCGTGGCGCAAGCCGCGATCGCTTTCGATCACGGCGTCTGCCCGTTTCAGCCATGAAGCCCCTGCCTGCCGACGCGCTGCCCGAATCCGCCGCCGCGGTCCTCGCCGCGGCCGGCGTCGGCGTGGGCAGCCGTGTGTGCTGTGCGCTCTCCGGCGGGGCGGATTCGGTGGTGCTGTTCGAACTCCTGCGCCGGCTGCAGCCGCGCTTCGACTTCGGCCTGCTCGCCGCCCACGTCGACCACGGCCTCAGCCCGAACGCTCCCGCCTGGGCGCGCGCCTGCGTCGAGCGCTGCGCGGCCGCGGGCATTCCCCTGCAAGTCTTCCGTGTCGAGGTCGATCGCGCCCACGCCGACGGCCTCGAGGCTGCCGCGCGCGCGGCGCGTCATGCCGCGCTCGCCCAGGTGGACTGCGACTGGCTCGCCTTCGGTCATCACCAGGACGACCAGGCCGAGACCCTGCTTTTCCGCCTGCTGCGCGGCAGCGGCGTGCGCGGGGCGGCGGCGATGCGCGCGGTGGAGCCGGGCGGGGCGGGGCGGCCGGGGC
>NZ_AMXF01000322.1 GCF_000310225.1 Thauera phenylacetica B4P
CGCTGCGCGCCCGCCTCGAAGCCTTCTGCGCCCCGCCCGCCACGCTGCCGGCGGCGCTGGGGGAGGGGGCCGGGGCGGCCGAGGTCGCCGCCGCGATCGACGTCGGCGACAGCGTGGCGCTCGGCGCCGAGCACTGGCACCTGTCGCTGCGCTTCGCGCCCGAGGTGCTGAAGAACGGCATGGATCCGCTCGCCTTCGTGCACTACCTGCGCACGCTCGGCGAGCTGGTGCACGTCGAGACCATCGCCGACGCCCTGCCCGAGCTCGCCGCCGCCGACCCGGAGTGCTGCTACCTCGGCTTCGAGATCGCGTTGCGCAGCGCAGCCGCGCGCGCCGAGATCGAATCGGTGTTCGAGTTCGTGCAGGACAGCGCGCGCATCGTGCTGGTACCGCCGGCGGCGCGCGTGGAGGAATACCTCGCCCTCATCGAGGCGCTCGACGAGGACCCGCGCCGGCTCGGCGAGATCCTCGTGGCCTGCGGCTCGGTCACCGTGCGCGAGCTCGAGGCGGCGCTCGCCGCCCAGCACGCGCAGGCCGAGGCGCCGCGCGTGGGCGAGCTGCTGGTCGAGCAGGCCGGCGTGCCGGCGCAGGTGGTGAACGCCGCGCTCGGCAAGCAGAAGGCCGCCGAGGAGCGCCGCGCGAGCGAGACGCGCAGCGTCAAGGTGCCCGCCGACCGGCTCGACGCCCTCATCGACCAGGTCGGCGAGCTGGTGATCGCCGGCGCCGCCACCCAGCTGCAGGCCCAGCAGGCCGGCAGCCGCGCGCTGCAGGAGACCGCCGCCAACCTGCTGCGCCTCGTCGAGGACGTGCGCGACGCCGCGCTGCGCCTGCGCATGACCCCGATCGGCGAGGTCTTCAACCGCTTCCCGCGCGTGGTGCGCGACCTCGCCCGCGAGCTCGGCAAGGACATCGAGCTGGTGATCCGCGGCGCCGAGGCCGAGCTCGACAAGTCCATGGTCGAGAAGATCGGCGACCCGCTCATGCACCTCGTGCGCAACGCCATCGACCACGGCATCGAGTCGCCCGCGCGCCGCGCCGAGACGGGCAAGCCGGCGCGCGGCCGGGTCGAGCTGCGCGCCTTCCACGAGTCCGGCAGCATCGTGATCGAGGTCGCCGACGACGGCGGCGGGCTGGATGCGCAGCGCATCCTCGCCAAGGCCGTCGAGCGCGGCCTGGTCGCGCCCGAGGCCGTGCTCTCCGAGGCCCAGATCCACCGCCTCGTGCTGGAGCCGGGCTTCTCCACCGCGGCCGCGCTCACCAGCCTGTCCGGCCGCGGCGTCGGCATGGACGTGGTCAAGAGCAGCGTCGACGCGCTGCGCGGCAGCCTCGACATCCACAGCGCGCCGGGGCAGGGCACCACGATGCGGCTGTGCCTGCCGCTCACGCTGGCGATCATCGACGGCTTCCAGGTCGGCGTCGCCGGCGCCACCTTCATCCTGCCGCTCGACGCGGTGGTCGAGTGCATCGAGTTGCCGGCGGAGGCCGGCGCCGACGGCTACCTCGACCTGCGCGGCCAGGTCCTGCCCTTCCTGCGCCTGCGCGCCCTGTTCGCGCTCGAGGGCGCGCCGCCGCCGCGGCAGAACGTGGTGGTGGTGCGCTTCGGCGGGCGCCAGGCGGGGATTGCGGTGGACCGTCTGCTCGGCGAATGCCAGGCGGTGATCAAGCCGCTCGGGCCGCTCTTCGAGCGCGTCGCCGGCATCGCCGGCTCCACCATCCTGGGCAGCGGCGAGGTCGCGCTGATCCTGGACGTGCCACAACTGGTCCAGCGTGCGATCGCGCACGAGGGTCGCGACACCGGGGGTGCGCCGCGGGCGCGCTTCCTTGCTGCATGAATGCTTTTGAAGAAACCGGAAACAGGGGAAAGAGAATGTTCAGGAACATGAAGGTAGGTGTGAAGCTGGGGCTGGGCTTCGGTCTCGTGCTGGTGCTGCTGGGGACGCTGCTCGCGGTGGGCATCCTGCGGCTGACCGACATCAAGCGCGATGTCGATGTGGTGGTGAACGAGCTGTGGCCCAAGACGCAGCTGCTGCAGGACGGCCTGGTCGGCGTCAACGAGATCGCGCTGGGCGGGCGCGAGCTGGTGATCGCCGAGAACGGCGAGCAGATCCAGCGCGCCAAGGACCGCATGCTCGGCGGGCGCGAGCGCGTCGGCAAGGCCTGGGACACGCTCGGGCCGATGCTGGCGCAGCCGCGCGGCAAGGAGCTCTTCGCCGAGGTGCTCGACAGCCGCCAGCGCTTCATCCCGGCGCAGAACCGCCTCATCGAGCTCGTCGAGCAGGGCCGCAGCGACGAGGCGCGCGCCTACCTGCGCGGCGACTACGACGCCGTCGCGGTGCAGTACCGCCAGCGCGTCAACGCGCTGACCGCCTACCAGGGCGAGCTGCTCACCGGCACCGGCAGCGAGACCGCCGAGACCGTCGCCACGGCCACGCTGACCATGTCGGTGCTGGGCGGCATCGCGCTGCTGGTGGGCGTGGTGGTGGCGATGCTGATCACCCGCGGGCTGCTGCGCCAGCTCGGCGGCGAGCCCGACTATGCGGCGGAGATCGCGCGCAAGGTCGCTGCCGGCGACCTCACGGTGGATGTGCAATTGCGCGCCGGTGACGACATCAGCCTGCTGGCGGGAATGCAGCGCATGGTGGGCAGCCTGTCGCAGACCCTGGGCGAGGTGCGCGGCGCGGCCGACGCCCTGTCCGCGGCCTCCGAGCAGGTGAGCGCGACCTCGCAGTCGCTGGCGCAGGGCTCGTCCGAGCAGGCCGCCAGCCTGGAGGAGACCTCGGCCTCGATCGAGCAGATGTCCGCCTCGATCGGCCAGAACACCGAGAACGCCCGCGTCACCGACGGCATGGCGAGCAAGTCCGCCGCCGACGCCAACGAGGGCGGCGAGGCGGTGCGCGCGACGGTGGAGGCGATGCGTTCGATCGCCGACAAGATCGGCATCGTCGACGACATCGCCTACCAGACCAACCTGCTCGCGCTCAACGCCGCGATCGAGGCAGCGCGTGCCGGCGAGCACGGCAAGGGCTTCGCGGTGGTGGCGGCCGAGGTGCGCAAGCTGGCCGAGCGCAGCCAGGTCGCGGCGCAGGAGATCGGCGAGCTCGCCGGCTCCAGCGTCAAGACCGCCGAGCGCGCCGGCGCCCTGCTCGAGGAGATCGTGCCCTCGATCCGCAAGACCGCCGAGCTGGTGCAGGAGATCACCGCCTCGTCCGAGGAACAGTCGGCCGGCGCGGGGCAGATCAACATCGCCATGAGCCAGATCAGCCAGACCACGCAGCAGAACGCCTCGGCCTCGGAGGAGCTGTCGGCGACCGCCGAGGAGATGAACAGCCAGGCCGAGCAGCTGCAGCGCCTGGTGGCGCAGTTCCGCCTCGACCCGCAGGCGCAGCAGGCCGCCGGCGACGGCGGTGCCCCGCGCGCCGCCCGCGCCCACGCGGCCCCC
>NZ_AMXF01000323.1 GCF_000310225.1 Thauera phenylacetica B4P
GGGGGTGGTCGCCGGCGGCTGGCTGGGCACGCGCGCGCTGCTGAGCCGGCCGCCGCTCGCCAGCCTGCGCGCGCTGGGCTGAACGCATGGGCGCCCTGCAACTGACGCCGGCCGAGTGGCTGCTCGCCGGCCTGCTGATCGCGGTGCTGGTGCTGCAGGCCTGGCTGCTGCTGCGCGGCGGCGCCGCCGAGCGCCGCCTGCGCGAGGGCCTCGGCGACGACCTCGGCGACCTGATGGAGCAGCGCCTCGCTGCGCGCCATCGCGAGCTGCTGCTCGACCTCCACGACGGCCTCGGCCGCCAGACCGACCGCATCGGCGAGCACGCGCGCGCCGACCGCGAGCTGCTGCAGCGCGGCCTCACCGCCGCCTCGCTGCAGCTGTCGCGCGGCATGCAGGCGCTCACCCAGAGCGTGGACGGGCGGCTGGACACGCTCTCCGGCCAGGTCAACCAGCGCCTCGACGAGGGCTTCCGCAAGACCAACGAGACCTTCGCCAGCGTGATGGCGCGGCTGGCGACGATCGACGAGGCGCAGAAGAAGATCGACAGCCTCACCACCAACGTCGTGAGCCTGCAGGAGCTGCTCGGCGACAAGCGCGCGCGCGGCGCCTTCGGCGAGGTCCAGCTCGAGAACCTGGTGCGCAACATGCTGCCCCCCGAGGCCTTCGCCTTCCAGCAGGTGCTGCCCAACGGCACGCGGGTGGACTGCCTGCTGACCCTGCCCGCGCCCACCGGCAACGTCGCCGTCGATGCCAAGTTCCCGCTCGAGAACTACCACCGCATGTTCGACGACTCGCTCGCCGAGCTCGACCGCCGCGCCGCGCAGCAGGCCTTCCGCGCCGACGTCAAGCGCCACGTGGATGCGATCTCGACGAAGTACATCCTGCCCGGCAGCACCGCCGACGGCGCGGTGATGTTCCTGCCCGCCGAGGCGGTGTTCGCCGAGCTGCACGCCTACCATCCGGAGGTCGTCGCCTACGCGCAGCACAAGCGCGTGTGGATCGTGTCGCCGACCACGCTGATGGCGGTGCTCAACACCGCGCGCGCGGTGATGAAGGACGTCGAGACGCGCAAGCAGATCCACGTCATCCAGGACGCCCTCGGCAAGCTCGCGAAGGACTTCCAGCGCTTCGACGAACGCATGGCCGCGCTCGCCCGCCACATCGAGCAGGCCAGCCGCGACGTGCAGGAGGTGCATACGTCCAGCCGCAAGATCAGCGCGCATTTCCGCCGCATCGAATCGGTGCAGCTCGACGAGGAAGATGAGGGGGGCGCGGGGAACGAGGAGGGTGGCGCAGGGAAATTTCCGGTGGCGGGGAATCCTCGCGGGTCTGCCACGGTCGCAGGGGGGCGCGAAGGATCGCCTGCCCGATTTGATGCGGGACAGGGATTGCCGGCGGCGTCCTCCGTATCGTCGGACCCGTTCTAGCGCGCGGACCACGCCGGTCCTCCGTCCTCCGATCCACAACCCCGGAACCCCCGCACCGATGGCCGACTTTCCCCTGCCGATCCTTTTCATCATGGTGGTCTTCTTCACCATGTGGCTCATCCTGCGGAAATATCACCGCATCGAGCAGCGCAAGCGCGCGCTCCCCGAGCTCAACGCCTACCTCTACGCCAACAACCAGACCGAACCGCGCTGCTCCGCCTGCGAGTCGACCGAGTTCAAGGACGAGGGCCTCACCCACGGCAAGGACGAGCGCCGCATCGTGTCGTGCGCCCGTTGCGAAACCCTCCTGTACCGCATCGTCCCGCCGGAACGCGACGAATGACTCGCCACACCCACCACGCTGCCACCCCCTTGTAGGGGCTGCGGTAGCTGCGAACCGGGCGGTCGGGCAATGACGCGCGTCCCGGACGCCACCGCCGCTTTCGCGCCTGCCGGCGCTCCTACATAAACCACCACGCGCTCCGGCCCCCCTGCAGGCGCTGCGGCAGCTGCGAACCCGGCGGTCCGGCAAATGACGCGCGTCCCGGACGCCACCGCCGCTTTCGCGCCTGCCGGCGCTCCTACATGAACCACCACGCGCTCCGGCCCCCCCCTGTAGGCGCTGCGGCAGCTGCGAACCGGGCGGTCCGGCAAATGACGCGCGTGCCGGAGTCCACCGCCGCTTTCGCGCCTGCCGGCGCTCCTACATGAACCACCACGCGCTCCGGCCCCCCTGTAGGAGCTGCGGCAGCTGCGAACCCGGCGGTCCGGCAAATGACGCGCGTCCCGGAAGCCACCGCCGCTTTCGCGCCTGCCGGCGCTCCTACATGAACCACCACGCGCTCCGCCCCCCTGTAGGCGCTGCGGCAGCTGCGAACCGGGCGGTCCGGCAAATGACGCGCGTGCCGGACGCCACCGCCGCTTTCGCGCCTGCCGGCGCGCCCACATAAACCACCACGCGCTCCGCCCCCCTGTAGGCGCTGCGGCAGCTGCGAACCGGGCGGTCCGGCAATGACGCGCGTCCCGGACGCCACCGCCGCTTTCGCGCCTGCCGGCGCGCCCACACAAACCGCCACGCGCTCCGGCCCCCCTGTAGGCGCTGCGGCAGCTGCGAACCGGGCGGTCCGGCAAATGACGCGCGTCCCGGACGCCACCGCCGCTTTCGCGCCTGCCGGCGCTCCTACATAAACCGCCACGCGCTCCGGCCCCCCTGTAGGAGCTGCGGCAGCTGCGAACCGGGCGGTCCGGCAAATGACGCGCGTGCCGGACGCCACCGCCGCTTTCGCGCCTGCCGGCGCTCCTACATAAACCGCCACGCGCCCGGAGCCCCTGCGGGACCGTCGCGCCGCTTACGGCGGGGCGTTGCGGGGTGGGGTGTCGCGAGGCGGGCTCGAGAAGGCGTTTGCCAGGAGCTGCGTGAGCTCGTGCATCGGGCCGAGCGGCTGTTGCGGCGGGGTGAGGCCGGTGATGAAGCCGGCGGCCTCGAAGCGGGCGAGTAGCGCGGGGTCGGAGGCGATCACATGCACCGGGACGTCCCAGGGCTGATCCGGGCCGCTGACTGTGCCGACGGGCTGGTGGTCGCCGATCACGATCATCACGAGCTCCTGCGCGGCGTGGCGGGCGAGGTAGTCGGCGAGCCAGCCGAACTGGTAGCGCATCGAGGCCAGATAGGCGGGTAGCGGCTCGGTCCAGGACACCGGCTGTGCCTCGGCGGCGTCGACCTCTTCCCGGCTGAAGGCGTCCGCGTGCAGCAAGCGCGACCAGTCCTCGCGCAAGGGCGGGATTGCCGCGAAGGGGGCGTGTGTGGTGACGGTCGGAAAAACGACCAGCCGCGGCGCGCGATGCGTGGCGGCGGTCTCCGCGGGCGCTCCCGGACGATACGTGGGCGCGTCGGGGGCGGTGTCGCCCGCAAGATCCGGCGACGAACCCGGGCCGGGGCCGCGCTGCGGCGCACCACCGGCCCCGCCGAAGCCCCCACCAGCCCCACCAGCCCCATTCGCCTCGCC
>NZ_AMXF01000324.1 GCF_000310225.1 Thauera phenylacetica B4P
CGCCCGGCATTCGCGCCGTCGCGGATCCGTCGCCGTCTTCGCGCCTGCCGGCGCTCCTACATGAAACCGGAGCCGCGATGGTTCTTGTAGGAGCTGCGGCAGCTGCGAGCATGGCGCCCGGCATTCGCGCCGTCGCGGATCCGTCGCCGTCTTCGCGCCTGCCGGCGCTCCTACATAAAGCCGGAGCCGCGATGGTTCATGTAGGAGTTGCGGCAGCTGCGAGCATGGCGCCCGGCATTCGCGCCGTCGCGGATCCGTCGCCGTCTTCGCGCCTGCCGGCGCTCCTACATGAAACCGGAGCCGCGATGGTTCATGTAGGAGCTGCGGCAGCTGCGAGCATGGCCCTCGGCATTCGCGCCGTCGCGGATCCGCCGCCGTCTTCGCGCCTGCCGGCGCTCCTACATGAAACCGGAGCCGCGATGGTTCTTGTAGGAGCTGCGGCAGCTGCGAGCATGGCGCCCGGGTGTCTTACGCCGTCGGCCCGTCCTTCTTCTTGCCGCCGATCCTGCCTTCGGTGCCGGCGCGCAGGCGGGCGATGTTCTCCTTGTGGCGCCAGAACAGCACCGCCGTCATCACCGCGAGCAATCCGACCGCCGGCTTGGCGCCGAGGAAGAGGAGGCCGGCGAGCGGGGCGGCGAGCGCGGCCGACAGCGCCGCGACCGAGGAGTAGCGCGTGGTGTAGGCGATCATCAGCCAGATCACCGCGCAAAAGATCGCGATGCGTGCGTCGACCCCGGCGAGCACGCCGAGCGCGGTGGCCACGCCCTTGCCGCCGTTGAAGCGCAGGAAGAGCGAGAACACGTGGCCGAGGAAGGCGGCGAGGCCGGCGAGCGCGGCGATGTCCGGCTCGAAGCCCAGGCGCAGCGCCGCCCACACCGCCAGCCAGCCCTTGAGCGCGTCGCCGAGCAGGGTGAGCACGGCCGCGGCCTTGTTGCCGCTGCGCAGCACGTTGGTCGCGCCCGGGTTGCCCGAGCCGTACTTGCGCGGATCCTCGAGGCCGAACAGGCGGCTGGTGACGATCGCGAAGGGGATGGAGCCGAGCAGGTAGGCGGCGACGATCAGAAGCAGGGTGGACATCTTGGCTCCACTGCCCGCCGGCGGGCAGCTCTAAAGGGACGGAAGGAGGGGGCCGCAAGGCCGGGGCTGCGGGCCCGCGCGCCGCCCCGTTCGCACGCCGGCCGCGTGCGGACGACAGCTTTTGCGGGCGCGCGGGCGGGGGCGCGTTAGAATCCGGGCGATTCTAAACGGGAAGCAGCATGGATTTCATCTTCATCGAGGAACTGCGGGTCAAGGCCTGGGTTGGCATCTACGCGCGCGAGAAGACCGGCCCGCAGACGGTCGAGCTGAATCTCACCTTCGGGGTGCCCGATGCCGCCGCCGAGCACGACGACATCGCCGACACCATCGACTACGCGGTGGTGACCGAGCGCATCCGCCGCGAGCTCGGCGAGCGCCACTTCAACCTCATCGAGAGCCTGGGCGAGTTCGTTGTCAAGCTGCTGTTCGAGGAGTTCGGCGCGCCCTGGGTCAAGCTCAAGGTGGGCAAGATCGGGGTAATGAAGGACGTGCGCCGCGTCGGCGTCCATATCCAGCGCAGCAAGGCGGGCGTGGTCGTGCCGCCGGCGGCCTGAGCGCCCGCGGGCGTCCGCTTCAGTTGGCCACCTGCACGAGCTTGGGCTGGAGCACGCGCAGCAGGTCGTGCGGGTGGATGCCCACCAGGAAGCCGCGCCGTCCGCCGTTGATGTAGATCAGAGCCAGGTCGAGGACCGTGCGTTCCATGTACACCGGCATCTTCTTGCGCGTGCCGAAGGGCGAGGTGCCGCCGACCAGGTAGCCGCTGTGGCGGTTGGCGGTCTCGGGCTTGCAGGTCTCGACGTGCTTGCACGGGATCTGGCGCGCGAGCTCCTTGGTCGACACCTTGTGGTCGCCGTGCATCAGCACCACCAGCGGCTGCGCGTTCTCGTCCTCCATGATCAGGGTCTTGATCACCGCGTGCTCGGACACGTTGAGCTCCCGCGAGGACGCCGTGGTGCCGCCGTGCTCCTCGTATTCGTAGAGGTGGCTGGAGAAGGCCACGCCGTGCTGGCGCAGGAAGCGGGTGGCGGGGGTCTCGGGGGCGTGGGCTTCGTTTCTGCTCATGATCGGACGGCCTGTCGGGAGCGCCGCCGCGAGGGGGCGGTGCGGTCCTGTCATTGTAGTGCCATCGGCCATCCCGGGGCGGTTGGACGCGGCGTCCCGGCCGCGCCCGGCGGGCTCACGCGCGCGGATGGTGGCGCGCGTGCAGCTGCTTGAGGCGCTCGCGCGCGACGTGGGTGTAGATCTGCGTGGTGGAGATGTCGGCGTGGCCGAGTAGCAGCTGCACCACGCGTAGGTCGGCGCCGTGGTTGAGCAGGTGGGTGGCGAAGGCGTGGCGCAGGGTGTGGGGCGAGATGCGCTCGGGCGCGATGCCGGCGGCGAGGGCGTAGCGCTTGATCAGGCGCCAGAACATCTGGCGCGACATCGCCGCCCCCAGCCGGGTCACGAAGACCTCGTCGCAGCCGCGCCCGGCGAGCAGGATCGGGCGCGCCTCGGCCAGGTAGCGCTGCAGCCAGTCGGCGGCGATCTCGCCGAGCGGCACCAGGCGCTCCTTGCTGCCCTTGCCCATCACCCGCACGACGCCCTCGTTGACCCCCACCGCGAAGACCTTCAGGCCGACCAGCTCGGAGACGCGCAGGCCGGCGGCGTAGAGCACCTCGAGCATGCAGCGGTCGCGCAGGCCTTGCGGGCTGTCGAGCTGGGGGGCGGCAAGCAGGGCCTCGACCTGGGCCTCGCTCAGGGTCTTGGGAAAGCGTTCGGCCGCCTGCGGGGTGTCGATCACCAGGGTGGGGTCCTCGGCGATCTCGCGGTTGGCGAGCAGCAGGCGGTAGTAGCGCCGCCATGCGGCGATCAGGCGGCGCTGGCTCGCCGGCTTCGCGGCGCGGCTGAATTCGGCGAGGTAGGCGGCGAGATCCGCGCCGCCGACCGCGGGCAGGCGCTGCGCGCGCGTCTCCAGCCAGGCGGCGAAGCGGGCGAGGTCGCTGCGGTAGCCGGCCAGGGTGTTCTTAGCCAGCCCGTGCTCGAGCCAGAGCGTGTCGGTGAAGCGGTCGAGCTCGGCGCGGTGCGCAGGCTGCAGGCCGGCTTCGCGCGCCGGCGCGCGTGCGCTCACAGCGCCCCTTCGAAGGCGAGCAGCCAGCGCTTGACTTCGAGCAGCCAGCCCTCGCGGGCGTTGGCGAAGCCGCCGAGGCCGGCGGCGGAGGTGACGCGGTGGCAGGGCACGATCAGGGGGAAGGGGTTGGCGCCACAGGCCTGGCCGACCGCGCGCGGCGCGCTGCCCAGGCCCGCGGCGAGCTCGCCGTAGGTCGCCGTGCGCCCGCGCGGGATGGCT
>NZ_AMXF01000325.1 GCF_000310225.1 Thauera phenylacetica B4P
CGAGCGTGGTGCCGGCGCCGAGGCAGGGCGCGGCCGGGCGCGGGCCGGCGTCGGTGCGCACGATGCCCTCGCTGCCGAAGAGGGTGTCGACGAGCTGCGGGCCGTGGTCGCCGCCGCCGGTGAGGAGCACGTATTCGGTGCCGCTGCCGAGCAGGCGCTCGAGCGCCTCGTCGGTCTCCGCGCCGCCCGCCACTTCGTCTCCCCCCTCGCCGTCCTCGCCGCCATCGTCCTCGTCGAACTCTCCCGCCTCGTCCCCGGCGAGGCCGGTCAGGCGCAGCAGCTCGTGGCGGTCGGCCACCAGCAGCGTGGTCTGCGGCAGGATCAGGTCGGCGAGCGCGGCGGCGATCTCCTCGCCCGCCTCGCCCAGCAGCGCCGCGACGTGCAGGCCGGGCTCGACCACCAGCGGCACGTCCGGGTAGTCGGCGAGGATCTCCGCGATCACCGCGACGTTCTCCACGCTGCCGCAGAAGCCGAGCTTGAACGCCGCCACCGGGACATCCTCGAGCACCGCGCGCACCTGCATCGCAATCAGCTCGGGCGCGACCGGCCACAGCTCGTCGATGCCGCGGGTGTCGCGCACCAGCGCCGCGGTCTGCACCGGCAGGGGGTGGCAGCCCATGCTCGCGAGGGTCAGGATGTCGGCCGCGAGGCCGCCGCCGGCCGTGGCATCGCCCGCCGACAGGCACAGCACGCAAGGGGGAGTTTCGGGGATGGCGAGCGGCATGGGAGGTGGAAATGCAGCGCGGATGAGGCGCGAGCGGATGCGTTAAGATAGGCGATCGATTCTACTCCAACCCTCGACTCACGCTGGAACATGGCCGATACCCCCTGGAAGACCTACATGTGCCTGATCTGCGGCTTCATCTACGACGAGGCCTCGGGCCTGCCCGACGAGGGCATCGCGCCGGGCACGCGCTGGGAGGACGTCCCGCCGAACTGGACCTGCCCCGAGTGCAACGCGCGCAAGGACGACTTCGAGATGGTCGAGATCTAGGCACGGCCCTCCACGCCCGACAACCCACCAGGAACACAGCATGGACCTTGCCGGCCTGAAGGTGATGGTCATCGACGACAGCAACACCATCCGGCGCAGCGCCGAGATCTTCCTCGCCCAGGCGGGCTGCGAGGTCGTCCTCGCCGAGGACGGCTTCGACGCGCTCGCCAAGATCGCCGACCATCACCCCGACGTCATCTTCGTGGACATCATGATGCCGCGCCTCGATGGCTACCAGACCTGCGCGCTGATCAAGAAGAACCCTCGCCTGTCGCCCACCCCGGTGATCATGCTGTCCTCGCGCGACGGCCTCTTCGACCGTGCGCGCGGACGCATGGCGGGCTCCGACGAATACCTCACCAAACCCTTCACCAAGGACAGCCTGTTGCGGGCGGTCGCCAGCCACGCCCGGCGCGGCGACGGCGCCGCGCACGCAGGCTGAGCCACGCCGGAGACGACCGATGCCCATCCGCAAGATCCTCGTGGTCGACGACTCGCCCGTCGAACGCCTCGCCCTGCAGGAGGTGCTGGGCCGCAACGGCTACCAGGTGCTGACCGCCGAGAGCGGCGAGCAGGCGATCGCGCGCAGCCGCAGCGATCGCCCCGACCTGATCCTGATGGACGTGGTGATGCCCGGCATGAACGGCTACCAGGCCACGCGCACGATCTCGCGCCACGACGAGACGCGCGACATCCCGATCATCATGTGCACCAGCAAGGGCCAGGAGACCGACAAGATCTGGGGCATGCGCCAGGGCGCGCTCGACTACCTGGTCAAGCCGGTCGACCACGACGAACTGCTCGCCCGCATCCGGGCGATGGGCTGATCCTCCATGGCACGCAGCAGCCTGCGCGAATTCCAGGAGCGCCTCGCCCGCCGTCTCGCCGAGGCCGCCGGCGCCGAGCGCCGCGGCCTGCTCGGCTTCCAGTGCGGCGACCATCACTGGCTGATCGAGCTCGCCGAGGCCGGCGAGATCCTGCCCCCGCCGCCCCTGTCGGCGGTGCCGCTCACCCGCCCCTGGTTCCGCGGCCTCGCCAACGTGCGCGGCAGCCTCTACGGCGTGGTCGACTTCGCCGCCTTCAACGGCCAGCCGCCGATCAGCGCGGCAGGACGGGCACGCCTGCTGCTGATCGGTGCGCGCCACGGCATCCACAGCGCGCTGCTGGTGTCGTCCTCGAGCGGGCTGCGCAGCCACGAGGACTTCGAGCCCGCCCCGGCCGACGACGCTCCGCCCTGGGTGGCGCGCCGGCTGCGCGACATGCAGGGACGCGAGTGGCTGCAACTCGATCCGGCCCGCCTGCTCGCACAGCCCACCTTCCTCGACGCCGGGCTGGAATGACGCAATCCGCCCCCGAATGAACCCGACCGAAATCGAGCATCGACCATGGCATTGAACCCGTTCGGCAGGAAAGACCCGGCCTCCGGCACAGGCACCGGCACCGAGGCCCAGACCATCATCGAGACCGCCCCACCGGTGCAGGCATCGACCAGCAAGCCCCCAGCCGCCCCCGCACGACCCGGCGGCCGGCTCGGCCTGTTCGGCGGGCTCTTCGTGGTGTGCGCGGCGATCAGCGCCGGCCTGCTCGTGTATCAGGCACGTGAGGCGAGCCTGTCCGCACTGCAGCTCGGCGCAGCAAGCGAGCTGCAGGCCCTGCCCGGGCAGATGGCCAAGTCGGCCCGCCTCGCCCGCCTCGGCGAGTCCGACGCGGTCGCCGAACTGGAGCAGACCCGGACGCGCTTCGCCGGCCTGATGCAAACCCTCGGCGAGGGCGGCAGCCATGCCGGCGCCGCGCTGCCGCCGCTCCCCGCGAGCATGCAGCCCCTGCTGCAGGAGCTCGACGCGCAGTGGCAAAAGAGCGCCACCCTGGCCGCCGGCCTCGGCGCCCAGGGCGGGGCGCTCGCCACCGCCAGCGTTGCCGTGCAGGCGATCAACGCCGCGGGCGGCGCCTTCGCCGACGCGGCCGACCAGCTCGGTCGCCGTGTGCTGGCGATGAACGGCGACCCTTCGACACTGCGCGCCACCCACGCCCTCCTGCTCCACGCGCAGCGCGCCGCCCTGCAGGCCAACGCACTCTTCTCCGCGGACGCGGACCCGGCGACCGCCACGACCGCGCTCGCCGGCGAGGCCGAACCGCTACGCCAGCGCCTGGCCGAGCTCGAGCGCCTGGGCAGCGGCAGCGCCCTCGATGAAAGCCTGCGCACCCTCGGCACCGCCGCGGCGCCGATCCTCGAGGCCATCGAACGCATCGGCGCCAACGCGGGCGCCCTGCAGCAGGTGAATGAAGCGAGCGCCGGCCTCGCCGCGAACGCCCCCGCCCTGCTTGCCGCGAGCTCGGCGCTCGGCACCGCGCTCGCCGGGCGCACCGGCGGCTTCGGCCCGCTGCACG
>NZ_AMXF01000326.1 GCF_000310225.1 Thauera phenylacetica B4P
CCGACACGCCCGCGGCGGCCCTGCAGTTGCTCGCCGCGCTGGCCTGGATCGTGGCCTTCGCGCTGGCCGCGTGGCGGCTGGGGGTGTTGTTCGTGGCCGCGCGGGTCGATGGTGGCAGCGGTTGCGAGGAGCACCACGAGCCCGTTGCGGCCGAGGGCGCCTTGCCTTGATCGCGTGGCAGGCCCGCAGCGACGGTGCCGCGCTCGGGCCGGGCAGAGGTAGGCTGGCGTGAACGGATGCGCACCGAGGCGGGCATGGAACGCGCTAAGCTGTCGCCCACAGGCGGCCCGATGCGCGGACGCCGTCCGAGCCAGGAGACCCGACGATGGCGCTGCTCAACTGGAAAGCCGACTATTGCACCGGTAACGCGAAGATCGACGACGATCACCGCACCTTGTTCGAGCGCATCAACGATTTCCACTACGCCTGGGAGCACAAGCGCGACCGCAAGGACATCGCGCGCGTGCTCAACCGGCTGGTCGAGTACGCGGAGGAGCACTTCGCGCGCGAGGAAGGGATCATGCGCGCTGCCGGCTATCCCGGGCTGGCGCGCCACCAGGCGATCCACGAGGCCTTGTTCGAGCAGATCTTCGTGTTGCAGGGCCATTTCGAGGATGGGCGCATCCGCATCGACCGCGATGCGGTGGATTTCCTGCGCGGCTGGCTGGTGGATCACATCGTCGGCGAGGACATGAAGCTCTCGGCCTACGTCGAGGGGCGCGTCGAAGCGGTCCCGGCCCGCAAGGCGAGCGACATCGACGTGGTCTGAGCCGCGTTGCGCGCAAGCCCGACGCCGACCGAGCCCCGCCTCAGGCCGTCGCGGCGCCCGCCTGCAGGCGACCACGGCGCGCCAGCACCAGCACCGCGATCGCGAGCACGACCTCGATCAGCCCGATCGCCACGAACACCGGCGGATAGGGCTGCTCGAGCAGCAGCCCGAAGACGGCGAGCAGCGCGCTGCTGAGCAGCGGCCCGGTGGCGAAGCCGAGCGAGCCCGCCATGTTGAAGGCGGCGAGCGCGCTCGCGCGGCAGTCGCTGCCGCCGTACTGCGCGGCCAGTACCAGCGAGGGCGCGTACATCAGCGCCGCGATCACCCCGCCCGCGGCCATCGTCGCCACCACCCGATCGCCCGGCACGAAGCCCAGCACGGCCAGGAAAACGCCGTAGAGCACGCTGCCGATCACCATCATCCACAGCGGATCCCAGTGCCGCGACAGGTGGCCGGCCGGCCAGGTGAGCACCGAGAAGGGGATCAGGAAGGCCGCCATCGCGAGGCCGATCTGGCGCGCGTCGAAACCGATCACCAGGCCCAGGTAGAGCGACAGCGTCGATACGATAAAGCCCACGGTGAGGCGGTCGGCGAAGGAGAACGCGAGCGGGATCAGCAACTGGCGGCGGCTGCGCAGGGTGCCGACGATCTCGGCCGCGGCCATGCGTGGGCGCGTGCCGCCGCCCTCGGCGAGGCGGAGGAAGCCGACCACCGCCATGGCGAGCGAGAGCAGGCCGCCGCCGAAGGGCACCCAGAACGGATCGATGCTGCCGATGACGCCGCCCAGGGGTGCGCCCGTGGCCACGCCCAGGCTGATCGAGGCGCCCACCGCGCCCATGCGCGCGCCCAGGCCGGCGCGGCCGGCGTGGTCGGCGGCGAGCGCCATGAGCAAGGACAGCGCCGACATGTGGGCGAAGCCCTCGACAAAGCGCAGCGCAAGCAGCAGCGCGTAGCTCTCCGCGCCGCGCCAGGCCCAGGCGATGCCGAGCAGCGCGATGCCGTTTGCCGCGAGCGCGCCGACCGCGAGCACGCGGCGCTTGCCGAGGCGGTCGGAGAGCAGGCCGGCGATCGGGGCGCCGAGCAGCGCGCCGATCATGTTGATCGACATGAAGAAGTGGCTGGCGAACTGGCCGAGCCCGGGGAAGCGCTGCGCGGTGAAGTCGGGCAGTACCGGCACCATGCCGGTGACCGGCAGCATGAGGGCGTAGAGCAGCAGCAGCGGCAGGAGATGAGGTCCGGTCATGGTGTCGGCGCGGGGGCGGCCTGCGCGGTCTTGGGGGTGGTCGGGTGCGCGAAATGATACTTCGACCGCCGCCGCCGGCATCTGTTGCCGATCAAGCCCGCCCTCCCTCGCGCCGGGCGGCCGGGACGCGCGGTGGTTCATGTAGGAGCGCCGGCAGGCGCGAAAGCGGCGGTGGAGCCCGGGACGCGCGTCGATTGCCGGACCGCCGCGTTCGCAGCTGCCGCAGCTCCTACAGGCGGGCGGGGACGCGTGGTGGTTCATGTAGGAGCGCCGGCAGGCGCGAAAGCGGCGGTGGAGCCCGGGACGCGCGTCGATTGCCGGACCGCCGCGTTCGCAGCTGCCGCAGCTCCTACAGGCGGGCCGGGACGCGTGGTGGTTCATGTAGGAGCGCCGGCAGGCGCGAAAGCGGCGGTGGAGCCCGGGACGCGCGCGTCGTTTGCCGGACCGCCGCGTTCGCAGCTGCCGCAGCTCCTACAGGGGGCCGGGATACGCGACGGTTTCTGTAGGAGCGCCGGCAGGCGCGAAAGCGGCCGTGGGGTTCTGCACGCGCGTCGATTGCCGGAGCGGCGGCTTCGCGGCTGCCGCCGCTCCTACAGGAAACCGCCGCGCTTCCGGGCGGCAGGCAGGGGCGAAAGCGGCGTATCTCCCTTCCTGCGATCGCCCTCCATCCGGCCCGGCGTAGAATCCGCTCGTTCGGCCAGCGTCGCCGTGATCGGCTTTGCGGGTCGCGCCGCCGCTGCCTTGTTCCAGCTCTGCTTTCTTGCCGCGGAGGTTCGCGCATGCGCGCCGTGTATCTGTCGGGCCTGCTGGTGGTGGTGCTCGCCGCCATCACCTTCTGGATGGTCGCGGGCCTGCAGCCCGGTGTGACCGTGCTGCAGTTCGCGTGGACGCCGCGCGGCTTCGGCGAGGTCGTCCATGTCTGGCCGCCCGAGGATCTCGCCCGCTACCGCCTCCACCTCCCGGTCGACAGCCTGCTGCTGCTGGCCTACGGGAGCTTCGGCTGGCTGCTCGCGACCCGCACGGCGCTGTTCGCGGCGCTGCCCGGGCACGCGCGCGGCGCGGCGCGCTTCGTGCTGCCGCTCGCGGCGGCCTTCGATGCGGTGGAGAACGCGCTGCATGCCTGGCTGACCGAGATGCCGCGCTTCGGCCTGCACGGGCTGTACCTGCTGTCGACCACCTGCTCTGCGCTCAAGTGGGCGCTGCTGTTCGGCTTCGCCGTGCTGGTGCTGTGGGCGCTCGCGCGCGAGGCCGACTGAAGCGCTCGGTCCGCGGCTGCGTCCCCGGCGGCGGCCTGCGCCACCGCCACCGCCACCGCCTGCGCCTGCGCGGCGTCCTCGACGCGGTGGTCGTGCCGCGT
>NZ_AMXF01000327.1 GCF_000310225.1 Thauera phenylacetica B4P
CGGGCGCGACCGCGAACGGCTCCGTCGCGTCGGGCTGGAAAGCCGCGGGCGACTGGCCCGCCACCGGGGGTTCGGCCTCGGCCTGCGCCACCGCGGCGAGCTTGCGCCGCGACCATCGCGAGAGAAAGCCGCCGCTCACGTCCGCCTCCGGTCCAGCCCGAGCGGATCGTTGCGCTTCACCTTCTTCTTGGGCTCCGGCTTGTAGTGGGTGTTCACGAAATCCCCTACCCAGTCGGCGATCTCGCGCGGCATCGGCACGCCATCGACCTGCTCGCCCGAGTCCAGCCAGCGCGCCGCCTCGCCGTAGCTCACCGACACCGTCGCCGGCCGGGCGAACTCGCCGTCCATGCGCCACAGCACGAAGACCTTGGGGATGGGCGCGGTGATGTTGGCGAAGTAGTTCTCCGCCTCGTCGCGGAAGAGCTCGAGCGCGAAGCCCCCGCAGCGCCATTGGCTGCGCTCGGGCTCGTCGACGATGCGGCGCGGCGCCGGCTCGCCGTCGTCGAAGGCCGGCACCACCCCCACCGCCTCCCAGGCGGCGTCGATCCAGGGGTTGTTCAGGCGGCGACGCTCCATGATCACCGCGACGGGGAATTCTTTCATCGTGCTGCACCTGGAAGGAAAGCCTATGTCTTCCGTAGCATACGTGCCCGCCGGGCAGCGCGCGACCGTGAAAACCCGCGGCGCCGATCCGGGCGGCGGAAGCGGCGATGGTCTCTGTAGGAGCGGCGGCAGCCGCGAATGGGCGGTGGAGTGGCGACGGGCGATCTCGCGGTTCGACACGCCGCCTTCGCGCCTGCCGGCGCTCCTACATGAAACATCACGCGCCCCCAAGGCACGGGCGACGAAAGCGGCGACGGCCTCTGTAGGAGCTGCGGCAGCTGCGAACCCGGCGACCCGGCAAGCGACGCGCGTGCCCGCATCCAGACCGCCGCCGTCCATGCAGCGCAGGACTTGCGGCTACAATCGCCTGCTCGCGCATCTCCGGTCCCTCCCCGATGACCCCTCCCGACCGTCCCCTGCTGAGCCAGGCCAGCCGTCCGCTCACCATCGACATCCCCGCGGTGAACGAACGCGGCGAGACCGTGCCGACCTCGATCGCGGGTGAGCACCCACTCACGCTCTACGTCGACAAGCGCGAGATCGTCACCCTGATGACGCTGGGCGCCGCGCCCGAGGCGCTCGCCATCGGCTGGCTGCGCAACCAGCGCCTGGTGCGCAGCCTGGACGAGATCGCCTCCGTGCAGGTGGATTGGGAGACCGACGCGGTCGCCGTCACCACCCGCGCCGGCATGCAGGACGCCGAGCGCAGGCTCGGCAGCCGCACCGTCACCACCGGCTGCGGCCAGGGCACGGTGTTCGGCGGGCTGATGGACGAGATCGACCAGGTCCGCCTGCCGCACGACCGCCGGCTGCGGCAATCCACCCTCTACGCCCTCATGGACGCCGTGCGCCACCACGAGTCGATCTACAAGCAGGCCGGCGCGGTGCACGGCTGCGCGCTCGCCCGGGCCACGCCCGGCGCCTGCGAGATCCTGATGTTCTTCGAGGACGTCGGCCGCCACAACGCGGTGGACGCAATCGCCGGTCAGATGTGGCTCGACGGCGAGGATGGCGCCGACAAGATCTTCTACACCACCGGCCGGCTCACCTCGGAGATGGTGATCAAGACCGCGCAGATGGGCATCCCCTTCCTCGTCTCGCGCTCCGGCCTCACCCACATGGGCTGGCAGATCGCGCAGAAGATCGGCCTCACCATGATCGGGCGCGCCCAGGGCAAGCACTACCTGCTCTTTTCCGGCGCCGACCGCTTCGAGCGCGACTGCACGCCCCCCACGCCCCAAGACGAGACCACCGCACGATGAGCGACTCCTCCTCCCCCCGCCCCGCCGACTGCCGCATCACCGGGGTGCTGCTCGCCGGCGGCCAGGGCAGCCGCATGGGCGGCGTGGACAAGGGCCTGGTCGAGCTCGCCGGGCAGCCGATGGCGGCGCACGCGCTCGCCCGCCTCGCCCCCCAGGTCGACGAGCTGATCATCAACGCCAACCAGAACCTCGCGGCCTGGCAGGCCTTCGGTCATCCGGTGTTCGGCGACGACATCGGCGGCTTCGCCGGTCCGCTCGCCGGCCTGCATGCCGCGCTGGTGCGCGCGCGCCACCCGCTCGTGGTCACCGCGCCCTGCGACTCGCCCTTCCTGCCCGCGGACCTCGTCGAGCGCCTGGCCACCGCCTTGCACGCCGCCGACGCCCAGCTCGCGGTCGCCAGGACCTTCGACCAGCCGCACCCGGTGTTCTGCCTGTGCCGGCGCGATCTCGCCGAGCACCTCGGCGCCTTCCTCGCCGGCGGCGGGCGCAAGATCGACCGCTGGTACGGCAGCCTGAAGGTGGTCGAGGTCGCCTTCGACGACGAGGAGGCCGCGTTCCGCAACATCAACACCCGCGACGAGCTCGCCGAGGCGGCGAAGGACCTGCCGGCCGGCGCCGCCTGAGCCGGCGCGCGCACGCCGATGCCGGTCCGCAAACCCTCTCCGGGCGCGCCCACCACCGCGGAGCCCGGCGCTAAACGGCAGCGCACACCCACCTCGTCCAGCGCGCAAGACACGGCGCTCGACCCCTTCGCCGCGGCACAAGGGCTGCCGGAGGGCGCGCGCCCCGGCAGCCCCGGCCCCTGCCTCGACACGCGCGAGGCGGCCGCCTTCCTGCACCTCAACGAGAAGAAGCTCTACGAGCTCGCCAAGAACGGCGAGCTCCCCGCCGCGCGCGTGGGTGGAAAGTGGCTGTTTCCGCGCGCCCTGCTCGAGGAGTGGCTGCTCGAGCAGGCGCACGGCGGCGCGCTCACCGACCGCCTGCTCATCACCGGCAGCGACGATCCGCTGCTGGCGGCCACGGTGGGCGCGCTCGCGCCGGCGCTCGGCGCCGAGGCCTTCGTCGCCTACAGCCCCACCGGCACCCTGGCCGGGCTGGAGCTGCTCGCCCGCCGCCGCGCCGACGTGTGCGCGCTGCACTGGGGAGGCGTCGAGCACAGCGTGCAGCAGCACGCCATGCTGCTGCGCCGCTTCGGTCCGCACCGCAAGTGGGCGCTGGTGCGTCTGGCGCTGCGCGAGCAGGGGGTGATCCTGCGCCGCGGCCTGCAGGTGGACGGCATCGAGACGCTCGCCGCCTTCGACTACCGCTGGGCGATGCGCCAGCCTGGCGCGGGCTCGGCGCACTTCCTCGAATCCGCGCTCGCCAGCCGCGGCTTCTCCGCCGCCGACTGCAGCGCGGTCGCCACCGCGCACAGCGAGCGCGAGGCCGCCGCCGTGGTGGCGCGCGAGGACGCCGACTGCGCGCCCG
>NZ_AMXF01000328.1 GCF_000310225.1 Thauera phenylacetica B4P
TCGCGCGCCGCGGTCCACAAGGCCTGCGCCGTCGCAGGCGCGAGCGCCTCGCCGCCGAGCCGCGCGCAAGCCGCCTGCACCGCCGCCTCGGCGCCCGACAGGCGCAGGTGCAGCACGCCGTCCTCCCACAGCGTGGCCGACACCGGCAGTGGCTGCCCGCCCCATTCATTGACGCGGCGCAGCGCGCCGGCCTCGTCGAGCTCGAAGCGCAGCGTGGCCTCGGCCACCGGGCGCGGCAGCACCTTGAGCGAGACCTCGAGCAGGATGCCGAGCGTCCCCAGGCTGCCCGCCACCAGGCGGGAGAGGTCGTAGCCGGCGACGTTCTTCATGACCTGGCCGCCGAAGCGCAACACCTCGCCGCGACCGTCGAGCAGCTTGATGCCGAGCATGAAGTCGCGCACCGCACCGGCGTTCGCCCGCCGCGGCCCGGAGAGACCCGCGGCGACACAGCCGCCCACGGTGGCCCCGGGGCCGAAGTGCGGCGGCTCGAAGGCGAGGTACTGGCCGCGCTCGGCGAGCACCGCCTCGAGCTCCGCGAGCGGGGTGCCGGCGCGCACCGTCACCACCAGCTCGGTGGGCTCGTAGGCAACCACGCCGTGGTTGGCGCGCAGCTCGAAGGGCTCGCCCGCGAGCGGCCCGCCGTAGAAGTCCTTGCTGCCGCCAGCGCGCAGGCACAGCGGCGTGCGCGCCGCCGCGGCTGCGCGCACGCGCTCGGCCCATTCCTTTTCGATCGTCGTCATCGTTTCATCGTCCAGTCATTCATTTGCCCGACCGCGCCAGCGGTCGTCGGTGTGTTGCCGCGGGCGACGCCGCGCCCTTCCGATCACCGTGCCGTTTCGTGCAGGAGCGCCGGCAGGCGCGAAGGCCGCCGTCGGGGCAGGCAGGTGCATCGATGGCGGAGGCGCCGGTTCGCGCCTGCCGGCGCTCCTACATGAACCGTCAAGACGCCGGGTGGAGCGGCGCAACTCACGCACCCGGTTCAGAAGCGCGGGATGTCGGGATACGGCACGTGGCCCTTGCTCACCTTCATGCGCCCGTACTCGGCGCAGCGGTTGAGCGTGGGGATCGCCTTGCCGGGGTTGAGCAGCCCGGGCGGGTCGAAGGCGGCCTTGACGCGGAAGAACTGGCGCACCTCGGCGGTCGTGAACTGCGCGCACATCTGGTTGATCTTCTCCAGCCCCACGCCGTGCTCGCCGGTGATGGTGCCGCCGAGCGCCACAGAGAGCTCGAGGATCTCGGCGCCGAACTCCTCGGCGCGCTCGAGCTCGCCGGGCTGGTTGGCATCGAACAGGATCAGCGGGTGCAGGTTGCCGTCGCCGGCGTGGAAGACGTTCATGCAGCGCAGGCCGTACTTGCTCTCCATGGCCTGGATCGCGGTGAGCATCTCGCCGATGCGCTTGCGCGGGATGGTGCCGTCCATGCAGTAGTAGTCGGGCGAGATCCGCCCGGCGGCCGGGAAGGCCGCCTTGCGCCCGGCCCAGAAGCGCAGGCGCTCGGCCTCATCGCGCGACACGCGGATCTCGGTGGCGCCGCTCTCCTGCAGCACCGCGCGCACGCGGGCGACCTCCTCGGCCACTTCCTCCGGCGTGCCGTCGGCCTCGCACAGCAGGATCGCCTTGGCATCGAGCGGATAGCCGGCGCGCACGAACTCCTCAACCGCCGCGGTGGCGGGCTGGTCCATCATCTCGAGGCCGGCGGGGATGATGCCGGCGGCGATGATCTTCGCCACCGCGTCGCCCGCGCGCACCACGTCGTCGAAGGTCGCCAGCACGCACTGCGCGAGCTGCGGCTTGGGCACCAGCTTGACGGTGACCTCGGTGAGCACCACCAGCATGCCCTCCGAGCCGGTCACCAGCGCCAGCAGGTCGTAGCCCGCCGAATCGAGCGCGCCCGAGCCGATCTCGACGACCTCGCCCTCGATCGTCACCCCGCGCACGCGCAGCAGATTGTGCACCGTGAGGCCGTACTTGAGGCAATGCACACCACCCGCGTTCTCGGAGACGTTGCCGCCGATCGAGCAGGCGATCTGCGAGGACGGGTCGGGTGCGTAATACAGGCCGTAGGGCGCGGCGGCCTCGGAGATCGCCAGGTTGCGCACGCCGGGCTGCACGACGGCGGTGCGCGCGAGCGGATCGAGCGCGACGATGCGGTTGAAGCGCGCCAGCGACAGCAGCACGCCGCGGGTGTGCGGCAGCGCGCCGCCCGACAGCCCGGTGCCCGCGCCGCGCGCCACCACCGGCACGCCCATCTGGTGGCAGATGCGCAGCACCGCGACCACCTGCTCCTCGGTGCTCGGCAGGGCGACCACCAGCGGCAGCGCGCGGTAGGCCGCGAGGCCGTCGCACTCGTAGGGACGCAGGTCCTCGGCGTCGTACATCAGCGTGCCGGGCGGCAGCACCTTGCCCAGCGCCTCGATCACGCGCGCCTTGTCCACCGCGGAAAAATCGCCCTCGGTCTCGCCGAACGCCAGTGCCTCGTTCTCCAGCATCATCCTCGTCTCCTTGCCAGGCGCTGCCGATCGCGCCTCGTCCACCGCGCCGCCGCCGCGAAATCCGCGTCCACGCACCGGCCCCTCCAGCCTGCATCGAGTATAGAGGTTCGCGCCGGGCGCCTGTTTGACGCCTCTTCTCCAGCCCCTTGAAGAAAATTCAACCCGCGCGGCGCTGCATCAAGGCAGCACCGCCTGCAGCCAATCGGCGAAGGCGGCGCATTCCCAGCGTTCGAGCGCCCCCGGGCGCCAGCACAGGTAGTGGGCGTAGGGCGAACGCAGCGGGCGCGAGGACAGCGCCAGCAGGCGGCCGCTGTCGAACCAGGCCGCGCCCAGGCGCTGGCGCACCAGGGCGACGCCGAAGCCGCCCGCCGCTGCATCGTAGGCCAGCCCGAGATCGTTGAACTGCGCGCCGCGCGCGGGCTCGGGCAGGGCCAGGCCGCAATGCGCGAACCAGTTCGACCACGGCTCGAGCGGGCTGCGCACGAGCGCGGTGGCGCTGCACTCGGCCACGCTGGAGAAGCCGTCGAAGGGGCCGTGCTCGTCGAGGAAGGCCGGGCTGCAGGCGGGCACCGCGTCGTCGCGCAGCAGCAGGCGATGCTCGAGGTCGGCGTAGCCGCCGGCACCGTAGCGGATCTCGAGGTCGGCCTCCTCGGCGACGACGTCGCGCAGCGGGATCGAGACCTGCAGGGTGAGCTCGATGTCCGGCCAGTCGCGGCGGAACAGCTCGAGCTTGGGCATCACGAACTGGCGGCAGAACGAGGGCGTCACCGCCACCCGCAGCCGCGGCGCCACGGCCGGCGCGCGCTCGCCCGGCAGCTCGCGCAGCGCGGCGAGC
>NZ_AMXF01000329.1 GCF_000310225.1 Thauera phenylacetica B4P
TGGCCGCCTCCGCGGCGCCGGGGCGGCCGATCGCGGCGAGGCGGTGGTCGCTCAGCACCAGGCTCGCGGGCGAGCCGGCCAGCGCCTGCATCGCGCCCGGCGCGGCATCGACGAGGCCCTCGACCGCGCACACGACGAAGGCGCGCTCGTGGTCGCGCATGAGGATCGAAAGTCCGCGGCGCAGGTCGAAGAGGGCACGCTCGGCTTGGCGCATTTGTTTTTCTCCGTTTGGGGGTGTCGGGGCTCGGCCCTGCACCAGGCGCATTGCCGGCCGGCAGACGCGAGTGAGGACGATTTTTCAAGGAAGGATGAATGGCGGACGAACTTGTACCAGATTGGGGCTGGGCCTGCATCCTGCAAGCCCGTGATGCGGATTGGGCCCGCGGCGACGCGATAAGTTTCACGGTCGGGGGCGTGGACGTCCACATCGCGCGGGGCGGAAGCTGGCGCTGCGCGCGGGCCCTGCGCGCGGACACCGCGGAACTGCTCGATCTCTTCCTGCCCTGGGTGGCCACGCCCGGCCGCCTCGCGATCGCCCAGCTGGGGCAGAGCCTGGATGGACGCATCGCCACCGCGAGCGGGGCCTCGCACTATATCAACTGCCTCGAGGCGCGGACCCACCTGCACCGGCTGCGGGCGCTGGTGGATGCGGTGGTGGTGGGGGTCGGTACGGTGAATGCCGACGATCCGCAGCTCACGGTGCGTCACGTCGCCGGGCGCAACCCGGTGCGGGTGGTGCTCGATCCCCGCGCCCGCGCGCGTGCGGACGCGAGGCTGTTCCATGACGGCACCGCGCCGACCGTGCATCTGGTGGGCGTGGACCTGGCGCCGGCCCGTGCCGTACTCCCGGAGCGCCCCGCGCGGATCGGGCTGGCGTGCACGGATGCGGGTTTCGACCCGGCCGCGGTGCTGGAATGGCTGGCAAGGGCGGGCTGCAGGCGGGTCCTGGTCGAGGGCGGCGGCCTGACCGTGTCGCGCTTCGTGCACGCCGGGGCGATCGATCGGCTTCACCTGCTGGTCGCCCCGCTGCTGATCGGGTCGGGGCGGCCCGGGCTGGCGCTGCCGCCGATCGACACCCTGGACGAGGCGCTGCGTCCCGCGTGCAGGCTGTTCCGTTGCGGTGAAGACACCGTGTTCGATCTCGATCTCGGTCGGGATGCAGGGCTGGCGCAGCAAGATTAAAATCTCGAGAAAAGATAAAACAAACGATAAAACACTTCAACATCGACAAGTTGGTGCTATACTGAAACATGTCCTCGTAACCGTTTCCGTGCGACGCTGAGTCGATCGGAGGCGCAGCGGGACGGCCGCAGCCCCATTGCGAGTGGGCGACGGCTGCACGCTTCAGCCGGCTCGCTGATTCACCGGAGTGACGATGTCGATCGAACTGCCGTCCAGTCCGCAGCAAAAACAGGCCTCGGTGCAGATCGGCGCAGCCGCGGGCGCGGCTGCGCGGGATCTGCCCTCGCAGCGGGAGGGTGGATCCCGCCCGGCGAGCATCCACCGCCTCGACCTGTGCCGGCTCGCCGCCGTGCTCGCGCCCGAGGAGGCACTGCCGAGCCCTGGCGAGCAATACGAGGCGCAGGTGCTGGTTCGCGGACGCGCCTTCCTGCGCACCAGCGAGGCTTCGATCGAGCTCGAGCCCGGACAGATCCTCCTCAGTACCGGCGCGGCGCCCGAGCTGCACTATTCCGCCGACAGCGAGCTGTGGAGCGTGCTCGTGCCCGAGTCGATCCTGCGCGAGGCGTGTTCGGAGTGCGGCTGGCTGCAGGCGGGAGAGTGCGTGCGCTTCAATCGCAGCCCTTGCTCGCGCGACGAGCTCGACCACCTGGTCACGCTGCTGGGCCTGGTGTCGAGCGAGAGCACCAGCGCGGCGGTGCGCGCGCCGCTCTTCTTGCATTACGCCCATGCGGTGGCGAACAAGCTGCTGTTCACCCTGCAGCATAACCAGCCGACCTCGCAGACCTGCGGGCAGGCGCGGCTGTTCGAGCGCCTCGAGCGTCACATCGAGGCGCGCATCAAGCAGGACATCAGCGTCGAGCAGCTCGCCCAGTTTGCCGGGCTGAGCCAGCGCTCGCTCTACCAGGTGTTCAAGGACCAGGCGCGCACCTCGCCGCGCAGCTACATCCGCCGCAAGAAGCTCGAGCATGTGTACGCGACCCTGATGGATCCGGCCGTGCGGGTGGCGAGCGTGACCGCGGTGGCGCTCGACTACGGCTTCACCCACCTCGGCCGCTTTGCCGAGCTCTACAAGTCGAGCTTCGGCATCCTGCCCTCGGAGAGCCTCAAGGCGCGTCCGCCCGGGAAGTAGTCGCCGCGGCGTCGGCGGCGGAATGCGCGCCGGACGCGCGGGGGCGCAGCGCGAGCGCGCCCGGCAGCGTCGACAGCAACACGACCACGCCGTAGCTCACCGAGGCCGCCACGCCTTCGGCGGCCTCCAGCCCCGCGGCCTGCCACACCAGCGCGGCCGCAGCCTCGCGCACGCCCCAGCCCGCCACCGACAACGGAATCGCCATCGCCAGCAGCACCCAGGGCACCAGCGGCGCGGCCTGCGCCGGTGGCGTGGCGAGCCCGATCATGCGCATGCAGCACAGCCACACCGCGATGTAGCTGGCCACGATCAGCAGCGAGGCGAGCAGCTGGCGCAGCAGCACCGCGCGCGCCAGCAGCGCCTGCCGGGTGGCGCGGGCCAGGCTGCGCAGGACGCCACGGGCGCGGCGTGCGAGCACCGTCCCCACGATGGCGAGCGCGGCGAGCGCCCCCACCCACGGCAGTCCCCGCACATCGGCGGCTTCGCCCAGGCGCGCGGGCACGGCCTGCAGCGCGGGGGAGGCCAGAGCGCTGGCGATCACCACCAGCAGCAGCGCGAGCTGGCCAGCGCCGCGCTCGATGACCACCGCCTGCCAGGCCGCGGTGCTGGCCGTGCCCGGCAGACGGGCGTGGCGCCAGGCGCGCGCGGCGTCGCCCATCACGCCACCGGGCAGGATCTGGTTGAGAAAGCTCGCGAGGTAGTACTCGCGCAGCGCGTGGCCGAAGCCGAGCGGTGCACCGAGGCGGCTGGCGGTGAGCCGCCAGCGCCAGGCCGACAAGGCCGTCTGCAGCACGCCGATCCCGAGCGCGAGCACCAGCCATGCGGGCGCGGGCGCGCCGAAGGCGGCGGCGAGGGTGCGCGGGTCGATCCACCACGCCACCGCGGCGAGCAGGACCAGGCTGGCGAGCGCGCGCAGCATGGGCAGCAGGCGTCGCGTGCGCCGGGGTTCGGTGCTCATTGCCCGCGAGAGGCGGGGCGGGCGGGGCGCAGCGCGGGGGTCGGCGGGCG
>NZ_AMXF01000330.1 GCF_000310225.1 Thauera phenylacetica B4P
GCAGCGGGGCGCCCGCGCGCAGCGCCCGTCGGGCCGGCGTCGCGCGCCGCTGCGCGATCCGCCGGGCGCGCTGGTCGACACCAGGACTGTCGCCGTATCATTTGCCGTCGATCTGCCGCCCCACCTGCCGCAACGGAGGCCCTCATGAACAAGGCCCTGGCACGCCCCGTCCCGATCCGCGTCGAGGACTACCTCGAAGGCGAGACCCTGACCGACATCAAGCATGAATACCTCGACGGCGAGGTAGTGGCGATGGGCGGCGCCAGCGCGAGGCATGGCCTGGTCGCGGGTGCCTTTTACGGCGCACTCCTCCCGCACGCGCGCCGCAAGGGCTGCCAGCTCTTCATCGCCGACATGAAGGTCCGGGTCGAGCACACCGGCCAGACCTATTTCTATTACCCCGACCTGGTGCTGGCCTGCGCGCCCGACGACCGCGAGACCTATTACCGCCGCAGCCCCTGCCTGCTGGTGGAGGTGCTGTCGCCGAGCACCGAGCGCATCGACCGCCGCGAGAAGCTCTTCGCCTACCAGGCCATCCCCTCGCTGCGTGAATACCTGCTCGTCGACCCGGACAAGCGCTCCGTGGAGATCTACCGCTTCGGCGACCCGGTGCGCTACGAGACCTGCACCGAGGGCGCCTTCCGGCTCGACTGCCTGGATGTGGAGATCACGCTGGACGAGGTGTACGCCGACGCCGAGGCGCCCTGAAACGCGCCTGCACGGCACCGCCGCGCGCCCCACGGCCGCCCTGGGGCGAGAACCCGCAGGCCCCGCTCACACCCCCAGGTAGCGCCCCCACAGCTCGCGCCGCGCGTCGAGCTCGGCCGAGTTGCCCTGCCAGGCGATGCGCCCGCGCTCGAGGATCAGGTTGCGGTCGGCCAGCGGCAGCAGCTTGTCGACGTATTTATCCACCACCAGCGTGGTCTGCCCCTGCGCCTTGAGGAGCGCAAGGCAGCGCCAGATCTCCTCGCGGATCACCGGGGCGAGGCCCTCGGTGGCCTCGTCGAGGATCAGCAGGCGCGGGTTGGTCGACAGCGCGCGCGCGATCGCGAGCATCTGCTGCTCGCCGCCGGAGAGCTGGTTGCCGAGGTATCCGGCGCGCTCGCCCAGGCGCGGGAAGAGCGCGTAGAGCCGCGCCGGCGTCCACGGTTCGGCGACGCCGTTGCGGCGCGCGGCGAAGGCGACCAGGTGTTCGTGCACCGTGAGGTTGGGGAAGCACTGCCGGCCCTCGGGCACGATGGCCACGCCGAGGCGGGCGATGGCGTCGGCGCGCTCGGCGTGGATCGGGCGGCCGTCGAAGACGATCTCGCCGCGCTGCGGGCGCAGGCCGCCGACGATGCTGCGGATCGTGGTGCTCTTGCCCATGCCGTTGCGCCCGAGCAGCGCGACGACCTCGCCGGCGCGGATGTCGAAGTCGAGCCCGAACAGCACCCGGCTGGCGCCATAACCGGCCTCGAGGCCCCTGCAGCGCAACAGCGGCGCGTTCATGTCGCCACCTCGGTGCCCAGATACACCGCCTGCACCTCGGCGTGCCCCTTGACGTGGGCGGCGTCGCCCGAGGTCAGCACCTTGCCGTACACCAGCACCGAGATGCGGTCGGCGAGCTGGAAGACGGCATCCATGTCGTGCTCGATGAGCAGGATCGCGGTCTCGCTGCGCAGGCTGCGGATCAGGTCCACCATCTGCTGCGAATCCTCCGGCCCCATGCCGGCCATGGGCTCGTCGAGCAGCAGCAGCTTCGGCCGCGCGGCGAGCGCGAGCGCGAGGTCGAGCCGCTTCTGCACGCCGTGCGGCAGCGTGCCGGCGTTGCGCTCGAGCACCTCGGTGAGGCCGGTGCGCTGTGCCAGCGCCTCGGCATGGGCCTGCAGCGTGTGCTCGGCCTCGCGCCGCGACAGGCAGCGAAAGCTCGACCCGGCCTGCGCCTGCACCGCGAGCAGCAGGTTGTCGCGCACGCTGTCGTTGCGGAACACGCTGGTGATCTGAAAACAGCGCGCCAGGCCGGCGCGGGTGCGTGCGTGCGGCGCCAGCGCGGTCAGGTCGACGCCGTCGAGGACGATGCGCCCGGCGTCCGCCGGCAGCAGGCCGGAGATCAGGTTCACCAGGGTGGACTTGCCGGCGCCGTTCGGGCCGATCAGCGCGTGGATCTCGCCCGCCTCGACGGCGAGGTCCACGTGATCGGTGGCGAGCAGGCCGCCGAAGCGCTTGACCAGGCCCTCGGCCGTGAACAGGCTCATCGCACACTCTCCCGGCCGCCGCGGCGCTCGAGCAGCGCCGCCACGCCCTGCGGCGCGTGGAACACCACCAGCAGCAGGAGCAGCCCGAGCGGCCAGTGCCAGTAGTCGGTGTACAGCTTCAGCACCTCCTCCAGCGTCAGCCACAGCGCCACGCCCAGCGGCGCCCCCCAGCGCCGGCCGGCGCCGCCGAGCATCACCATCACCAGCAGCAGCGCCGACTGCGTCCAGTGCATGATCGACGGGCTGACGAAGGCGTTGTGGCTGGCGAGCAGACCACCGGCCAGCCCCGCGACCGCACCGGCGGCGACGAAGCCGGCGAGCTTGAGTCCATACACCGGGTAGCCGAGCGCCACCATGCGCGTCTCGTTGTCGCGGATGCCGCGCAGCGCGTGGCCGTAGCGCGAGTGCGCGACGCGGCTGAAGAGCGCGAACACCGCCGCGGCGATCGCCAGCACCACCCAGTAGAAGACCTGCGCATGCGCGCCGTCCAGCCAGGCGCCCAGCTCCAGGGGGGTGTAGAGGCCGTAGCCGTCGTCGCCGCCATACGTGCGCAGCGACACCGCCAGGTAGTACAGCATCTGCGCGAAGGCGAGCGTGATCATGATGAAGTACACCCCGCGCGTACGCAGCGACACCGCGCCGATCGCCGCCGCGGCCAGCCCGGCGACCAGCGCCGCGCTCCCCCACGCCAGCCAGGCCGACGAGAAGCCGGCCTCGACCAGCGCCACCACGGTGTAGGCGCCCACGCCGATGAAGCCCGCGTGGCCGAGCGCCGCCATGCCGCCGTAGCCGAGGATGAAGTTGAGGCTGGTCGCCGCGATCGCCACGATCAGCACCCGGCGCACGAAGCCGACGTAATACTCCAGCCCGAAGGCCGGCGCGAGCAGCGGGAAGGCGGCCAGCACGGCCAGCACCAGCCAGGGCAGGCGGCGCGCGAGGCCGGGAAAATGCGCAGGGCGGTCGAAGGCCATTGTCAGCATCGCCCCCCGCTGCAGGAGCGGGCTTGCCCGCGAAGCTGGCACCCGTCGAGCGCAGCGTTCGCGGGCAAGCCCGCTCCTACAGGCGAGCCCTG
>NZ_AMXF01000331.1 GCF_000310225.1 Thauera phenylacetica B4P
CCTGCGCCGAGCTGCCCGCCGGCCTCGCCGACGCGGTGTTCGCCGTGCCGGCGCTGCGCCAGCCGCCGCCTCCGCCGCCACGGCTCGGCGTCGGCCTGGAGGATGCGGAGGGCGGCGTCCGCATTGTCGAGCTCACTCCGGGCAGCCTCGCCGAGCGCACCGGGCTGCGCCGCGGCGACCTGATCACCGAGGCGGCGGGGGTGCCGGTGAAGCGCTCCGGGCAGCTGATCGGCCAGGTCCGTCGCCAGCCGGCGGGGACCTGGCTGCCGCTGCAGGTGATGCGCGAGGGCAAGGCGGTCGAGGTGGTGGTGCGCTTCGCGCGCGAGGCGCGCTGAGATGCTGCGCGCGCTGCTTGGAGGGCTGCTCCTCGCCAGCTGGCTCGCCTGGCTTCCCGCCGCCCTGGCCGCGGTCGCGCCCGCCACGCTGCGCCTGGTCGTCGAGCTCGATCCGGGACTTGGAGAGCTGCAGGTCGAGGCCGTGCTGCGTGTGCCCGAGGCAGGCTACCGCTTCGTGCTGCACGAGTCCCTGCAGCCGCAGGCGGCGAGCGCCGACGGGCGTGTGCTGCCGCTGCGTGCGGCCGGCAGCCGTGGTGCGCTGCGCGCCTGGCGGGTGGATGCGCCGGCCGGCGCCGAGTTGCGCCTGCGCTACGGCGGCAGGCTCCCCGCCCTCGAGCAGGCGCGCGACGACCGCGAGGTGTTGCAGGCGATGCCGCCGATGGCTTCGCCCGCGGGCAGCTTCCTGTCCAGCGGCAGCGGCTGGTATCCGCGCCCGGCCGAGCTCTTCGCCTACGAGGTGGACCTTGTAGTCCGCGGCGGCCAGCCGGCGCTGGTCGCCGGGCGTCTGGCGCACGAGCAGCGCCCCTCCGCGGCGGGCGAGCCGTATCGCGCGCGCTTCGTGTTCGAACACCCGACCGACGGCATCGACCTGATGGCCGGGCCCTGGCTGGTGCGCGAACGCCTCGCCACCCAGGCCGACGGCCGGGCGCTGCGCCTGCGCACCTACTTCCCCGCCGCGCTCGACGCCGAGGCCGGGCTGGCCGAGGCCTACCTCGCCGACAGCCAGCGCTACATCGAGCGCTACGCCGCGCAGATCGGCGCCTACCCCTTCACCGAGTTCTCGGTGGTGGCGAGCCCGCTGCCGACCGGCTTCGGCATGCCCACGCTGACCTACATCGGCGAGCAGGTGCTGCGCCTGCCCTTCATCCGCGCGAGCTCGCTCGGCCACGAGGTGCTGCACAACTGGTGGGGCAACGGCGTGCTGGTCGACTACGCGCGCGGCAACTGGTCGGAGGGCCTGACCACCTTCATGGCGGACTACGCCTACAAGGCTGAGGAGTCGGCCGCCGCCGCGCGCGAGATGCGCCTGGGCTGGCTGCGCGACTTCGCCGCGCTGCCGGCAGGCGCGCACGCGCCGCTCGCAGAGTTCCGCTCGCGCACCCACGGCGCTGCGGCCGCGGTGGGCTACGGCAAGGCGGCGATGGTCTTCGTGATGCTGCAGGACGAGATCGGCGAGGACGCCTTCGCGCGCGGCATCCGCCTGTTCTGGGAGCGTGAGCGCTTCCGCATCGCAGGCTGGGACGCGCTGCGCGCCGCGTTCGAGGAATCGGCGGGGCGCTCGCTGCAGGGCTTCTTCCAGCAGTGGCTGGAGCTGCCGGGCGGGCCGGCGCCGCGCATCGAGCGGGCGAGGGTGGCGGAGCAGGCGGGGCAGGAGACACGCCTGCTGGTGAGCCTGGCCCAGCCGGCACCCGCGCATGCCTTGCGGCTGCCGCTGCAGCTCATGGCGGGCGAGCGTTCCGAGACCCGGGTCGTCGAGTTTGCCGAAGGGCGTGCACAAGCAGAGCTGACGGTCGGCTTCGTGCCCGAGGGGGTGGCGCTCGATCCGGAGCTGCGCCTGTGGCGCCTGCCCGAGGCCGCGCAGCTGCCGCCCATCCTGCGCCAGTGGATCGTCGCCGCCGCGCCGCGGCTGGTGATCGCCGACACGCTGGTGGAGGCGGGCGCCGCGGGGACAGGCGGGGGAGGGAGGGCGTTCGCCGAGGCGGCCCAGGCGCTGGCCGAGCGCCTGTTCGAACGGGCTCCGGCGACGGGGGATCTTGCCGTGCTGACCACCGCGGGCGGGCCGGTGCTGCTCGTCGGCAGTGACGCTGCGGTGGCCGCGGTGCTCGCTCGTGCCGGCCTGCCGGTGCAGCCCCACGGCATGCCTGCGGGCGGAACGGCCAGGGTGTGGACCGTGCAACGCGAGGCCGGCCCGGCGCTCGCCGTGATCGCCGCGGCCGAGCCCGCCGCCCTGCGCGCGCTGCAGCGCCCCCTGCCGCATTACGGCAGCCAGAGCTGGCTGGTCTTTGATGGCCCGCGCGCGAGCGCCCGCGGCGTGTGGGAGGCGCCCGGGCGGGTGGTGGCGGTGGAGCCTTGAATGCGCACGGCGCCTTCATCCGATCATCGCCGCCCGTCCGGCCGCCGCGCCCGCCACGCTTCCTCGCGGTGCTAGACTGCCGCGCCCATCCGCAATCGAACGACAGGCCGCCCTGATGACTTCCCGCCCCCTCCTGCTCGCCGCCGCGCTCGTGGCGTTTTCGCTGCCCCTCTCCGCCGCTGCCGACGAGGCCGCGTTCGCATCCTGCCTCGCCAAGCTGCGCGGCGAGGCCGCGGCCAAGGGGGTGCGCGGCGACACCTTCGACACCCATGCGGCCGCGCTCGCTCCCGACATGGCGGTGATCGGCTTCCTTGACGCCCAGCCCGAGTTCGTCACCCCGATCTGGGACTACCTCGCCGCGCTGGTGGACGAGGAGCGCGTCGCCGACGGGCGCGCGATGCTGGCGCAGTGGCAGGAGGTGCTCGCCGAGGTCGAGCGCCGCTATGGCGTCGATGCCGAGACGGTGGTCGCGGTGTGGGGCGTGGAGAGCAACTACGGGCGCAACTTCGGCAGCCGGCCGCTGCTCACCTCGCTGTCCACGCTATCTTGCTTCGGACGCAGGCAGGCCTTCTTCCGCGGCGAGTTCTTCACCACGCTGAAGATCCTGCAGGAGGGTCACGTCGCCCCCGAGCGCCTGACCGGCTCGTGGGCGGGGGCTTTCGGCCACACCCAGTTCATGCCCTCGACCTTCATGCGCCTGGCGGTGGATTTCGACGGCGACGGCCGCCGCGACCTCATCGACAGCGTGCCCGACGCGCTCGCCTCGACCGCCAACTTCCTCAAGCGCGCCGGCTGGCGCAGCACGCTACCCTGGGGCTTCGAGGTGCGCCTGCCGCGCGGCATGGACACCTCCGACGCCGGCCGCCGCAACAAGCAGCCGATG
>NZ_AMXF01000332.1 GCF_000310225.1 Thauera phenylacetica B4P
GCGCCAGCCCGCGGTGCGCGGCGAACCAGCCGAACACCGCCGCGACCAGCGCGGCGAGCGCCACGCCCGCCCAGGTCGCGCGCTGCGCCGAGGCGAGGAAGTGGGTGTGATGGGAGAGGTCGAGCGCGATGAGGACTTCGAGCGGGGGCTGGGCTGCGCCGGCCGCCCCGGCTTCGACCGCCGGTAGCGCGATCGACCCCCGCAGCCCGCGGTAGGGATGGCCATCGACCTCCCAGCCCGGCTCCGCTGCCTCCACCGCCCGTCCTGCGCGCTGCGCCGCGGTGAAGTGCGCCGGATGGATCAGCCGCAGCACGCGCCCGTCGGCGTCGCGCACGCGCACGCCCACGTTGTCGTGGCCGACGAGCGCGGCCTCCACCGCATCCAGGCGCGCCTGCAGCGACGTGGCGCGGTCGGCCTGCTGCAGCGTGTTGCGGATCAGCACGAGCTTGCCGTGCAGCTCGTGCAGGTCGAGCTCGTGGAAGTGCGCGTCGAGCATGCGCCCGTGCAGCAGCGCGGCCAGCACCAGCAGGGTCGCGGTGAGCGCGGCGAAGAGCGCCGCCAGGCGCGCGGTGAGCGAGAGGCCGCGGCTCATCGCGGCGCGGGCTCGGCGGCCTCGAGCACATAGCCCATGCCGCGCACGGTGCGGATCAGCTTGGGCTCGAAGGCGTCGTCGACCTTGGCGCGCAGCCGGCGCACGGCGACCTCGATCACGTTGGTGTCGCTGTCGAAGTTCATGTCCCACACCTGCGCGGCGATCAGCGAGCGCGGCAGCACCTCGCCCTGGCGGCGCAGCAGCAGCTCGAGCAGGGCGAACTCCTTGGCGGTGAGGTCGATGCGCTGCCCGCCGCGCGTCACCCGGCGGCGCAGCAGGTCGAGCTCGAGGTCGGCCGCGCGCAGCACCTCGGCCTCGGGGCTGCGCCCGCGCCGCAGCAGGGTGCGCACGCGCGCGAGCAGCTCGGCGAAGGCGAAGGGCTTGACGAGGTAGTCGTCGGCGCCGAGTTCCAGCCCGCGCACGCGGTCCTCGACCTGGTCGCGCGCGGTGAGGAAGAGCACCGGCATCGTGCGCCCGCTGCGCCGCAGCGTCTGCAGGATGCCCCAGCCGTCTAGCGAGGGCAGCATCACGTCGAGCACCACCAGGTCGTGCCCGCCCTCGAGCGCCAGGTGCAGACCGTCGAGCCCGTCGCGCGCGAGGTCGACGACGAAGCCGGCCTCGCTCAGGCCCTGGCGCAGGTAGTCGCCGGTCTTGGCCTCGTCCTCGACGATCAGGATCTTCATGCGGGTGTTTCCGTGGATTGGGTGGATTGCGTGGATTGCGTGGAGGCAGTTAAGGCAGTTGAGGCAGTTGAGGTTGTTGAGGCCGTTGAGGTTGTTGAGGCCGTTGAGGTTGTTGAGGCCGTTGAGGTTGTCGAGGTTGTCGAGGCCGTCGAGGTTGTCGAGGTCGTCGAGGCCGGTGCCGAGCGCCGGCGCGGAATGATTGCGCGGGTTTTGTCTGCGCGATCACGTGCGTTCTGCCTGCGCGGATTTTGCCCGAGGGCGGTGGGGAGGGTGGTGGATTACGGAAATGTAATCGGCGCGTCAGGCTGGTGTCGGGGAGCGGCTTCGATACTGGTGGTGAGTTCCCGGGCAGCCCGCCCGACCCGACATCGAGAGGCTCGCGACATGAAGAAAGCGCTCCGTTCCGCAGTCTGTTCCGCGCTCGCCGCGCTGTCCGCCTTTGCCGCGCCGGCGAGCGCGCTCGCGCAGGGCGGCCATTCCGCCCACCTCGGCGCGGCCGTCGCCACGCCGGCCGCGGCCGAGCTTGCCGAGGGCACGGTCCGGAAGATCGACCGCGCGGCCGGCCGGATCACCATCGCCCACGGACCCATCGCCGCGCTGGAGATGCCGCCGATGACCATGATGTTCCGCGCCACCGACCCGGCGATGCTCGACCAGGTCAAGGTCGGCGACCGCATCCGCTTCGCCGCCGCGGAGCAGGACGGCGCGCTGGTGGTGACCAAGCTGGAAGCGGCGCGCTGATGTGGCGGAGCCCGAGCGTCACGGGCATCGCAGCGGCAATGCCCATTCGCGGCTGCCGCCGCTACAGGGGCGTGTCGGTTCGTGTCGGGCGTCGCGGGGCGTGTGGGTTCGTGTCGGGCGTCGCGGGGCGTGTCGGTTCGTGTCGCAGGCGTGGAGGGGCGGGAAACGCGTCGGGTGCGCGCCGGTTCATGTAGGAGCGCCGGCAGGCGCGAAGACGGCCGCTCCGTAACCGATAACGGGCGTCGCAGCGGCCATGCCCATTCGCGGCTGCCGCCGCTCCTACAGGGGCCGTCGGTCCTCGTCGCGTAGGGGGCGTGCAGAAGCGCCGGCAGGCGCGGTTGTCTTCGCCCCCTGTCGCGCCGAGGGTTTATGTAGGAGCGCCGGCAGGCGCGAATTGCCGCCTTGGGTGACTGGATGACCTCTATCTCATCATGAAAACCGATCTTTCCTCCCGTGCGCGGAGGTCTCTGCTGCACGGGGCTTGCATGTTCGCGCTCGCAACGGGCCCCGGCCTCACGACCGCGCTCGCGCTCCCTCCCGGCGCCATGGGCGAACTCCCACCCGGCGCCATGGGCGAACTCCCACCCGGCGTCACGGGCGCGCTCCCTCCCCGCACCACGGACGAGATCACTCCCCGCGCCACCGACGAGCCCCCCCCCGGCGCCACCGCGCGCAGCCTCATCGACCACGCCCGCCTGGCCAACCCCGGCTTCGCCGCGGCGCGGGCGGAGGCGGACGCGGCACGCGAACGCGTGACGCCCGCCGGGGCGCTGCCCGATCCGCGCTTCGAGCTCGAGCTGATGGACGCCACCAACACCATGAGCGGGCGCTCGGCCGCGCTGCTGCCCGGGCAGGTGGGCGAGACGCGCTACCGCATCGTCCAGCCGCTGCCGGGCTGGGGCAAGCGCGAGCTGGCGGTGCAGGCGGCGCAGGCGCAGGTGGGGCAGGCCGAGGCGATGCGCGACGCCGCCTGGGTGGAGCTGGCCGCGCGGATCGAGGCGCTGTGGCTGCGCTACCACGCCGCCGACCGCGAACGTGGCCTCGCGCGCGATGCGCTCGCCCTGCTGCAGGGCCTGGAGGCGCTCGGCCTCGCCCGCTACGAGCTCGGCCTGCTGCCGCAGCAGGCGGTGCTGCGCATGCAGCGCGAGATCACCGCGCAGCGCCTCGCGCTGGTCGACATCGAGCAGCGCCGCCAGGGCCTGGCGGCGGGCCTCAACGGCCTGCTCGGGCGCGCGCACGACGCGCCGCTGGCGCCCCCGGCCGACCCCGATCCG
>NZ_AMXF01000333.1 GCF_000310225.1 Thauera phenylacetica B4P
TTCACCGCCGCATTCGCGCCTGCCGGCGCTCCTACACAAACCGCCGCGCGTCCCGCCCCCTGTAGGAGCTGCGGCAGCTGCGAAAACGGCGGTCGGGCAGGCGACGCGGGTGCGGGCTTCATCGCCGCTTTCGCGCCTGCCGGCGCTCCTACACAAACCGCCGCGCGTTCCGCCCCCCTGTAGGAGCTGCGGCAGCTGCGAACACGGCGACCCCGCAATCGACGCGGGTGCGGACTTCACCGCCGCCTTCGCGCCTGCCGGCGCTCCTACACAAACCGCCGCGCGTCCCGCCCCCTGTAGGAGCTGCGGCAGCTGCGAACACGGCGACCCCGCAATCGACGCGGGTGCGGACTTCACCGCCGCCTTCGCGCCTGCCGGCGCTCCTACACAAACCGCCGCGCGTCCCGCCCCCTGTAGGAGCTGCGGCAGCTGCGAACACGGCGACCCCGCAATCGACGCGGGTGCGGACTTCACCGCCGCATTCGCGCCTGCCGGCGCTCCTACACAAACCGCCGCGCGTCCCGCCCCCTGTAGGAGCTGCGGCAGCTGCGAACACGGCGACCCCGCAATCGACGCGGGTGCGGACTTCACCGCCGCCTTCGCGCCTGCCGGCGCTCCTACACAAACCGCCGCGCGTTCCGCCCCCCTGTAGGAGCTGCGGCAGCTGCGAACACGGCGGTCGGGCAGGCGACGCGGGTGCGGGCTTCATCGCCGCTTTCGCGCCTGCCGGCGCTCCTACACAAACCGCCGCGCGTTCCGCCCCCCTGTAGGAGCTGCGGCAGCTGCGAACACGGCGACCCGGCAATCGACGCGGGTGCGGATTTCACCGCCGTATTCGCGCCTGCCGGCGCTCCTACATGAACCGGCGCGCTTCCGGAGGGCATGTGGAGCGGCGGCAGCCGCGAACCCGTCGGCCCCCGCGAAACCGGCGATAATGCGGCCCGACGCGTGTTCACGCCCTTTCAGGATTCCTCCCCGCTCATGGAAATCAAGGTCAACTTCCTCGACAAGCTTCGCCTCGAAGCCAGGTTCGACGACTTCACGGTGATCGCCGACCAGCCGATCCGCTACAAGGGCGACGGCTCGGCGCCGGGGCCGTTCGACTACTTCCTGGCCTCGTCCGCCTTGTGCGCGGCCTACTTCGTGAAGCTGTACTGCGAGACGCGCAACCTCCCGACCGAGAACATCCGCCTGTCGCAGAACAACATCGTCGACCCGGAGAACCGCTACAAGCAGATCTTCAAGATCCAGGTCGAGCTGCCGGAGGACCTCTCCGCCAAGGATCGCCAGGGCATCCTGCGCTCGATCGAGCGCTGCACGGTCAAGAAGGTCGTGCAGACCGGCCCCGAGTTCGTCATCGAGGAGGTGGGGAGTCTCGATGCCGACGCCCAGGCCCTGCTGGCGCTGGACCCGGACACCGGCACGCGCACCTATATCGCCGGCAAGGACCTGCCGCTCGAGCAGACCATCGCCAACATGTCGCGGTTTCTGGCCGACCTGGGGATCAAGATCGAGATCGCCTCGTGGCGCAACCTGGTGCCCAACGTGTGGTCGCTGCACATCCGCGATGCGCACTCGCCGATGTGCTTCACCAACGGCAAGGGCGCGAGCAAGGAGAGCGCGCTGGCCTCGGCCCTGGGCGAGTACATCGAGCGCCTCAACTGCAATCACTTCTACAACGACCAGTTCTGGGGCGAGGACATCGGCGACGCCCCCTTCGTGCATTACCCGAACGAGCGCTGGTTCAAGCCCGGCCGCAAGGATGCGCTGCCGGCCGGGCTGCTCGACGACTACTGCCTGGCGATCTACGACCCCGAGGGCGAACTGCGCGCCTCGCATCTCTACGACACCAACTCCGGCAACGTGGCGCGCGGCATCTGCGCGCTGCCCTACGTGCGCCAGTCCGACGGCGAGGTGGTGTATTTCCCCACCAACCTCATCGACAACCTCTACCTCAGCAACGGCATGAGCGCCGGCAACACGCTGCCCGAGGCGCAGGTGCAGTGCCTGTCCGAGATCTTCGAGCGCGCGGTGAAGCGCGAGATCCTCGAAGGCGAGCTCGCCCTGCCCGACGTGCCGCCGGAGGTGCTGGCGAAGTATCCCGCCATCGTGGCTGGCATCGAAGGGCTGGAGGCGCAGGGCTTCCCGGTGCTGGTGAAGGACGCGTCGCTGGGCGGCAAGTACCCGGTGATGTGCGTGACCCTGATGAACCCGCGCACCGGCGGCGTGTTCGCCTCCTTCGGGGCGCACCCGAGCCTGGAGGTGGCGCTGGAGCGCAGCCTCACCGAGCTGCTGCAGGGGCGCAGCTTCGAAGGCCTCAACGACCTGCCCGCGCCGACCTTCGAGAGCAACGCGGTGACCGAGCCGAACAACTTCGTCGAGCACTTCATCGACTCCAGCGGCGTGGTGTCGTGGCGCTTCTTCAGTGCCCGGGCGGCTCATCCCTTCGTCGAATGGGACTTCTCCGGCCACGGCGAACGTTCCAACGTGGATGAGGCCGCGACCCTGTTCGGCATCCTCGAAGACATGGGCAAGGAGGTGTACATGGCGGTGTTCGATCAGCTCGGCGCCACCGTCTGCCGCATCGTGGTGCCGGGGTACTCCGAGGTCTATCCGGTCGATGACCTGATCTGGAACAACACCAACAAGGCGCTGGCCTTCCGCGCCGACATCCTCAACCTCCACCGCCTCGACGACAACGCCCTCGAAGCCCTGCTCGATCGGCTGGAAGAGAGCGAGCTCGACGACTACACCGACATCATCGAATTGATCGGCATCGAGTTCGACGAGAACACCGTGTGGGGCCAGCTCACGATCCTGGAGCTGAAGCTGCTGATCCACCTCGCCCTGCAGCAGCTCGAAGAGGCGAAGGAGCGCGTCGAGGCCTTCCTGCAATACAACGACAACACGGTCGAGCGCGTGCTGTTCTATCAGGCGCTGAACGTGGTGCTGGAGGTGATGCTGGACGACGAGCTGGAGCTGGCCGACTACGAGGCCAACTTCCGCCGCATGTTCGGCGACGCGCGCATGGACGCGGCGATCGGCTCGGTCGAGGGCAGCGTGCGCTTCCACGGCCTCACGCCGACGAGCCTGCAGCTCGAAGGGCTCGACCGCCACCAGCGCCTCATCGACAGCTACCGCAAGCTGCACAAGGCGCGGGCGCGCGCGGCGGGCGTGTCCGCGTAGGTTTGCGCGCGAGCGCCGGGTCCGGCGCGCGCGCGGGTATGCGACAGGCGCTCCGGGAGCCGGCGGCGCACCCTGGCGAGCCG
>NZ_AMXF01000334.1 GCF_000310225.1 Thauera phenylacetica B4P
GCCCCGGCCCCCCCCCCTGCGGCCGCCGCAGCGCAGGCGAGCGACTGGAGCGCGATCGAGGGCTGGCAGCGCGACGAGCTGTCGGCGGCCTGGCCGGCGCTGCGCGCGTCCTGCACCACCCTGGTTCGCCAGCCGCCGTGGAAGGCGGTGTGCGAGGCCGCTGCAGGGCTGGGAGGAGCGCCCGACGGCGGGGCGGTGCGCCGCTTCTTCGAGAGCCGCTTCACGCCCTGGCAGCTGGTGAGTCCCGACGGCAGCGCGAACGGGCTCGTCACCGGCTACTACGAGCCGCTGATCCGCGGCAGCCGCACGCGCAGCGCGCGCAGCCCCTGGCCGATCCACGGCGTGCCGCAGGACATGCTGACGATCGAGCTCGGCGACGTGTATCCGGAACTGAAGAGCCTGCGCCTGCGCGGGCGCCTGGTCGGCAACAAGGTGCTGCCGTACTGGAACCGCCAGCAGCTCGCCGAGCGCCAGGTCCCCGCGCCGGTGCTGCTGTGGGCGGACGACCCGATCGAGCTCTTCTTCCTGCAGGTGCAGGGCTCAGGGCGGGTGCAACTGCCCGACGGCGGCCTGGTGCGGATCGGCTACGCAGACCAGAACGGCCACCCCTACCAGTCGATCGGACGCTGGCTGGTCGCCCAGGGCGAGCTGACCCTGGACAAGGCCTCGATGGAGGGCATCAAGCGCTGGGCACAGGACAACCCCCAGCGCCTGCAGGAGCTGCTCAACGCCAACCCGAGCTACGTGTTCTTCCGCGAGATGCCGGCCTCGGGCGGCGGGCCGGTGGGCGCGCTCGGCGTGCCGCTCTCCGAGGGGCGCAGCATCGCGGTGGATCCGCGCTTCGTGCCGCTGGGCGCGCCGGTGTTCCTGGCGACCACGCAGCCGCTGAGCGAGCGTCCGCTCGAGCGCCTGGTGATGGCCCAGGACACCGGGGGCGCGATCAAGGGTGCCGTGCGCGCGGACTTCTTCTGGGGCTTCGGCGCGGAGGCCGGCCGCGAGGCGGGCAAGATGCGCCAGCAGGGGCGGATGTGGGTGCTGCTGCCGAAAGGCATGAAGCCGCCCGTGCCGCGCTGAGGTGCGCCGCGGCGCGGGCGCGCTCGCCCGCCCGCCCGCGGTCGGCAGGGGATCAGCGCTTGGCGGCGTCGATCGCCTTCTCGAGCTCGG
This sequence comes from Thauera phenylacetica B4P, assembly GCF_000310225.1. Lineage (GTDB taxonomy): Bacteria > Pseudomonadota > Gammaproteobacteria > Burkholderiales > Rhodocyclaceae > Thauera > Thauera phenylacetica. The sequence goes on from NZ_AMXF01000334.1 coordinate 1,165, forward strand.
CTTTCGGCAGGTAGCCGCCGATGCGCGAACCGTCGGCGAGGAAGATCGTCGGCGTGCCACTGATGCGCAGGCTCTGGCCGAGCTCGACGTTGCGCACGATGGTCGCGGTGTCGCAGCTCGCCTTGGCGGGCTCCTTGCCATCGACCACCCAGTCGGTCCACGCCTTCCCCTTGTCCTTCGCGCACCAGATGTTGTCGGACTTGGTGCGCGAGTCCTCGCTCAGGATCGGATACAGGAAGGTGTAGACGGTCACGTCGTCCATCTGCGCGAGGTCCTTGCCCAGGCGCTTGCAGTAGCCGCAGTTGGGATCCTCGAAGGTGGCAATCACGCGCGAGCCCTTGCCCTTGACGACCTTCACCGCCTGATCGAGCGGCAGCGTGGAGAAGTCGATCGCGGAGAGCTGGTTCAGGCGCGCCTGGGTGACGTCGCGGCGGGTCGCGGTGTCGATGATGCTGCCGTCGATGATGAAGCTGTTCTTCGCGTCGGTATAGACGAGCTGGCCGTTCTTGAGCACGACCTCGTACAGCCCGGCGTAGTCGGTGCGCGTGACCTTCTCCACCGCCGGCGCGCCGATGAAGGCCTCCATGCTCTTCTTGACCTCGGCTTCGTCCGCGTGCGCGAGCGTGGCCGTGCCGAGCGCCAGGGCGAGGCCGAGCGGCCGGATCAGGGACGGGACGGAAAAGGCTTTCATCAGATTCTCCACAGGGTTCAGAAACGGCCGTTGGCCGCGTAGCGCACGAGCGCGTTTTTTAGGACCGGGAGCTGCCCGGTCAGGTTCATTCCGAGGTTGCGCAGGGTCGACAGCACCGGATCCTGGCGCCCGAACAGGCGACTCAGGGCGTGGGTGGTGTATTGAAGCAGGAAGGGCTCCTCCGCGCGCCTGCGCGCGTAGCTGCGCAGCACCGAAAGATCCCCCGCGTTCTGCCACGACGGCAGCGCCCCGAGGACCTCCGCCAGCGCCTTCGCATCCTGGAAGCCGAGGTTGATCCCGTGCCCCGAGAGCGGGTGGATCGCGTGCGCGGCATCGCCGATCAGCGCCACGCGCGGACGCACCACCTCCTCCACCCGCATCAGGCGCAGCGGGAACGCCGCGCGCTTGCCGGAGAGTTCGAGCTTGCCGAGCGCCCGCCCGCCAGCAGCCTCCACGCGGGCGCAGAAGGGCTCGGGGTCGAGCGCGAGGAGCTCGTCGGCAAGGGCGTCGGGCGCGGACCACACCATCGACATCGTGCGCCCGGGCAGGGGCAGCCAGGCCAGGACGCCGTCGGCACGGAACCACTGGAAGGCGACCCCGTGATTGGGGCGCTCGCAGACGAAGTTGGCCACCACGCCGCGCTCACCGTAGGGCGTGACCGTCGCCGCGATGCCGGCACGCTCGCGCACCCAGGAGTCGCGCCCGTCCGCGCCGACCACCAGCGCGGCCTGCAGGCTGCGGCCGTCGTCGAGGCGCAGCCTGGCCGCATCCGCATCGACCTCCAGCGCCGCCGGCTTCGCCGGGCAGAACAGCGTGACGTTGTGCTGGCGCTTGAGGCTCTCCCAGATCTCCACGTGCACCAGGCTGGACTCGCCGATCCAGGCCAGTTCCTCGAGGCCGCTGTCGTAGGCCGAGAACACGAGCTCGCCGCCGGCGTCACCGTGGATACGCATCTCGGAGACCAGGCCGAGGCGGTCATGGTCGAGATGCGCCCACACGCCGAGCTCGTCGAGGAAGCGCGCGCTCGCCGGGCTGTAGGCGTAGATGCGCGCATCCCAGCCCGTGGGACGACGCGGCACGGCATGCTCGACCACGGCAATGCGCAGCGCGCTACGTCTCAGCGCCACTGCGAGCGCCGCACCGGCCAGACCGCCGCCGACGATGATGAGGTCGAATTTCATGGCGATCCCCGGGAATTCAGCACAGCTCCGGATTGTGCCCGAGCGGACGCCAGGCCGCCATGCGTGCGCTCGGCAAGGGGTGCGCTCCGGCAGCCGGAAAGCACAACGCCCCAGGCACGAAGAGGTGCGTGGGGCGTTGTATTGTGGGTTAGTCTGACGATGACCTACTTTCACGAGGGCGGACCTCACTATCATCGGCGCGTGTGCGTTTCACGGTCCTGTTCG
>NZ_AMXF01000335.1 GCF_000310225.1 Thauera phenylacetica B4P
GCGGCGCGCACGAGCCCGCGCCGCTCAGGCGGCCGCGCGCACGCCCATGGCCGGCGCGTTGCCGGGCACGCCGAGCGTGTCGGCGATCGCCGCCTCGAGGGTGTCGAGCTCGGCCAGCAGCGCACGCAGCGCCTCTTCGCCCTGCACGAGCTCCTCCACGCGGCTCTCCAGCGTGTCGGTGGCCTCGTGGATGCGCTTGACGCTCTCGAGCCGGCGCTTGAGCTGGATCTGGTACTCGCGCACCTGGGTCTCGAGCGGCGACATCACCGCGCGCAGCCACTGCTCGACGTCGCGGTTGGCGAGCTCGAAGGTCTGGCGCGCCTGCACCGCCACGGTCTCGAAGAACTTCTGCGTGAGCGCGTGCTTCTCGGTGGTGACGAGCGTCAGCGCGGTGTTGATCTGGCGGTTGAAGGCCGACTCGAGACGGTCGAGCTCCTTCTCGTAGCGCAGCGTCGAGAAGCCTTCGGGCGCGGTGAGCTTGAGTCCGTGCTCGACGCTGAAGCGCTTGTACATCGCGTCGAGCATGCGGGTGATCTCGCCGATCTCCTCGGTCGAGCGCTGCAGGTTGCCGCGCAGGCTGCGGAAGTAGCCCTGCATGGCGCTGCGCAGCCCGCGCGTGAAGCTCGATTCGAGCATCGCCTCGCGCGTACGCCGGGTCTCGTCGCGCACCGCATCCAGACCCATGTGCGCGAACAGGTTGTTGGCGAGGTCGGTGAATACCGTGCGCACCGCGTAGTACTTCTGCAGCCCCTGCTCGAACTCGTCCTTCTCGCTGCGGATCTTGCGCATCATGTACTCGATGACGCTCTGGTTCTTGCCGCGCAGGTCGGTGAGCTCCTGGAGCTGCTCGCGCAGCCCGGCCAGGCGTGCCTCGAGCAGGCTGCGCGTGGCGGCGGCGACCTCGGCGGTCTCGGCCAGGGTGTCCTCGCGCACGATCTCCTGCTTGGTGGGCAGCAGATCCTCGGCGAGCGCGCGCTCCAGCAGCGGGATGCGGCTGCGCGCGAGCAGGGCCTCGTCGCCCTGGATGCGCGCCACCAGCCCCTTCTGCGCCGATACCGGGAACACCGCGGCGGGCTCGACACCCAGCGTGGCGGCGACCGAGTCGACCTGGCGGCCGATCTCGGCCTCGATGCGCGCCTCGTCGCGCAGCCCGTCCCACAGGCCGTCGATCTTGTTGAGCACGACCAGGCGCCCGCGCTGGCGCTCGCTACCGGCCTGCACGTAGTTGCGCCACACCGCGAGGTCGCTCTGGGTGACGCCGGTGTCGGCGGCGAGGATGAACAGCACCGCGTGCGCGTTGGGCAGCATCGACAGGGTGAGCTCGGGCTCGGCGCCGATCGCGTTGAGGCCCGGCGTGTCGAGCACCACAAGGCCCTGCTCGAGCAGGGGGTGCGGGAACTGGATCACCGCATGGCGCCAGCGCGGGATCTCGATGCGGCCCTCGGCGTCGGGGCGGATGCCGTCGTCCCCGGCGGGATCGACGCGGAAGCCGAGCGCCTGCGCCTCGGCGACCTCGACGCGCTCGGTCTCGCCCACGCGCGCGAGCGCGGCCTGCAGGCCGGGCGCATCGATCGAGTCGAGCGCGAGCACGGTCCATTCTTCGGGATAGCGCTTGAGCTCGCTCACCGGCGTCTGGCGCGCGCGGCTGCGGATCGGCAGCAGGCGCAGCTCGGGCTGCGCGCCCTTGTGCCACTGCAGCTCGGTCGGGCACATCGTGGTGCGGCCCGCGCTCGAGGGCAGGATGCGGTCGCCATGGTCGGCGAAGAAGATCGCGTTGATGAGCTCGGACTTGCCGCGCGAGAATTCGGCGACGAAGGCCACGGTGAGCTTGTCGTCGCGCAGGCGGTCGAGCAGGTACTGCAGCCGCAGGTCGGCCTGGGCGTTGCCGACGTCGTTGCGCGCCAGCCACGCGCGCAGGCGGGCCACGGCGTCGCTCGCGTGGCCGCGCCAGCGGCCGTAGGCGGAAAACTGTTCGGTGAGATCGGTCATCGGCGTGCTCGTCCGGCAGGCGGGTGGGGCTCGGGGCGCGCGCGAGGGCAATGCCTCGCCGTCCCGCATCGAAATGCATTATTCACCATAACCCCCTTCGCGGCTCGCGAGCGTGCCATATTGCACGCCGCCCGCATGCCCGCGCGGCATCGCCGCGGTTTCAGGCGCGGCGCTGGCAGCGCGGACAGTAGAAGCTGGCGCGCTGCGCGCTGACGATGCGCCGCACCGGCGTGCCGCACACCCTGCAGGGCTCGCCATGGCGGCCATAGACGAAATACTGCTGCTGGAAATAGCCCGGCCGGCCGTCGCCGCCGACGAAGTCGCGCAGCGTGCTGCCGCCGGCCGCGATCGCGGCGGCGAGCGTCTCGCGCACGCACTCCACCAGGCGTGCGCAGCGCCGCGGCCCGAGCTGGCCGGCGGGTTCGAGCGGATGGATGCGGGCGCGGAAGAGGCTCTCGGATGCGTAGATGTTGCCGACGCCGACGAGCTTGCGGCTGTCCATCAGCACGTGCTTGATCGGCGCACGCAGCCCGCGCGTGATGCGCAGCAGGTAGGCGGCATCGAAGCCGTCGCCGAGCGGCTCGGGCCCCAGGTGGGCGAGCAGCGGATGCGCCGCCGCCTCGCCGGGCTGCCACACCACCATGCCGAAGCGGCGCGGGTCGCGCAGGCGCAGGGCCGCTTCTCCGAAGACGAAATCGACGTGGTCGTGCACGCCGGCCGGCTCGGCGGTCGCCACCACGCGCAGGCTGCCCGACATCCCCAGGTGCACGATCACCGTGCCGGCGGGGAAGCGCAGCAGCAGGTATTTGGCCCGCCGCTCCACCGCGTCCAGCCGGGCGCCCTCGATGCGGGCGGGCAGGTCCGCGGCCACCACCACGCGCAGGCGCGGATTGCGCACCACGAGCCGGCTCAGGCTGCGGCCCTGCACGTGCGGGCGGATGCCGCGGCAGGTGGTCTCGACTTCAGGCAGTTCGGGCATCGGAGCGGAACCTGGGAAGCCCTCCGCGCGCAGGCGCACACGGGGGACGGGTTGCGGCAGGGGAGGCGATCTGCCTACCATGGCATGAACCGAATTGTAGCCGAGCACTCGAAGCTTCCGCGGCGCCCAGCAGGCGCCAGGCGGTCGCTGCGCTCCGGCGCTGCCGCAACCCACCGAAGTCCCCGGAATGTCTCCCATGAAAACCCAGCTCGCCCGCCTCGCCCGCTCCCTCTGCCTGGCCTTCGCGCTCGGCGCCGGCGGCGTCGCGACGGCGGCCAGCGGCGACG
>NZ_AMXF01000336.1 GCF_000310225.1 Thauera phenylacetica B4P
GGCGGCAGCCGCGAATGCGCCCTGCGAAACGGCGACGTGGCCGCTTGCGGCACCGCTGCTTTCGCGCCTGCCGGCGCTCCTACAAGAACCACCACGGCTCCGGTTTAATGTAGGAGCGGCGGCAGCCGCGAATGCGCCCTGCGAAATGGCGACGTGGCCGCTTGCGCCACCGCTGCTTTCGCGCCTGCCGGTGCTCCTACAAGAACCACCACGGCTCCGGTTTAATGTAGGAGCGGCGGCAGCCGCGAATGCGCCCTGCGAAACGGCGACGTGGCCGCTTGCGGCACCGCTGCTTTCGCGCCTGCCGGCGCTCCTACAGAGTCATCTCTCGCGCCATGGCAGGGACGTGACCCGGGTCGCGTCCTTGCGGTGGCGCAGCCAGTTGGCTCGGTAGGCGCGCGCGAGCTCGCAGTGGTCGCGCACGATCAGGATGTTCTCGGCGTTACGGTTGTCGGCCGACCAGGTGAAGTTGTACGAGCCGGTGAGCACCGCGCAGCGCGGGCCTTCGGCGTCCACGATCAGCACCTTGTTGTGCGCCGCGTTGTAGCGCGTCTCGAAGGCTACCGGCACGCCGGCCGCGAGCAGGCGCGGGATGGCGTTGCCCTTCTCGCGGCGGTTCATCTGCGCGTCGGCGAGCACTTCGACGCGCACCCCGCGCCGCTGCGCCGCGACCATCGCGTCGGCGATGTTGCGGCTGGTGAAGGCGTAGGCATGCACCTCCAGGGTCTTGCGCGCGCTGCGGATGAGGCCGATCACCACCTTCTCGGTGTCGTCCCGCGGCGAAAAGGCGAGCTCGATCTCACCCTTGCCCGCGAAACGCTCGCTCGCCTGCACGCCCGGGGGCGCCGCCGCCGCAACGAGGGCGAGCGCCGCCATCCACCCGAGCATCGACGCGCAGTGCCCGCGAGTCCGCTCGAGCGTCCGCTGCTCGACCCGTTCGCCGACTTGCTCGCCGACTTGCTCGCCGATTTGTTCGCCCGTCCGGTCGCCGCCCCTCTCGCCGATTTGCTCGCCGATTTGCTCGCCGATTTGCTCGCCGATTTGCTCGCCGATTTGGTCGCTGATTTGGTCGCTGATTTCATCTTCGACCCGCAGCTCGCCCCGCTCACCGACCCGCTCACCGACCCGCTCACCGACCCGCTCACCGACCCGCTCGCCGACCCGCTCGCCGACCCGCTCGCCGACCCGCTCGCCCAACCTGTCATGCACCCTTGGCGCGCTCCATCACCGCGGCGAAGAAACCATCGGTGTCGTGCACGTGCGGCAGCAGGCGCAGGCGCTCGCCGGTCTCCAGCGCCACGCCCTGGGCCGCCAGCACCTCCTGCGCCGACAGCGCGCGGAACTCGGGGTGTGCGGCGAGGAAGGCATCGACGATGGCGTCGTTCTCCTCGGCGAGCAGGCTGCAGGTGGCATACACGAGGCGTCCGCCGGGGCGCACCACGCGTGCCGCCGCAGCGAGGATCGCGCCCTGCTTGGCGACCATCTCCTCGACCGCCGCCGGCGACTGGCGCCACTTGAGGTCGGGGTTGCGGCGCAGCGTGCCCAGCCCGGTGCAAGGCACATCGACCAGCACGCGGTCGGCCTTGCCCGCCAGGCGCTTGACCTTGGCGTCGGCCTCGTGGGCGATCAGCACCGGATGCACGTTCGACAGGCCGGCGCGCGCCATGCGCGGCTTGAGCTTGGCGAGGCGCTTCTCGGACACGTCGAAGGCGTACAGGCGCCCGGTCGAGCGCATCATCGCGCCCAGCTGCAGGGTCTTGCCGCCGGCGCCTGCGCAGAAGTCCACCACCAGCTCGCCGCGGCGCGGCTGCACCAGCAGGCCGAGCAGCTGGCTGCCCTCGTCCTGCACCTCGAAGCTGCCGTCGAGGAAGAGCGGATGCTTCTGCAGCGCCGGCTTGCCGGCCAGGCGGATCGACTGCGGCGACAGCCGGCCGGGCTCGGCGCGCACGCCGTCGGCACGCAGGCGCTCGAGCACGGCGTCACGGTCGGCCTTAACGACGTTGACCCGCAGGTCGAGCGGCGCCGGGCGGTTGAGCCCGTGCGCAAGCGCGAGCAGCGCGTCCTCGCCCATCTGCGCGAGCAGGCGATCGGCCAGCCAGTCGGGCAGGTCGGCGCGCTCGGCGAGGCTGGGCTCGCCCGCCTCGGCGGCCTTGATCGAGGTGATCCAGTCGCGCTCGGTGGCGCTCGCCAGGCCCTCGAAATTGCGGATCGGCCAGCCCTCGCCGCGCGCGAACCAGGCCAGCAGCAGCATGCGCGGGGTGGCCTCGGCGCCGGCGATGCGGCGCAGCCAGCGCAGCCGGCGCAGCACGCCGTAGATGGCCTCGGCGATGAAGCCGCGGTCGCGGTGGCCGAGCTCGCGGTTGTCGCGGAAGTGGCGCGACAGCACGGCGTCGGCCGGATAGTCGAAGGCGAGCACGGCGCCGAGCGCCTGCGTGGCCTGGATGAAGAGCGCGCGCGTCACCGCGCCCTCCGCGGGGCGCTCGGCCGGGCTCGGCTCCTGCGGCTTGCGCACGCGATTCTTTTCGGTCTTGGGTTTCATTTCAGTTCGGTTTCCTGGCGGCGGTGGCGGCTGCGCCCGCCTCGATGCGCGAGGCGCGCTGGTCGAGCACGCCGCCCTTGTCGTCGGTGATGCGGATACGGACCGGCAGCAGGCTGTGGCGCCTGGACAGCCAGATGTCGATGTCGAGGTCGTCCTTCTCGGCGAAGGCGTGCAGGCGCACGGTGTCGAGCTGCTCGCCGGCGAGCTCGAGGCGCTCCTCGCCGCGCGGCTCGAGCACGGCCTGCTTGATGCTCTTGTTGGTGACCACGGCGAAGCGCGCCGGCTTGCCGGACTCCGCCACCTTGCGCGCCTGGTGCCACAGGCTCAGCAGGTCCTGGTCGCCGGCGCGGATCTCGCCGCTGCGCCGCTCCTCGCCGCCGCGCCGGATGCTGACCTTGCCGGTCGCCCAGTCGAACTCGGCGCGCTCGGGCTTGCGCCCGCGCTGGTCGACCTCGAACAGCGCCGGGCGCATGCCCTTGGCGTCCACCGTGCCGCTGCTGCGCTGCTCGTACTCCAGGCCGAACAGCCCGGCGAGCCCCTTGGCCTGCAGCGCGAGCGACAATGCGTAGCGCCCCTGCTCCAGCGTCCACTCGTGGCGCGCCTCGCCCACCTTGAAGCCCGACGAGCCGTAGTGCACGTCGTAGGTGATGTGGCCCTGCGCCGGCGGCTCGGTCGCCGCACCGCCGGGCAGCGCCGCCAGGCTCGCG
>NZ_AMXF01000337.1 GCF_000310225.1 Thauera phenylacetica B4P
CAGGCCGTGGCGAGCCAGGCGGGCCACGCCGCGCGCCTCGCCGCACTGGCCGCGGGCACCGCGGCCGACGCCGAAGAGACCCCCGCCGACGCCACGGCAAGCTCTCCCACCGACCCGGCAGCGCTTGCCGGCCTGCCGGCAGCGATTGCCGCACTGCTCGCCGGGCGCGTGCAGGCCCCTTCCCCCGCGGATCAGGCCGGCGCCGAGACGAGCACACTGCAGCTCGCCGCCGATGGCGGACGCAAGTCGCTTCAGAATTCCGCCCTGCTGCCGAAAACCGATCTGTCGGCCGGAACCGGCGGCAACACCGGGCCCGGCTCCGACGCCACCCCGGCCTTCCTGCTCCAGGGCCGCGAGTTCGCCGCCGCGGCCATGGCGGCACGCGGTGCGAGCGGCGCAGCCGCGGGCGGCATGACGGCGGATGGCCTCGAGCCAGCGGGCACGGGCAGCGCGAATGGCAACGCGCCGGGCGGGCTGCCGCACACCCATGGCGCGACGCAGCTGCTGCGCCAGTCGCCAGCCGCGCAGGCTGCGTCACCGCAGCTGCCGGTGGCGACCCCGGCGGGCGAGCCGGGGTGGGCGGAGGACGTCGGCAACCAGGTGCGCTGGATGCTCGGCCGCGCCGAGAGCAAGGCCGAGCTCGTGCTGACGCCGCCGAACATGGGCAAGCTCGAGGTGTCGATCAACCTCGCCGGCGACCAGACGACGGCGCAGTTCATCGCCTCGAGCCAGGCCGCGCGCGACGCGATCGAGCGTGCGCTGCCGCAGCTGCGCGAGGCGCTGCAGCAGGCGGGCATCCTGCTGGGCGACGCCAACGTGAGCACCTCGGGCCAGGGCCGCGAGGGGGATGGACGCGAAGGCGGCGGCGATCGTGGCGATCGCGGCGAGGCGAGCGCGGGCGGCAACACCGGCACCGGCAGTGCCGGCGGGTGGCTGAGACAGCAACAGGGGATGGTCGATACCTTCGCCTGAAGCGCGCGAATTGGGGCGGGCTTGCCCCACTAATCGGCGCTTTGGCGGGTGCGGACCTCCCGGATAATTCAATCCGTACTACAGGAGATTCGCATGGCCAAGGCGCCGGCAAAGACCGAGGAAGGCGACGAGACCCCCAAGAAGAAGGGCAAGCTCGGCCTGATCCTCATCATCGTGCTCGTGGTGATCGTGCTCGTACTGGGCGCACTCGTCGCCCTGCTGCTGCTCAAGGGCGGCAAGGACAAGGAGCACGAGGAGCCCGCGGCCCACGCCGCGCCGGCTGCGCAGCAGATGCAGACCGCCGGCACGGTGGACCTCACCAAGCCGCCCACCTTCATCCCGCTCGAGGCCTTCACGGTCAACCTGCGCCGCGACGAGGGCGACCACTACCTGCAGGTGGTGGCGGTGATGCGCGTGGCCGACGCGACCATGGATCCGACGCTGAAGGCCTTCATGCCGGAGATCCGCCACCGCATCAACCTGCTGCTGTCGAGCAAGCTGCCCTCCGAGGTCGCCACCATCGAGGGCCGCGAGGCCTTGTCGCTGGCGATCACCGAGAGCATCAACGAGGCGCTCGGCTTCAAGCCGGTGCGCGACGCCGCCGGCAAGCCGGTGCCCAACGGCCCGGTGCAGGCCGTGCTGTTCACCTCCTTCATCATCCAGTAAGGGAACGCCGCCATGTCCGCGGACTTTCTCTCCCAGGAAGAGGTCGACGCCCTGCTGCGGGGCGTCACCGGCGAGTCGGACGAGCCGGTCGCGGACGAGGCCGGGGCGGAGGGTGTACGCCCGTACAACCTCGCCACGCAGGAACGCATCGTGCGCGGGCGCATGCCCACGCTCGAGCTCATCAACGAGCGCTTCGCGCGCTACCTGCGCATCGGCCTGTTCAACTACATGCACCGCAACGCCGAAGTGTCGGCGGGGCCGATCAAGGTGCAGAAGTACGCCGAGTTCGTGCGCAACCTGGTGGTGCCGACCAACCTCAACCTGATCACCGCCAAGCCGCTGCGCGGCACCGGGCTGGTCGTGTTCGACCCCAACCTGGTCTTCCTCGTGGTGGACAACATGTTCGGCGGCGACGGCCGCTTCCACACCCGCGTGGAAGGTCGCGACTTCACCCCCACCGAGCAGCGCATCATCCGCGGCATGCTCGACGTGGTCTTCACCGAATACGTGCGCGCCTGGGCGCCGGTGTTCAATCTGCAGCCCGAGTTCATCCGCTCGGAGATGAATTCGCAATTCGCCAACATCGCCACCCCCTCCGAGGTGGTGGTGGCGACCAGCTTCTCGGTCGAGTTCGGCGGCTCGCAGGCCGAGATGCACGTCTGCTTCCCGTACTCGATGCTGGAGCCGATCCGCGACCTGCTCTATTCGTCGATGCAGAGCGACCACCTCACCTCGGACCGGCGCTGGATCAAGCTGCTGACGCGGCAGCTGCAGACCGCCGAGGTCGAGCTCGCCTGCACCTTCGGCACCGCCAGGGTGAGCTTGCGCGACATCGTCGACATGCGTGTCGGCGACGTGATCCCGCTCGCCGTGCAGCCGCTGCTGCAGGCCGAGGTCGACGGCGTGCCGGTGTTCGAATGCCGCCAGGGCACGCGCAACGGGCGCTATGCGCTGCGCGTGGAGCGCTTCGTCACCGCCGAGGAAACCGAAACCCCCACGATCCCGGGAGCCCAGAATGGCTGACGAGAACCTGATTACCGACGACGACTGGGCAGCCGCAATGCAGGAGCAGGCCGCCGTCGAGGAGAGCGGCGACAGCGAGGCCGATCGCGTCGCCGCCGAGCTGGCGGCCGCGGCGATGGGCGACTCGCCCTACCAGGCCCGCCCCGCGAGCCAGCTCTTCGAGGACTTCGGCGCCCCCGCCGCCAAGCCGGGCGCGCTCAACGACTTCGACATGATCCTCGACATCCCGGTGCAGATCACCGTGGAGCTCGGGCGCACCAAGCTGTCGATCCGCAACCTGCTGCAGCTCGCCCACGGCTCGGTGGTCGAACTCGACGGCCTGGCCGGCGAGCCCATGGACGTGCTGGTCAACGGCACGCTGATCGCCCAGGGCGAGGTCGTGGTCGTGAACGACAAGTTCGGTATCCGCCTCACGGACATCATCACCCCCGCCGAGCGCATGCGGAAGATCCGCAACTGAGCCCCGCGATGCCCGAACTCGGCGCCAGCCTCCTGCAGATGAGCTTCGGCCTGGCGGTGGTCGTCGGCCTGCTGTTCGCCTGCCTGTGGCTGCTGCGCCGCCT
>NZ_AMXF01000338.1 GCF_000310225.1 Thauera phenylacetica B4P
CGCTTCGCGCCTCGCCCGTCGGGCCCCCTCGTGCGTCTGGGTACCCTGCTCGCGCGCCTGGCCCGCCGCGCGCGCGGGCTCTCCGGGGCTTAGCGACCCGATTGCGGTGGCGTCCGCCGCGCCGCGGCCGCAGCGGCGGCCAGGCTCGCAGCCTCCGCGTCCGTCACGGGCGCGCTCGCCATCGTGCCGGGCGAGGCCTCGGGAGCATGCGCCGGCGTGCTCTGCAGCAAGGCCTCGCGGCCGTCCGCGATGCTGCGGATGTGCACATCCATCTGGTTGAAGGCGATCTCGATGCCGGCCTCGCGGAAGCGGCGGTCGATCTCGCGGTTGATCTCGTCGATCGCGGCGTTGCGGTCGCCGAGCTCGCGCACGTGCACGCGCAGCTCGTGGTCGAGCGTGCTGGCCCCGAAGGTGAGGAAGAACAGCAGCGGCTCCGGGTCGGTGAGTACGCGCGGGTTGTCGGCGGCGATCGCGAGCAGCAGCCTGCGGGTCGTCTCCAGGTCGGCGCCGTAGGCCACGCCGAGCTTGATCGTCACCCGCGTCACCGTGTCGGTGAGCGACCAGTTGGTGAGCTGGCCGGTGATGAAGGCCTTGTTGGGCACGATCATCTCCTTGCGGTCGAAGTCGGTGATCGTGGTGGCGCGGATCTGGATGCGGCTCACCGTGCCCGAGACGTTGCCGATCGTCACCGTGTCGCCGATGCGCAGCGGGCGCTCGAACAGGATGATGAGGCCGGAGACGAAGTTGGCGAAGATCTCCTGCAGGCCGAAGCCCAGGCCCACCGACAGCGCCGCCACCAGCCACTGCAGCTTGTCCCAGCTCACCCCGAGGGTGCCGAGCGTGGAGGCGATGCCGACGCCGACGATCACGTAGGACAGCAGCGTGGTGATCGCGTACGCGCTGCCCTGGGCGAGCTTGAGCCGCGACAGCACCAGCACCTCGAGCAGGCCCGGCAGGTTGGTGGCGAGCATGAAGGCGATCGCCGCGATCACCAGCGCGCCGAGCAGGTCGGCGAGGCTGATCGGCACCACGCCGGCGGTCTCGCCGCTGCCGCTCGTGTACTCGTACAGGGTGATGTTGTCGAGGTAGGACACCACCGTCAGCAGGTCGGCCCACACCCAGTACAGCGCCACCGCGAGCCCGGACAGCAGGGTGAGGTGGAGCAGGCGCAGCGACTGCTGGTTGATGCGCGCGATGTCGAGCATCGGGACCTCGGCGATCGCCGCGGGCTCGCTGTCGGCGCCGGCACGGCCCTCGCGCTCGGCGGCCTCGCGGCGCGCGACCGCGCGCTGGTGGTCGATGCGGTGCGCCGCTACGCCGAGCGCGCGCACCAGCAAGCCCTCGGCCAGCCGCCACAGGATGAGCACGTAGAGGGTGTCGACCAGGCGGCCGGTGAGCTTGAGCGCGGTGTAGTAGTAGCCCATCGCCAGCGCGCCGATGAGCGCGAGCGGCATCAGCCCGAGCGCCAGTCCCACGAACACGCGCAGCGGCGAGGGGCGATCCTCGAGGCGGGTGTGCAGCAGGCCGCGCACCAGCAGCCAGGCCATGGTCGCGTAGCCGACGAGCAGGATCAGGATGCCGAGCACGTCGCTGCCCAGGCTCTCGGGCTGGCGCTCGGCGACCGCGACCACGGCGACCACCGCCACCACCACCAGGCCGAGCTTGCGCAGGTTGCGGTGCATCGCACGCACGCGCTCGACCGGCCACTGGAAGTGGCGTTCGGCCACCCCGCCGGGGGTGAGCAGGCGGTGCGCGGTGTGGAACACCAGCCAGGCCTGCGCCATCTGCATCAGCGCCGCGCCCAGGGCCGCATTCTGCCCGCGCGCATCCATCTGCAGCGCGATGCCGCCGAGCGCGAGCAGCAGGCTCACCGGCAGCGTCAGCAGCAGGTTGAGCAGGATCGCCAGCGGGGTGTGGCGCTGGCTGTCGCGGCGCACGTAGCCGATGTCGGCGTGCAGGCTGTTGAGCTTTTCGCGCATCCAGCGCCGGCGCGCGAACAGCCCGAGGCTCACCAGCAGCACCGGCAGGAACAGGAAGGGCCGCGCCTGCAGGCCCGCCCACAGCTCGTCGATGGCCGAGCCCCACGGGATCGCGCCGAACTGCTGGGCGAGCGCGCCCGGCACCGCCTGCAGCCAGGCGAGGTCGAGCGGGCGGTTGCTCGGGATCCAGAACATCTGCTTGTCGAGCGTGGCGCGCAGGCGGTCGGCGCTGACCAGCAGCTGGCGCTCGGCGAGCTGCAGGGTGATCGACTGGGCGAGCACCGCGTTGAGCTCGCGGTTGAGGCGCTCGAGTAGCTCGCCGCGGGTGGCGAGCAGGGCGAGGAGCGGCTCGCGCAGCGTCGGATCGGCCTCGCCCGCCGGGGCCCCGGCGAGCAGGCGCTCGGCGTGGGCGGCCGGGTTGGTGAGCTGCTCGCGCTGCTTGTTGATCTCGAACTGATAGAGGCGGATGTCGGCGATCTGGTCGGCGAGGCCGGCATCGGCCACCGGTGCGGGCAGCGCCCGGCGCTGCTCGAGCAGGATGCGCGACAGCAGGACGCTGCCCTGCAGCACGCCGATCTGCTCGTCGATCACCGCGGTGCTGCGATTGATCGCGTCGAGCTGCTGGCTGACCTTCTGGTTGCGTCGGGTCAGGGTGTCGAGATGCGCGGTGGCGCGCAGCAGGTACTGGGACAGCTCTTCGTTGGTCGCGGCCTCGCGCGCGAGCAGGCCGTCTCCGCGCGTGTCCGCGCGCACGTCGGCGAGCGCCTGCACGGTCTGCTCGGCCTGGCTGGCGCGCTGGCGGCTGATCGCGTCCTGCAGGACGTGTGCCGCCTCCTCGAGGCCGGCGACCTGCAGGCGGGCGAGCTCCTGGCGGGCGAGGCCGAGGTCGATCAGGGCGCTGTTGGCGGCGAGCTCCTTGCGGCGCAGCGCGAGCTGTGCGTCGAGCGCATGCCATTCGGCGGCGAGCGCGTCGCGACGCTCCGGACCCAGGGGCCGGCTGTCGCGTCCGGCCTCGCGCCCGCTCGCGAGCATGGCCTCGATCGCCGCCATGCGCACCTGGCCGGCGCTGATCTCGGTCTGCGCGCGTTCGGGGCCGGTGCGCGCGCCGACGAGCAGGCCATCGGCCTCGTCGAGGCGTCTGCGCCAGTCGGCAAGCGCGGCCTCCTGGGTGGCGAGGCGCTCTTCCAGGCGTGCGAGCGGGGTGTCGGCCGCGGGCGCCGCGACCGGCGCGGCGGCGGGCAGC
>NZ_AMXF01000339.1 GCF_000310225.1 Thauera phenylacetica B4P
ACACATCCGCAGCTTCGGTTCATGGCTTGAGCCCCGTTACATCTTCCGCGCAGGACGACTCGACTAGTGAGCTATTACGCTTTCTTTAAAGGGTGGCTGCTTCTAAGCCAACCTCCTAGCTGTCTATGCCTTCCCACCTCGTTTGCCACTTAGCCATGCATTTGGGACCTTAGCTGGCGGTCTGGGTTGTTTCCCTCTTGACACCGGACGTTAGCACCCGATGTCTGTCTGCCGTATATCACTTTGCGGTATTCGGAGTTTGCTATCGCGGGGTAGATCGCAATGACCCCCCCAACGATTACAGTGCTCTACCCCCGCAAGTGTCCGTACGACGCACTACCTAAATAGTTTTCGGGGAGAACCAGCTATTTCCGGATTTGTTTAGCCTTTCACCCCTATCCACAGCTCATCCCCTAACTTTTCAACGTTAGTGGGTTCGGACCTCCAGTACCTGTTACGGCACCTTCATCCTGGCCATGGATAGATCATCCGGTTTCGGGTCTACGCCCAGCTACTCTGACGCCCTTATCAGACTCGCTTTCGCTACGCCTCCCCTATTCGGTTAAGCTCGCAACTGAACGTAAGTCGCTGACCCATTATACAAAAGGTACGCAGTCACCCCTTACGAGGCTCCCACTGTTTGTATGCATGCGGTTTCAGGATCTATTTCACTCCCCTCCCGGGGTTCTTTTCGCCTTTCCCTCACGGTACTGGTTCACTATCGGTCGATCACGAGTATTTAGCCTTGGAGGATGGTCCCCCCATCTTCAGACAGGATTTCTCGTGTCCCGCCCTACTTGTCGCACGCTCAGACCCGCCACCGGCTTTTCGCATACGGGACTATCACCCTGTATCGTCGGACTTTCCAGACCGTTTTGCTAAGCTGATGGTTTAGTCGTGCAGGCTCTTCCGTGTTCGCTCGCCACTACTTACGGAATCTCGGTTGATTTCTTTTCCTCGAGCTACTTAGATGTTTCAGTTCGCTCGGTTCGCCTCCTCAGACCTATGTATTCAGTCTGGGATACCCCTTGCGGGGTGGGTTTCCCCATTCGGACATCGTGGGATCAAAGCTCTATTGCCAGCTCCCCCACGCTTTTCGCAGGCTTACACGTCCTTCATCGCCTGTGATCGCCAAGGCATCCACCACATGCACTTAGTCGCTTGATCCTATAACCTTGGACCCTCCTCGATGTTGCCACCGCGAAGGCCCGCGTACAGGAACGAACTCGTTTGTGCGACCCGACGCTACGCTGACAAGCTCAGCGCCGGATCAATGCAATCACACAACTTGCAGTACGCACCGGCTCGGTACGTACTACACTTCTTCCACTTTGTTAAAGAGCACGACTCGTGAAGAGTCAGGAGTAAGGAGTACCGTGCACACCACGCACGTCCCACTCGTCACGCCTGACGCCACACACCCCTCGAGGACTTTCCACACTGCAGGATTTTCCACCCTGCGCTGGTGGAGCTGGTCGGGATCGAACCGACGACCTACGGCTTGCAAAGCCGCCGCTCTCCCAGCTGAGCTACAGCCCCTGTCTCGAGCAACCCTTGATTGGTGGGTCTGGTTGGGTTCGAACCAACGACCCCCGCCTTATCAAGACGGTGCTCTAACCAGCTGAGCTACAGACCCTCATCCGAGGCTCTTCTCGCCTGAACAACCGATAAGTTGTGGATACTTGGCCGTACGCGGCCTGATCTCTTGAAAGGAGGTGATCCAGCCGCACCTTCCGATACGGCTACCTTGTTACGACTTCACCCCAGTCATGAATCTCACCGTGGTAAGCGCCCTCCCGAAGGTTAAGCTACCTACTTCTGGTGAAACCCACTCCCATGGTGTGACGGGCGGTGTGTACAAGACCCGGGAACGTATTCACCGCAGCATGCTGATCTGCGATTACTAGCGATTCCGACTTCACGTAGTCGAGTTGCAGACTACGATCCGGACTACGATCGGCTTTAAGGGATTGGCTCCACCTCGCGGCTTGGCAACCCTCTGTACCGACCATTGTATGACGTGTGAAGCCCTACCCATAAGGGCCATGAGGACTTGACGTCATCCCCACCTTCCTCCGGTTTGTCACCGGCAGTCTCACTAGAGTGCCCAACTAAATGATGGCAACTAGTGACAAGGGTTGCGCTCGTTGCGGGACTTAACCCAACATCTCACGACACGAGCTGACGACAGCCATGCAGCACCTGTGTTCTGGCTCCCGAAGGCACCCTCGCCTCTCAGCAAGGTTCCAGACATGTCAAGGGTAGGTAAGGTTTTTCGCGTTGCATCGAATTAATCCACATCATCCACCGCTTGTGCGGGTCCCCGTCAATTCCTTTGAGTTTTAACCTTGCGGCCGTACTCCCCAGGCGGTCGACTTCACGCGTTAGCTGCGTCACTCAGTGCATTGCTGCTCCGAACGACTAGTCGACATCGTTTAGGGCGTGGACTACCAGGGTATCTAATCCTGTTTGCTCCCCACGCTTTCGTGCATGAGCGTCAGTACAGGCCCAGGGGGCTGCCTTCGCCATCGGTGTTCCTCCTGATCTCTACGCATTTCACTGCTACACCAGGAATTCCACCCCCCTCTGCCGTACTCTAGCCTTGCAGTCACAAACGCAGTTCCCAGGTTAAGCCCGGGGATTTCACATCTGTCTTACAAAACCGCCTGCGCACGCTTTACGCCCAGTAATTCCGATTAACGCTCGCACCCTACGTATTACCGCGGCTGCTGGCACGTAGTTAGCCGGTGCTTCTTAGTCCGGTACCGTCATCCATGTCCTATGTTAGAGAACACGATTTCTTCCCGGCCGAAAGAGCTTTACAACCCGAAGGCCTTCTTCACTCACGCGGCATGGCTGGATCAGGCTTGCGCCCATTGTCCAAAATTCCCCACTGCTGCCTCCCGTAGGAGTCTGGGCCGTGTCTCAGTCCCAGTGTGGCGGATCATCCTCTCAGACCCGCTACGGATCGTCGCCTAGGTGAGCCTTTACCTCACCTACTAGCTAATCCGACATCGGCCGCTCCAATCGCGCGAGGTTCCGAAGAATCCCCCGCTTTCCCCCTCAGGGCGTATGCGGTATTAGCGTAGCTTTCGCTACGTTATCCCCCACGACATGGGCACGTTCCGATGCATTACTCACCCGTTCGCCACTCGCCGGCAGGCCGAAGCCCCCGCTGCCGTTCGACTTGCATGTGTAAAGCATGCCGCCAGCG
>NZ_AMXF01000340.1 GCF_000310225.1 Thauera phenylacetica B4P
CAATCCCGCACGCCGCATTCGCGCCTGCCGGCGCTCCTACATGAGCCAGCGCGCACCCGGCGTCTTCGCGCCCTTCGCCGCCGCACACGAACCGACACGCCTCTGGGGTTCCCGCCCCTCGCCGCCCGACGCGAACCGCCGCCCCCTGTAGGAGCGGCGGCAGCCGCGAATTCGGCGATCGAGCGACCGACGTGCTTCCCAATCCCGCACGCCGCATTCGCGCCTGCCGGCGCTCCTACATGAGCCAGCGCGCACCCGGCGTCTTCGCGCCCTTCGCCGCCGCGCACGAACCGACACGCCCCTGGCGTTTCCGCCCCTCGCCGCCCGACGCGAACCGCCGCCCCTGTAGGAGCGGCGGCAGCCGCGAATGGGGGCCGCGAATGGGGCGCTGCTCGATCAGAACGGGTAGAGTTCAGCCTCCCCGACAAATCAGCATTTACCGATGAAGAAGAACCTCTGGCTGCTGGCGATCGCGCAGGGCCTGTTCCTGACCAACAACGTGGTGTTCATCGCCATCAACGGACTGGTGGGCTTCAGTCTGGCGCCGGTGGGCTGGATGGCGACGCTGCCGGTGATGGGCTACGTGGTGGGCGGGGCGCTGTCGACCGGGCTGGTGGCGCGCAGCCAGCGGCGCTGGGGGCGGCAGCTGTCCTTCCAGCTGGGCCTGCTGGTGGCCTTCCTCACCGCGCTGCTGTGCGCCTTCGCGCTCTCGATCGGCAGCTTCTGGCTGCTCGTGGCGGGCACGGTGATTGCCGGCTACTACAGCGCCAACGGCCAGCTCTACCGCTTCGCGGCCGGCGAGCTGGCGCCGCCGTCCTTCCGCGAGAAGGCGGTGTCGCTGGTGCTGGCGGGCGGGCTGATCGGTGCGGTGATCGGGCCCAACCTGGCCAACCACACGCGCGAGGCGCTCGGCGCGCCCTTCCTCGGCTCCTACCTCGCGCTGGCGGTGGTGGCGCTGGTGTCGATGGCGGTGATGGCGGGCATCCGCTTTCCGTCCGAGCCGGCTAAGAAGGCGGGCGCCGACGGCGGGCGGCCGCTGGGCGAGATCGTGCGCCAGCCGGTTTTCATCGTGTCCACGCTGGCCGCGGCGATGAGCTACGGCGTGATGAACCTGCTGATGGCGGCCACCCCGCTGGCGATGGACGTGTGCGGCATGCCCTTCTCGGACGCGGCGCTGGTGCTGGAGTGGCACGTGATCGGCATGTTCGCCCCCGGCTTCTTCACCGGCCACCTGATCAAGCGCTTCGGTGTGCTGCAGGTCATGGGCGCGGGCGTGGCGCTGAACTTCGCCTGCGTCGCGGTGGCGCTCTCGGGGCAGGACCTGCACCAGTTCCTGGTCGCGCTCTTCCTGCTCGGCTTGGGCTGGAACTTCCTGTTTACCGGCGCGACCACGCTGTCGATGGAGGCCTATCGCCCGGAGGAGAAGGACAAGGCGCAGGCGGCGATCAACTTCGTGGTGTTCGCGGTGATGGCCTTTACCTCCTTCGCTTCCGGCGCGCTGGTGACGACGCAGGGCTGGGACCTGCTCAACCTCGGCTCGATCGTGCCGCTCGCGCTCACCGCGGCCGCGCTGGCGTGGCTGGCGCTGCTGCGGCGGCGTGCGGCGGCCGGGCAGGGCGCATGAACTTCCTCGCCCACGCCTGGCTCGCCGGAGAGTCGCCCGCGCTGGTGGTGGGCGGGGTCTTCGGCGACTGGGTCAAGGGGCCGCTGCCGGGCACGCTGCCCGCCGACCTCGCGCGCGGAGTGGCGCTGCACCGCGCGATCGACGCCTTCGCCGAGACCCACCCGGCCTTCCGCGCCAGCCGCGCGCGCGTGTCGGCGGCGCGGCGGCGCTACGCCGGGGTGCTGGTCGACATCTTCTGGGACCACCTGCTGGCGCGCGACTGGGCGTTGCACGGGGAGGGGGCGCTGGCGCCCTATTGCGCCGGCGTGTACCGGCAGCTCGCGGCGCGCCGGGCGGACCTGCCCGCGTCCGCCCACCTTGCGCTGGACCTGATGGCAGGCGAGGACTGGCTGGGCAGCTATGCCGGGCTGGAAGGCATCGCGGATGTGCTCGCGCGCATGGGCCGGCGGGCGCGCCAGCCCAACCCGCTCGCGGGCGCGGAGGTGGAGTTCGTGGCCGATCCGGCGGGCTTCGCGCAGGACTTCTCCGACTGGCTGCCGGATGCCCGGCGCTTCGTGGCCGAGTGGCTAGAGGCCCGCGGGCGGGCGCAAGGTGCCTGCGCAGGTTGAGCGCATCCGCGTGAGCGCATCCGCGTGAGAAAACGGCGTGAGAAAACGGCGTGAGCGCAGCGGTGGCACGAGGCGGGGCGGCTCGGGTGGCGGTGCCTCGTGCCGGTCGGTGAGGCCGCCTCAGGTCAGGTGGACCGGGCGCGCGGCGAAGGCCTCCGCGAGGGTGGCGAACTCGCGGCTGCGGTCGGCGCTGAGGCGGTAGAAGACGCGGTCGTCCTGCGTGCGCCCGCAATAGCTGCGGATTACGACGCGCTCGATGCCGGGGATGCCGCGGTTGGCCTCGACAGTCTTGATCGCACCCGTACCGGTGTCGTAGACACCCGGGCGCTCCCTGAATCCGAAGGGGTCGTCGGTCTTGTGCGCGCTCATGGAAAAGACTCCTCGAACCGGAATCGCAACGGAAACAAGGATAGCACCGGCGGGCGCGGGAGTGCCCCGGAGCGGCGTGTGGATGTCGGCGCAAGGTGGATGGAGAGCGCGGGTCTTCAGTGGAAGTCCCGGCTGCGCGCGGCGAGGCTGCCGAGCAGGGGCGAGTGATCCACCACCCGGCTCGCTACCAGATGCACGACGCGGCCCTGGCGGCGGATCTGGCCGAACACGCCCATCAGGCGCGCGCCGAGCAGGATGCGGCGCTGCTGCTCGAAGAGCTCGGGGCGGACGATGACGTTGGTGAGCCCGGTCTCGTCTTCCAGGGTGATGAAGAGCGTGCCCTTGGCGGTGCCGGGGCGCTGGCGGCAGGTGACCAGGCCGGCGCTGCGGGCGAGCATGCGGTCGGGCGCGGCGGTGATGTCGGCTGCGGTGAGAAAGCGCAGCGCCGCGAGCTGGTCGCGCACGAAGGCGAGCGGGTGGCGGCCGAGGGTGAAGCCGAGGCGGGCGTAGTCGGCGAGCAGGTCCTCGGTCTCGGCGGGTGCGTCGAGCGTGGCGGCGACGTCGCCGCCGGGTGCGGCGGCGAGCAGGCCGGGCAGGGGCGCGGCGCC
>NZ_AMXF01000341.1 GCF_000310225.1 Thauera phenylacetica B4P
CTCGCCGTGGTGCGGGCCGATGCGGCCGCCGCCGCGCAGCCGCGCCTGGCGCGGCTCGAGCTCGTCGGCCATGACCGACCCGGCATCGTGCGCGACATCTCGGCGGTGCTCGCCCGCCACGGCCTCAGCATCGACGCGCTGGAGACGGCCTGCGAGAATGCCTCGATGAGCGGCGAGCCGCTGTTTCGCGCGCGTGCGGAGCTGGCGGTGCCGGCCGGCATCGGCCTCGCCGGGGTCCGCAGCGACCTGGAGGCGCTCGCCAACGAGCTGATGGTCGATCTCGATTTCGAGGAAGTGACGGATTCGGCTGGTTGAGCATCGGGACCGGGCACCGAACGGGTGATTCGATTGACGCCTACGTCAACGTAATTTAAGGTGCTGCACCGCAGCGACGGCGTTGGCCGTCACCGATTTTTCGAGGAGAAAGGCGATGCAGATCGAGAACGGCGTATTCGTGGTGACCGGTGGTGGCTCGGGCCTGGGCGCGGCGAGCGCGCGCATGCTGGTCGAGGCTGGCGGTCGCGTGGTGCTGGCCGACGTCAATGCGCAGGCGGGCGAGGCGCTCGCCGCCGAGCTCGGCGCGGCGGCCTGCTTCGTGCGGACCGATGTCACCGACGCGGACAGCGCCAAGGCGGCGATCGATGCCGCGGTGCAGCGCTTCGGCAAGCTCAACGGCCTGGTCAGCTGCGCCGGCGTGGCGCCGGCCGAGAAGGTGGTGGGGCGCGAGGGGCCGCATCGCCTCGAGAGCTTCGCGCGCACCGTCTCGATCAACCTGATCGGCACCTTCAACATGCTGCGCCTGGCCGCCGACGTGATGAGCAAGGCCGAGCCCGACGCCGGCGGCGAGCGTGGCGTGATCGTCAACACCGCGTCGGTCGCCGCCTTCGACGGCCAGGTCGGCCAGGCCGGCTACGCCTCGTCGAAGGCCGGCGTGGTCGGGCTGACCCTGCCGGTGGCGCGCGAGCTGTCCCGCTTCGGCATCCGCGTGATGACCATCGCCCCCGGCATCATGGAGACGCCGATGCTGATGGGCATGCCGCAGGAGGTGCAGGACTCGCTCGGCAAGATGGTTCCGTTCCCGTCGCGCCTCGGCAAGCCCGCCGAGTTTGCCGCGCTGGTGCGCCACATCGTCGAGAACGCCTATCTGAACGGCGAGGTGATCCGCCTCGACGGCGCGATCCGCATGGCCGCCAAGTAAGGACGCGCTGCAGCGCAGGGGTCGCCGGCCAGCGATGCTGCGGTGCAATGGCCGGGGCCGGTGAATTGTGCTATTAAACCGGTTCCAATTCTTCCCGCCCTGCGCGTGTGCGTGCGGGGCGGTTTCGCTTGGCGCCGATGACCTCTGCCGAAAAGCCTGTTCCCGCCACCGCAGCCGATGCCGCTGCGGATCGCGACTGCTACCACTGCGGCCTGCCGATCCCGCCCGAGACCCGGCACTACGTGCGCATCGACGGTCGCGAGCGGCGCATGTGCTGCATCGGCTGCGAGGCGGTGGCGCAGTCCATCGTCGATAACGGCCTGGTCGATTACTACCGCCACCGCGACGCGATGCCCGAGACGCGGCGCGAGGCGATGCCGGTCGAGCTGCAGGAGCTCGGCCTCTTCGACCACCCTGACTTCCAGAAGAGCTTCGTGCGCCCGGTGGGCGAGCACGAGCGCGAGGCCGCGCTGATCCTCGAGGGCATCACCTGCGCCGCGTGCGTGTGGCTCAACGAGAACCACGTCGCGCGCCTGCCCGGGGTGTCGGCGATCGAGATCAACTATGCCACCCGGCGCGCGCGCGTGCGCTGGGACGAGCGCCGCATCAGGCTCTCCGACATCCTCGCCGCGATCCAGGCCATCGGCTACCGCGCCTACCCCTACGACGCCGAGCGCTCCGAGCAGCTCGCCCACCGTGAGCGGCGCTCGATGCTGTGGCGGGTGTTCGTCGCCGGCTTCGGCATGATGCAGGTGATGATGTACGCCTTCCCGGTCTATGTGGCGGGCGAGGGCGACATGAGCTGGGACATCGAGCTGCTGCTGCGCTGGGCCAGCCTGCTGCTGACCCTGCCGGTGGTGCTTTACTCGGCCGCGCCCTTCTTCCAGCGCGCCTGGCGCGACCTGCGCCTGCGCCGCCTGGGCATGGACGTGCCGGTCGCGCTCGGCGTGGGCAGCGCCTTCGCCGCCAGCCTGTGGGCGACGCTGACCGACGGGCCGGAGGTGTATTTCGACTCGGTGACGATGTTCGTGTTCTTCCTGCTCGGCGGGCGCTACCTCGAGATGATCGCGCGCCAGAAGGCGGTGCGGGGGGTCGAGGAGCTCGGCAAGGCGCTGCCCTCGTTCGCCGAGCGCATCGCCGGCTGGCCGGGGGATTCCGCCGGCGAGCGCGTGCCCACCTCGCAGCTGCTGGCGGGGGACGTGCTGCGGGTGCGCCCGGGAGAGGTCATCCCGGTCGATGGCGTGGTGGTCGAGGGTCGCGGCGAGGCCAACGAGGCCCTGCTCACCGGCGAGAGCATGCCGGTGCCCAAGGTGGTGGGCGACCGCGTCACCGGCGGCAGCATCAACGTGTCCTCACCCTTGCTGGTGCGCGTCGAGCAGGTCGGTGACGCCACCCGGCTGGCGGCGATCCGCCGCCTGATGGAGCGCGCGGCGACCGAGAAGCCGCGCATCGCCACGCTGTCCGACCGCGTCGCCGCCTATTTCATCGTCACCCTGCTGGTGCTGGCCGCGGGGACCGGGGTGGCCTGGTACCTGATCGACCCCTCGCGCGCGCTGTGGGTCTTCGTGTCGGTGCTGGTGGTCGCCTGCCCGTGCGCGCTCTCGCTCGCCACGCCGACCGCGCTCACCGTAGCCACCGACACGCTTGCGCGCATGGGCGTGCTGGTCACGCGCGGGCATGCGATCGAGACGCTGGCGCGGGCAAACCGCTTCGTGTTCGACAAGACCGGCACGCTCACGCTGGGCAGGATGCGGGTGGAGGAGGTGCGCGCGCTCGGCAGCGTGGAGGCGGAGCGGCTGGTGGTGCTGGCCGCGGCGATCGAGCAGGGCTCGGCACACCCGGTCGCGTCCGGCCTGCGCGCGGCGGCTGGCGCGGCGAGCTTGCCCGCGGTGGCGGAGCTGGTGGCCGAGACCGGCCAGGGCATGCGCGGCGTGGTCGGGGGCGAGCCGCTGTGGATCGGCCGTCCGGCCTGGGTGGCGGGCGCC
>NZ_AMXF01000342.1 GCF_000310225.1 Thauera phenylacetica B4P
TGGCCGGCGTCGACCACCGGCACCTGCAGCGCGGCCAGGCGCTCGTCGGTCGGGAAGTCGGCCTGCGGGTTGCGGCCGAGCAGGATGGCGAGCGCGCTGCGCGTCTGCCGCAGTTGTACTTCGAGCGGCTCGATCGCCTTGCGCTGGTTGAGCACCGTGGCGCGTTGCTGGCTCAGCTCGAGCGCCGACGCGGCGCCGTTGTCGTAGCGCGCCTGCACCACGCGCAGCACGCGCTCGGCGATGGCGAGGTTCTGGCGGGCGATGTCCAGGCGCTCCTGCAGCGCCAGGGCCTGGAACCAGGTGCTCGCCACGCTGGCGCTCATCGACAGACGCGCGGCGTCGTGGTCGAAGCGGGTGGCGGCGAGGCTGGCGCGGCTGGCGTCGACGCCAGCGGCGATGCGGCCCCAGAGGTCGAGCTCGTAGCTGGCGCCGAGGCTGAGGCTGGTGGAGTTCGTCTCGTTGCTGTCCACGTTGCGCGCGCCGCTGCCGGCGCTGAGGTCGAGCCCCGGGAGCAGCGAGGCCCCTGCCTGGCGCAGCGCAAGCTCGGCCTGCACCACGCGCTCGGCCTGGATGCGCAGGTCGGGTGCGGTCGCCAGCGCCTCGGCGACGAGGGCGTCGAGCGGCGCCGAGCCGAAGTCCCGCCACCAGGTGTCGTGGACGGGGGCGGCCGCCGCGGGCGCGCCGCCGGTTTCGGCCCACTGTGCGGGCAGGTCGAGGTCGGGGCGGACGATCGGTTCGGTGAGCGCGCAGCCGGCGGTGAAGGCGAGCACCAGCAAGCCGGGGAGCCGGCGGGCGCTCAGCAAGGCGCGGGTTTGCCCGCGAAAGCCGCGATTCAGGCCCGGACCCTGGCGCTCGAAGTCGCGTTTTTCCAGGGCGTTGGCGCAGTATGTTTCTGGCAGGAGGCGCATGTACGAAGCCTATTCCGAAGCGAGCGCGACCACCGGGTCGAGCCGGGCAGCCTTGCGCGCGGGCAGGTAGCCGAACACCAGGCCGGTGAGGAAGGCGCAGCTGAAGGCCAGCACCACCGGCGTCAGCGAATACTGCACCGCGGTGCCGAAGGCCTCGATGATGGCGGCGGCGCCCAGCCCCACCGCGACCCCGATCAGCCCGCCCACCGCCGACACCACCAGGGCCTCGATGAGGAACTGCTGCAGGATGTTGCGGGTGCGCGCGCCGGTGGCCATGCGGATGCCGATCTCGCGGGTGCGCTCGGTGACCGACACCAGCATGATGTTCATGACCCCGATGCCGCCGACCAGCAGCGAGATCGCCGCCACCGTGCCGAGCAGCACGGTGAGCGTATTCTGCGTCTCCGACACGGTGTCGATCACCGAGGCCATGTTGCGGATCTGGACGTCCTCCACGCCGTGGCGGGCGAGCAGCAGGCCGTGCACCGCGGCCTGGGTGTCGTCGATCCGCCCGACGTCCTCGACCGCGATGGTCACGTTGCGCAGGAAGCGCTGCCCGGTGATGCGCAGGCTGGCGGTGTTGAAGGGCATGAAGACGATGTCGTCCTGGTCCTGCCCCCAGGGGGTGGCGCCCTTGGGGGTCATCACGCCCATGACCTGGAAGGGGATGTTGTTCACCAGGATGAACTCGCCCACCGCGTCGCGCCCCGGGAACAGCGCGCGCGCCACGGTCTGGCCGAGCACGGCGACGGTGGCGTAGCGCGCCTCGTCCTCGGCGCTGAAGAAGGTGCCGCTCGCCGGCGCCCAGTTGCGCGCCACGACGTAGTCGGCGGATGTGCCGTTGACGCTGCTGCGGTGGTCGAGGTTGCCGGCGCGCAGGGTGATGGTGGCGCCCTGCTCGGGCACCGAGGCGAGCACGTTGGGTAGCTCGGCGATCGCCTGCACGTCCTCGATCACCAGCGTGGCGGGGGCGTCGCGCCCGCGCGTGTTGGGCGCGCCGGGGCGTACGGTGAGCAGGTTGGTGCCCATCGCGCTGACCTGGTCGATCACCTTCTGCTTGGCGCCGTCGCCGATCGCCAGCATGGCGATCACCGAGGCCACGCCGATGACGATGCCGAGCAGCGTGAGGATGGTGCGGAAGAGGTTGGCGCGCAGCGCGCGCAGCGCGGTGCGGGTGGCCTCCACCACGTCGGACAGCGGCGAGGTGCGATCGACGTGGGGGGCGAAGTCGGGCTCCGGCGCCTGCGGCGGGCGCGGCCCGGGGTCGGCGACGATGCGGCCGTCGCGGATCTCGATGATGCGCTGCGCCTGCTCGGCGACCTCGCGCTCGTGCGTGATCAGCACGATGGTGTGGCCGGCGGCGGAGAGCTCGGCGAGCAGCTTCATGACCTCGGCGCCGCTCCGGCTGTCGAGCGCGCCGGTGGGCTCGTCGGCGAAGATGATGCGCCCGCCGTTCATCAGCGCGCGCGCGATCGACACGCGCTGCTGCTGGCCGCCGGAGAGCTGGCCGGGGCGGTGGTGGATGCGCTCGCCCAGGCCGAGGCGGGCGAGCAGCTCCTCGGCGCGGGCGTGGCGCTCCTCGCGCGGCATCCCGGAGTACACCGCCGGCACCTCGACGTTGTCGCGCGCGGTGGCGCCGCCGAGCAGGTTGTAGCTCTGGAACACGAAGCCGAAGGCCTCGCGGCGCAGGCGCGCCAGCGCGTCGCGGTCGAGCGCGGCGACGTCCTCGCCCATGAAGCGGTAGGTGCCGCCGCTGGGGCGATCGAGGCAGCCGAGGAGGTTCATCAGCGTCGACTTGCCCGAGCCCGAGGCCCCCATGATGGCGACGAACTCGCCGGCGTGGATGGTGAGGTCGATGCCGTGCAGCACGCGGGTCTCGACCTCGCCATTGACGAAGCTGCGCGTGATGCCGTGGAGCTCGATGAGCGGGGGCGCAGTCGGGGGCGCTACGTGGGGGCCGGCCTGCGTCGCCGCGGCCGCCGCCGGCGGATCGGAGGAAGAGGGCGCGTCCTCGCCGGGAAGGCGTTCGATCTTCATAGCCGCGGCGTCATCTGCGGGCGGCCGGCGCCGTTGCCGACCACCAGGCCGGAGACCACGCGCTCGCCCTCGGCGAGCCCGGACAGCACCTGCGCCTGCACGCGGTTGGAGACGCCGAGCTCGACCTTGCGCTCTTCCAGCGCGCCGCGTGCGTCCGCCACCCGCACCGTGCCCGAGCGCGGCGCCGCGCCGGTCGCGCCCGGCGTGAGGCCGCGGCCCTGGCCCATAC
>NZ_AMXF01000343.1 GCF_000310225.1 Thauera phenylacetica B4P
CAGGGCGGCCCAGGCGCGCGGCAGCTCGCCGCCCTCGCCGCCGAGCGTGCGCCCGGTCTGCACGAGCGCGGCCAGCAGCGCGGCGTCGGGCGCGGCGTGGAACAAGCGGGCGAGCAGCGCGTAGTGCTCGGCACGCGCGCGGTCCTCGTCCGACCAGGTCGGCTGCGGCTGGAGGGCGATGGTGGCGTTCGCGGCGTCTTTCATTCGGCGTCGTTCATTCAGTGAGGTCCCAGGCCTTCACGGAGGATCCGGCCTTCATCATGTCGATCACCCGGCAGTCGGCGCACATGCGCAGGCGTGCGCGCTCGGCCTCGCCGGCGAACATCGAGTGGCCGGACAGGCGGGCGATCATGGATTCGATCAGCGGCGCGGCGCCCATGGCCTTGCCGCAGGCGCTGCAGTGGAAGATGTCGGCCTCGCGCAGCGTGCGCGCCTTGCGTGCGCCTTCCTTGCCATATTCGCCGAGGAGCAGACGCGGCTCGAGGGTGATCGCGGACTCCGGACAGGAGACTTCGCACAGCCCGCACTGCAGGCAGTTCTTCTCGACGAACTCGAGGCGGTAGGCGTCGCTGGCGGCACGCAGCGCGCCGGCCGGGCAGGCGCCGGTACAGGACATGCAGAGCGTACAGGCGTCGGACGCCAGCACCTGGCCGAAGGGCGCGCCGGCCTTCAAGGCGATCGCCGCGGGCAGGCCCGTGGGCGTCGTGGCGGCAGGCGCGTGGGCGACCAGATGGCGCAGCGCAAAGTCCAGCGTCTCGCGCTTCTTCGGCAAGAGCTGGAAGCGCGCCGGCTCGGCGACGCCGTTTGCCGGCGCCCAGTCGTGGAGCGCGCGCTCGAGCACCTGCCAGTCGTCGGCGTCGGCCTCGATCACGCGCAGGTGTTCGCCGCCGTAGCCGAGCGCAGTAAGGATGGTCTGGCCGTGCGCGGCCTGCGCCTTGATCGGCGCGGCGTCGTGGCTGCCGGCGGCGAGCACCGCCACCTGGCAGGCACCGAGCGCGAGGCTCCCGAGCATCAGGTCCAGCCCGACCGCGTCCGCGCTCCACACCTCGACCGGGATCACCCGCGCCGGCAGGCCGCGGCCGCGGCGGGCCAGGCGCGCGATGGTGGCGGTGCCGGCCTCGGCGGAGTGGAACAGCAGGCAGGCGTCGCTGCCGCCGGCGCGCGCGTATTCGGCGAGCAGGGTCTTCACGCGCTGGCCGAGCTCGGGCACGCGCGGATACTGGAAGGACAGCGCACCCGAGGGGCACACCGTGCTGCAGGTGCCGCAGCCCTTGCACAGCCAGGGATCGACCGCGATCACGTCGCCGTTGCTGCGGATCGCTTCGGTGGAACAGGCCTCGATGCAGTTGCTGCAGCCGGTCTTCTTCGCCCGGCTGTGCGCGCACAGGCCGGCCTCGAAGGCCACGTAGCGCGGCTTCTCAAACTCGCCCACGAACTCGCCCAGCGCCTGCACCGCGAGCGCCTGCTCGAAGGGGTCGCGCCCCGGGGCGGCGTAGCCGTCGGGCAACTCGACGCGGCGCAGCAGCGGCGCGGCCGCGAGGTCGAGCACGAGGTCGAAGCGCTCGCGGCGCGCCACGTCGGCGCGCGCGAAGTCGATCGCGCCGATCTCGCCACAGGCGGCGACGCAGGCGCGGTGGCTGCGACAGGCGTCGACATCGACCTGCAGGTCCCAGCCGATCGCGCCCTCGGGGCAGGCCTTGACGCAGGCGTTGCAGCGCACGCACAGCTCGAGGTCGATCGGGTTGTGCTGCGTCCATTCGAGCTCGAAGGCGCCGAGGTGGCCGCCGAGCGCCACCGGCTTGCCCGACCACACCGGATAGGCGTTGACCGCGGGCAGTTCCGCGTCCTGCGTGCGCGCGGTGATCAGCACCGCCGGCTCGAAGCTGCCGGCCAGGCGCTCCGCCCAGCCCAGCGCCGCGCCCGCCTCGCCGACGATCAAGAGGCTGCGCCCGGCGGACATCTGCACCGCCGCCACCGGCTCGGGATCGGCCAGCGTGGTCGCGGCGGCGATCAGCGCGGCGAGCTTGGGGCTTGCGGCGGCGGACTCCGCCGACCAGCCGGCGTTCTCGCGCAGGTTGAAGAAGCGGATGCGCTCGCCCGCGCCGGCCTCCTCGGCCAGCTCGCCGAAGAGCGCGCTCTCCTGCGTGCAGGCGACATGCACCGCCTGGCCGCTCGTGAGCGAGGCCTCGAGCGCCGGCAGCTCGGCGCCGCACAGCGCGTGATGGCAATGCAGCGCGGCGCCGGCGCTCCCGGACAGGCGCCCGGCATCGAGCGCGAAGCTGCGGTTGCAGTCGCACAGGTGGATACGGCAGGTCGGGTCGTGGCGTTCGCTCATGTGTCCTTCCATCGAGTCCCATAAGCAAAGCAGTTCATAGGCCAGCTGGGGCCGCCGGGAAAACCGCAGGAATCCCCGAAAAGCCATGACTGGGCGATATCAGGAATCCACGCGCGACAATTTGTCGCTCAGGGTGCGTTTTGTCCCGCATCCTGCTCCAAGCTGCACGAAGCCGCACCCGCAGCTCCGAGACCGGATCAGCTGCCCGAAGCGTTCCCGCCCGCCGGGGACGCGCGCTCGACCGACGAGTCCGTTGCGGACAGCTCCGCCGCGGATGCGCCCGCGACGGATGGGTCGGGCGCGACCCGGCTCGCCGCGGGGGGACGTCTCCCGTCCAGCGCTTCCGCGGCCTCGGCTTCGGCGCTATCGCCCCCCTCTCCGCTTGCGCAAGCACTCTCCGCCCCCTCTTCCGGCACGCGGGCTTGCCCGCCGTCGCCCGCAACGGGCACCGCCGCGTCGATCGCCCCGCCGTCGGCAGCAGGCCCTGTCGCCGCGTCGTCCATCAGCCATTCGCGCGCATGCCGGAGCTTCGCCAGGATCTCCGGCGGGATCGGGTCGGGCTGCGAGTAGTCGTCGATGTAGATGTCCAGCCCGTCCATCTGGTTGAAGTGCGGGTCGGAGAACAGCTTCTGCAAGGCCTTGCGGCGCAGCGCCTCGCTCACCTCCTCCTTCAGGAAGGCGGTGAAGTCCGAGGACAGCGACAGGCTCTCGACCGCGGGCAGGCTCGCCTCGCCCGCGCCGCCCGGCAGTGCCCCAGGCTCCGCGGCGCCCTCCGGCGCGGCGGGCGCGACCGCGAACGGCTCCGTCG
>NZ_AMXF01000344.1 GCF_000310225.1 Thauera phenylacetica B4P
CGCGCGTCGCGCCGGCCACGCTCGCGGCGCTCGGCCTCGCGGCCGGCGATCGGGTGCGTGTGGCGCAGGGCGGGGCGAGCGTCGAGCTCGTCGCCCTGGCGGACGAAGGACTGGCTGCAGGGTGCGTGCGCGTCGCCGCGGCGCATCCCTCGACCGCGGCGCTCGGCGCGATGAGCGGTGACCTCAGCGTGGAGCGTGCGTGATGGAAGCGATGCTGCAACCCGTGGCGGATTTCTTCGGCCCCTCCTGGACGGCCATCTGGACGCTGATCAAGATCGTCGCGATCATCGCGCCGCTGATGATCTGCGTCGCCTACCTGACCCTCGCCGAGCGCAAGGTCATCGGCTACATGCAGGTCCGCATCGGCCCCAACCGGGTCGGTCCGAAGGGCCTGCTGCAGCCGATCGCCGACGGCATGAAGCTGCTGTTCAAGGAGATCATCGTCCCGAGCGGCGCCAACAAGGGCCTCTTCATCCTCGGCCCGATCCTGGCGATCGCGCCCTCGCTCGCGGCCTGGGCGGTGGTCCCCTTCGACGACGGGCTGGTGCTCGCCGACGTCAATGCCGGCCTGCTCTTCCTGCTCGCGATCACCTCGATGGAGGTGTACGGCGTGATCGTCGCCGGCTGGGCGTCGAACTCGAAGTATCCCTTCCTCGGCTCGATGCGCGCCGCCGCGCAGATGGTGTCCTACGAGGTGTCGATGGGCTTCGCGCTGATCTGCGTGCTGCTGATCTCCGCCAGCCTCAACCTCACCGACATCGTGATGTCGCAGAATGAAGGCCGCTTCGCGGACATGGGCCTGGGCGTGCTGTCGTGGAACTGGATCCCGCTCTTCCCGATGTTCGTGGTGTACGTGATTTCGGGCATCGCCGAGACCAACCGCGCGCCCTTCGACGTGGTCGAAGGCGAAGCCGAGGTCGTCGCGGGCCACATGGTCGAGTACTCGGGCATGACCTTCGCGCTGTTCTTCCTGGCCGAGTACGCGAACATGATCCTGGTGTCGATCCTGACCTCGATCCTGTTCCTTGGTGGCTGGCTGTCGCCGGTGGGTTTCCTGCCCGATGGTTTCCACTGGCTGGCGGTCAAGACCGCGTTCATCCTGCTGCTGTTCCTGTGGGCGCGAGCCACCTTCCCGCGCTTCCGCTACGACCACATCATGCGTCTGGGCTGGAAGGTGTTCATCCCGGTCACCCTCGTGTGGCTGTTCGTGGTGACCGTGTGGATGATGTCGCCGCTGTCGATCTGGAGTTGAGAAGACCATGGGTGCCAAGGATTACATCGGCAGTCTGTTCCTGAAGGAACTCGTCAAGGGCATGGCCCTGACCGGACGGCATTTCTTTCAGCGCAAGATCACTATCCTCTTCCCGGAAGAGAAGACGCCGCAGAGCAACCGCTTCCGCGGGCTGCACGCCCTGCGCCGCTACCCGAACGGCGAGGAGCGCTGCATCGCGTGCAAGCTGTGCGAGGCGATCTGCCCGGCGATGGCGATCACGATCGAATCGGACCAGCGTGACGACGGCTCGCGGCGCACCACGCGCTACGACATCGACCTGACCAAGTGCATCTTCTGCGGCTTCTGCGAGGAAGCCTGTCCGGTGGACGCGATCGTCGAGACCCGCGTGCTGGAGTACCACGGGGAGCAGCGCGGCGATCTGTACTACACGAAGCAGATGCTGCTCGCGGTGGGGGATCGCCACGAGTCGCAGATCGCGGCAGACCGCCAACAGGACGCCAAGTACCGCTAAGGGGAGGGCGCTTCGGCGCCACGAGTCAAGAACATGGAATTCAAGACCTTCGTCTTCTACTTTCTCGCCGTGATCATGGTGCTCGCGGCGCTGAGAGTGATCACCGCCCGGAACCCGGTACATGCCGCGCTCTTCCTGGTGCTGACCTTCTTCAACGCCGGCGGCCTCTGGCTGCTGCTGCACGCCGAGTTCCTCGCGGTCACGCTGGTGATGGTGTACGTCGGCGCGGTGATGGTGCTCTTCCTCTTCGTGGTCATGATGCTCGACATCAACCTCGATCGGCTGCGCGAGGGCTTCTGGAGCTACCTGCCGGTGGGGGCGCTGGTGGGCATCCTGATGCTGGTCGAGATGGTCATGGTGCTCGGGGGTAGCTACTTCGGCCTCGAGGCGATGCCCGCGCCGGCGCCGGTCGCCGCGGACTACAGCAACACCCGCGAGCTGGGCCGCGTGCTCTACACCGACTACGTCTATGCCTTCGAGCTCGCCTCCCTGGTGCTGCTGGTGGCGATGGTCTCCGCGGTGGCGCTGACGCTGCGCAAGCGCAAGGGGCTGAAGTCGATCCCGCCGTCCGAGCAGGTCGCCGTCAGGCGCGAGGGCCGGGTCGAGCTGGTGAAGATGCAGTCCGAGAAAGACGACTGACAACGCACGCGAACAAAACAAGAACCGCGCCGGCGAGCTGCCGGTGCGATCAGGGGGTCACTGATGCTTTCGCTTTCCCATTTCCTCATCCTGGGCGCGATCCTGTTCGCGATCAGCGTGGTCGGGATCTTCCTCAACCGGAAGAACCTGATCGTGCTGCTGATGGCCATCGAGCTGATGCTGCTCTCGGTGAACATGAACTTCGTCGCTTTCTCGCATTACCTCGGCGACATTGCCGGCCAGGTCTTCGTTTTCTTCATCCTCACCGTGGCAGCGGCCGAATCGGCGATCGGCCTCGCGATCCTGATCGTGATGTTCCGCAACATGCGCACGATCCACGTGGATGATCTGGACAGCCTCAAGGGATAAGGAAGCGTCACGATGTCGGACATGAAAGCACTCTATCTCCTCGTGCCGCTGGCGCCGCTGGCGGGAGCGATCCTCGCAGGCCTGTTCGGAAAGCAGATCGGGCGTGCGGGGGCGCATGTGGTCACCATCCTCGGTGTCGCGATCGCCTTCGTGGCGTCGCTGGTCATCTACCAGGACGTGGCGGCTGGAAACACCTTCAACGGCACTATCTACACCTGGATGCAGGCGGGCGGCATCGACTTCGAGGTCGGTTTCCTGATCGACTCGCTGACGGTGATGATGATGATGCTGGTGGTGACCTTCGTGTCGCTGATGGTGCACATCTACACCATCGGCTACATGTCGGAAGATCCCGGCTACC
>NZ_AMXF01000345.1 GCF_000310225.1 Thauera phenylacetica B4P
GCACAGCGAGCGCGAGGCCGCCGCCGTGGTGGCGCGCGAGGACGCCGACTGCGCGCCCGGCACGCGCGCCGCGGCCGCGGAGTTCGGGCTCGATTTCCTGTCCCTGGGCTGGGAGGCCTTCGACCTCGCGCTGCCACGCGAGATCCTCTTCCGCCGCCTGTTCCAGGACCTGCTCGCCGCCTGCGCCAGCCCGTCGGCCCGCACCCTCGCCCAGCGCCTCGGCGGCTACGACCTGGCGCCGCTGGGCAAGATCATCGGCCTGGATTGAGCCACCGCCGCAGGCCACGAGGGGGCGCGCGATCGGACGACGCCCTGGCGACCGGCGTCGTCCGGAACAAGGACCGCCGATTCGCGCCTGCCGGCGCTCCTACATCGCCCGGATGCGCCGCGGTTTCGGTGAACGCGGCGGTTTCCGTGGATACATGACGGTTTCTGCAGGAGCGCCGGCAGGCGCGATGGAGCGTGTAGGAGCGCCGGCAGGCGCGAATGCGCTGAGTATTCCCGTCGCCCGCGTCGCCTGCGGCACGGCCGCGTTCGCGGCTGCCGCCGCTCCTACGGAGACCGTCGCGGCTTCCGCCGCCCGTACCTTGGGGCGCGTGATGTTTCATGTAGGAGCGCCGGCAGGCGCGAACGCGGTGAGTATTCCCGTCGCCCGCGTCGCCTGCGGCACGGCCGCGTTCGCGGCTGCCGCCGCTCCTACGGAGACCGTCGCGGCTTCCGCCGCCCGTACCTTGGGGGCGCGTGATGTTTCATGTAGGAGCGCCGGCAGGCGCGAATGCAGCGCTGGAGCAGGAACCCGGGTCCTTGCCGGCCCCCCGCCCCGGCTTACACCGCGCCTACGGAGCGGAGCGGGAGTCGGTGCGCAGCCCGAGGTGCTCGACGATGAAATCCGCCACCCCCTCGGGGTCGTTGATGTCGAGCTGGGGGAGCGCGCTCTCCACCCGCGCGTCGGTCGCGAGCGCGACGATGCGGGGGTCGTCCGGATGCAGCAGGGGCTCGGCCACGACGCTGCGCCAGACCTCGATCTTGGGAATCGCCGCGCGCTTGAAGCCCTCGACCAGCACCAGGTCGCACGGCCCCAGGTGCGCGAGCAGCTCGTCGAGGCCGGCCTCGGGCGCGCCGCGCAGCTCGCGCGTCAGCGACCAGCGCTGGTCCGAGCTCACCATGACCTCGCGGCAGCCGGCCTGGCGATGGCGCCAGGAGTCCTTGCCGGCATGGTCGATATCGAAGCTGTGGTGGGCGTGCTTGACCAGCGACACCACCAGGCCGCGCGCGCTCAGCGCCGCGATCACCTGCTCGACCAGCGTCGTCTTGCCGCTGCCGGACCAGCCGGCGAAACCCATCACGTTCATCAGTAGCTCCGAGAAACCCCGGCATTCATGCCGGGGAGGAAAGGAGTGCAGCCGACAGGCTGCTTTGTTGCTGTATCTATGTATAGCTCTATTCGCATCTGTGCATTGTCAAGTCGCTTCCGTTCGTCCTGTTCCGTCTTCCCGCCCGCCGGGTGGCGGCGCGGGGTCCTTGCGATACACCGGCTCGGCGAGCAGGCTCACCGTGAAGGCCGCGCCCTCGCCGGGCGTGCTGTCCACCTCGATGCGGCCGCCGTAGCGCTCGACCAGGGTGTGGCTGATCGACAGCCCCAGGCCGGTGCCTTGGCGCTTCTTGGTGGTGAAGAAGGGGTCGAAGATGCGCGCCAGGTCCTCGGCGCGGATGCCGCCGCCGGTGTCGCGCACGGTGATGCGCACGCCACGTGCATCGTGCACCGGGTCGCGGTCGACCGTCTCCAGCGTCAGCGTGCCGCCGGCGGGCATGGCCTGCACGGCATTGACGATGAGGTTGATCAGCACCTGCTGCAGCTCCTGCAGGTTGATCTGCACCCGGCCACTCGCGCCGAAGCGCTGCACCACCCGGACCTCGGCGCGCGCCAGATGCTGGCGCGTCAGCACGAGGCAGTCGGCGAGCGCGGCGTTCACGTCGACGTCCTCGACGTAGCCGGCGAACTCGCCCGGGCGGGCGAACTGCAGCAGCTTGGTGACGATCAGGCGGATGCGTCCGACCTGCTCGTGGATCAGGCGGATCTCGTTGGCCACCGGCTGCGCCGCGGGGCCGAGCTCCTCGCGCAGCAGGTCGAGGTTGCCCTGGATCACCGCGGTGGGGTTGCTGATCTCGTGCGCCACACCGGCAGTGAGCTCGCCGATCGCGGCGAGCTTCTCGCTCATCACCAGGCGGCGCTGGGCGGCGCGTAGCTCTTCGTTGGCCGCGGCGAGGTCGGCGGTGCGCTCGGCGACCTTGCGGTCGAGGGAGGCGTTCAAGGCCTGCAGCTCGGCGCGGCGCGCGGCCTGCTCGTCGAGCAGATGATCGAAGGCGGTGGCCAGGCGGCCGAGTTCGTCGCGGCTGGCGACGTCGCCCACGCGCGCGCGCTCGTCGCCCGCGTCGATGCGGCCGATGGTGGCGTGCATGCGCTCGATCGGGCGGAAGATGCCGCGCGCCCAGTACAGCGTCAGCAGCGCGCCGGCGCCGCTCACCAGCAGCGCGAGCGCGCCGACCACCAGCAGGGCCATGCGCTTGGCGGCGCGGAAGGGCGCCTCGAGGAAGCCGACGTAGAGCATGCCGACGCGCTCGCCGCGGCTGTCCATCACCGGCTCGTAGGCCGACACGTACCAGTCGTCGACCACGAAGGCGGTCTCCAGCCAGGTGCGCCCGTGGTCGAGCACGTGCGTGCGCACCTCGTCCGAGGCGCGCGTGCCGAGGGCGCGCGCGCCCTCGAACAGGCGCACGTTGGTGGCGATGCGCACGTCGTCGACGAACAGCGTGGCGGTGCCCTCGCTGCCCTCGGGCAGGCTGCCCTCGCGGTAGACGATGGCGTTGAGGGTGTCGACGAAGTCGAGGTTGCCGTTGAGCAGCACGCCGCCCTCGAGCACCGCCACCAGGTTGCCCGCGGCGTCCACCACCGGGGCCGCGGCGTGCACCACCAGGCCGCGTTCTTCCTCGGCGCGCGCATCGGGCCGCGCACGCGCGGTGGCCACCAGGCCGAGGCGGGCGCGCTCGCGCAGGCCGGCATCGATCGCCGCCAGCTCGGCGGGGGTGAAGCGCTCGACGACGC
>NZ_AMXF01000346.1 GCF_000310225.1 Thauera phenylacetica B4P
CGAACTCGCCCACGTCGTCTTCCGCTACCCCGCCCGCCCCGCCGTGGCGGCGCTCGACGGCATCGACCTGCGCATCGCGGCGGGCGAAAGGCTGGCGCTGGTCGGCCCCTCGGGTGCCGGCAAGACCAGCCTGTTCCAGCTCCTGCTGCGCTTCTACGAGGCCAGCGCGGGCCAGATCCGCATCGACGGCCACGACATCCGCGCCCTGCCGCTGCGCAGCCTGCGCGCGCGCATCGCCCTCGTCCCCCAGGATCCGGTGATCTTCTCCGCCAGCGCGCTCGACAACATCCGCTATGGCCGCCCCGATGCCGCCGACGACGAGGTGATGGCCGCCGCGCGCGCCGCGGCCGCCGACGAGTTCATCGCCCGCCTGCCCGAGGGCTACGCCACCTTCCTCGGCGAGCGCGGCACGCGGCTCTCCGGTGGCCAGCGCCAGCGCATCGCGATCGCGCGCGCGATCCTCAAGGGCGCGCCCATCCTGCTGCTCGACGAGGCCACCAGCGCGCTCGACGCCGAATCCGAGGCCCTCGTGCAGCAGGGCCTGGCCGCGGCGATGCAGGGTCGCACCACGCTGATCATCGCCCACCGCCTGGCCACCGTGCAGAAGGTGGACCGTATCGTGGTGATGGACGCCGGCCGCATCGTCGAGACCGGCACCCCGGCCGACCTGCGCCGCCAGGGTGGCCTGTATGCGCGCCTGGCGGCGCTGCAGCTGGAGGGCTGAGCGCGGGCGGGGTTGCCGCCAGAGTCCATTCGCGTCTCGCGCCGCTCCTGAATAAACCACCGCGCTCGGATGCCATGCAGG
Organism: Thauera phenylacetica B4P; assembly: GCF_000310225.1. Taxonomy (GTDB): domain Bacteria; phylum Pseudomonadota; class Gammaproteobacteria; order Burkholderiales; family Rhodocyclaceae; genus Thauera; species Thauera phenylacetica. Next base: position 806 of record NZ_AMXF01000346.1, read on the forward strand.
AGCGGCGGCAGCCGCGAAGACGGCGCATGGAGTTCGCGCCGCGGCTACTTCAAGGCCGCCTTCGCGCCTGCCGGCGCTCCTACAGAAACCGACGCGGTCCGGGCCCATGAGCGGCGGCAGCCGCGAATAAGGCCGGCCGGCGACCGATGGCGGCACGGGGAAGGAACGCCGCGCTCGCGCCTGGCGCCGCCCTTCAATAAACCACCGCGGTCGGATGCCACGTAGGAGCGGCGGCAGCCGCGAATAAGGCCGGCCGGCAATCGATGGCGGCACGGGGAAGAAACGCCGCGCTCGCGCCTCAGGGCAGCGTGCGCTCGCGCAGGTAGCGCGGAAAGCGCGGCAGGCCGGCGGGGGTGAGCTCGCGGTAGCGGTAGGTGACGAGCGCGCCGAGCGCGGGCGGGTTGGCGCGCAGCGCGTCGCTGAGGCCGCTGCCGATGCGAAAGCGGCGGCCGTCGGCGGTCTCGACCCGCAGCGCGCCCACCCTGCCCTGCAGCCGGCCCTTGCCGGGCAGGTAGCCCACCACGCGCGCCTCGGCGTCCAGCCAGGGGGTGAGCTTGCGCAGGGCCTCGCTGCGGCCGGGCTGCCAGCGGGCGTCGGCGCGATGCAGCATGAGGCCTTCTCCGCCTCCTGCGAGGACCTCGTCGAGCAGGCGCTGCAAGGCGGCACGGTCGGGCACGCGCCGCTGCGGGACCGCCTGCACCCACGGCGCCCCGGCGGCGTGGGCCAGGCTGCGCAGGCGCGCCAGCCGGGTGTCGAAGTCGCCGGGGGCGCCGGGCAGCTCGAAGAGCATGTAGCGCACCTCGCGCCACAGCGGGTCCTCGGGATCCTCGCGGCGCAGCAGGCCGGAGAGCGCGTCGAAGCGGCGGCGGCCGAGCCAGAGCTCGCCGTCGAGGGCGACCGGCGGCAATACGGCGAGGAACCAGGCCGGCGCCGGCAGTGTGCGCCCGCTGCGGAAACGCAGCACGCTGCCGTCCCACGAGGCGCGCACGCCGTCGAGCTTCTCGCTCACCCACCAGCCCGCGGGGTCGATCGCGGGGTCGTGGCGGAGGGCGAGCATGGCCGTGGGAGCCGCGGGCGCTGCGGGTGCGTCGATGGGCGCGGCGGTCTGCGCGAACGCGCCGGCCGGAAGCAGGGCGAGGGCCAGGATCAGGCTGCGGATGGGCGTCGCCGTCCCGTGCAGGGCTGGTGCGGGAATGCGGGTGGACGGTCTCACGGGCGAACCTCCTGTCCGGGCACGGGCGGCGGCGCCACTGCGTCCCTGCCTCGCCGACGCAGTCAGGGCTGGCGGCCGAGCCCCGCACGGGAGAGGAGCGGCCCGCGCCCGTGCTGGCCTCCTCGAGTACCTCGAAGGCATAGGCCTGAAAATGACAATAGGATTGTAGCGGCGTTGCGCATGCGCTGCCAGGCCGAATTTCAGGCGTCGGCGGCGGCGCGCGCAGGCATGCGCTGCGGGCGGAACTGGCGGGTGTCGCGGTAGTACTCGGCGGATTCGCTATCCGGTGTCACGCCGGGGATGCCGAGCAGCGGCAGGGGTGCGAGGCTGCGCGGGCTGAGGTCGCCGATCGCGGCGGCGAGGTGGGCGGCGAGCCAGGCGTCGGTCTCGGCGAGCGCCGCCGCCGCGGGCAGCGCGAGCCAGGCGGGATCGACCACGCGGTGGAGGGCCTTGGCGCACAGGCCGGGGAAGGGCGCGCGCAGCTGGTCCCAGCTGCCGTGGCCGAAGACGAGGAAGCGGGTGCTGCGCTGCAGGGCCTCGCGCCGCCTCCAGAACACCTCTTCCCACTCATGTGCGGCGAGCAGGGCCGGGACCAGCGGGTCGGCGGATACCACGACGACGCCGCACTCGTCGAACTGGGTCAGCGCGTCGCGCCGCGGTCCGCGCCCGGCGAGGCCGGCGGCGGCGCGGGCGCGCAGCTCGTCCAGGTGGAGGCGGTTGCAGCAGGCCTTGGTGCGTGGCCAGGCGCACCAGGCGAGCGCGTTGAAGAAGTCGTGCCAGTCGCCCTCGCGAGTCGGCACCTCGCCGGTGGCGAAGATATGCGCCTCGTAGCCGGCCTCGTCCTCGCCCGGCGCAGCGAAGCGGATCCGCGCTCCGCCACCGCTGCGCGCCGTGGGTGCGGCCTCGGCGAGCAGGGCGTCGAGCGCCGCACGTGAGGGCACGCCGGGCGCGGTGAAGCGGGCGAGCCGGGGCGCGATCGGCTCGAACAGCCGGCGCTCGGCGAAGGTGGCGGGGGCAGCGAGGGCGCCGG
>NZ_AMXF01000347.1 GCF_000310225.1 Thauera phenylacetica B4P
GCGCCTGCCCGCGGCGCCAGGGCGCCTGCGCATCGCCGCCGAGCTGCTGCGCACCCGCCTGCTCATCCGCCGCACCGCGGCGGACGCGCTGCTGCACATGCCGGCCGCGACCGAACCCCGTGTGCTCGCCGCCCAGGCGCTGCTCGGCGGCATGTTCGGCATCGTCAAGTTCTCCAGCTCGGCCCTGCGTCCGCTGGTGATGGCGCGCCAGGTCGAGCTCGCCCTGCACCACGGCCACACCGACGCCAGCGCGCAGGCGCTCGCCGGCTTCGGTGGCGTGCTGTGCGGCGTGCTCGGCGCGATCGACGAGGGCTACCGCGCCGGCACCCTCGCGCTCGCGCTGGAGGCGGCGCGGCCCTCGCGCCAGGGTCGCCAGCGCACGCTGTCGCTGTTCAACTGCTACGTCCGCCACTACCGCGAGCCGCTGCAGCGCGCCCTCGACGGCCTGCACGAGGCGCACGCCGAGGCGCTCGCCTGCGGCGACCTCGAATACGCCGCGTACAGCCTGGCCGCCGCGATCCAGTACGCGGTGCCGCTCGCCGACGATCTCGAGGCGCTCGCGCGACGCATGCGGGGGCAGCTGCTGCAGCTCGAACAGACCGGGCAGCAGCAGTCCCTGCAATACAGCTACATGGCGCTGCAGGCGGTCACGCGGCTGTGCGAGCCCTCGGTCGCGCCCACCGCGCTCGACGGCGAGCATTACCACGAGGCCGAGATGCTCGCCGAGCACCGGCGCGGGAACCATCTCACCGCGGTCTGCCTGCACCACTTCTACAAGGCCCTGCTCGCGCTGGTGCATGCGAACTACGCGGCGGCGCTCGCCGAATGCACCCTGGGCGAAGCCCACCTGCCCTATGTCGGCGGGACCTACACCGCGACCTGGTTCCGCAGCCTGCACGCGCTCGCGCTGCTGCGCACCCTGCCGCCACCCGGCAAGGCCCGCCGGCGTGCGCTGCGGGCATTGCGCCAGCTGGTGCGCCACGTCCGCATGCAGGCGGAGCATGCGCCCGCGAACCACGGCCACCGCGTCGCGCTGATCGACGCCGAGCAGCGCCGCGTGCACGCAATCCCGGGGGCGGCCGCGGCCTACGACCGCGCGATCGCGCTCGCGGAGCAGGGCGGCTTCTGGCTCGACGCCGCGCTCGCCTGCGAATTCGCCGCCCGCTTCCACCTCGACGCCGGCGAACGCGCGATCGCGCGCACCTGCTTCGACGACGCCTGCCGGCGCTACCAGCGCCTCGGCGCGCACTCCCGCGTCGTGCATCTGCAGGAGCAGCTGGAGGAATACGGCCTGTGGCCGCGTCCGTCGCCCAACGCGGCCGCGGGCGAGGCCCAGGGCGGCCTCGACGAGACCAACCAGTCCTTCGACATCGGCTCGGTCATCGAGGCCTCGCAGGCGATCTCGGACGAGATCGTGCTGGAGCGCCTGCTCGAGCGCCTGCTGCAGCTCGCGCTGACGAGCGCGGGGGCGCAGCGCGGCGCACTCGCGTTGAGCCGCGACCGGCGCCTCCATGTCGAGGCGATCGCCGGGCTGGAGGAGGCGTCGACGCGCATGTGCAGTGTCGCCCTGGAGGCGGCGGCGAGCCTGCTTCCGGTGAGCGTGCTCAATTACGTCGCCCGCACCGGCGAGGCGCTGGTGCTCGGCGACGCCCCGCGCCAGCAGATGTTCGCGCACGACCCCTACATCCGGGACCACGCGCCGCGCTCGCTGCTGTGCCTGCCCATCCTGTACCACGGCGAGCTCACCGCCCTGCTCTACCTCGAGCACCGCCTCGGCCGCGACATCTTCGACCAGCAGCGCCTGAAGACCCTGCGCATCCTCGCCGCGCAGGCGGCGATCTCGATCGAGAACGCCAAGCTCTACCTCGGCCTGCAGCAGTCCGAGCAGGCCTACCGCTCGCTGTACGAGAACGCGATCGAGGGCATCTTCCAGGTCGATCCCGAGGGGCGCTTCCTGTCCGCCAATCCGGCGCTGGTCCGCCTCCTCGGTCACGACAGCGCGGCAGACTTCCTCACCGGGATCACCGACGTCAGCACGCAGTGCTTCGTCCATGCCGAGGACCAGCGCCGCTTCCTCGGGCGCCTCAACATGGAGGAGAAGGTGGTCGGCTTCGAGACGCGCTGGCGGCGGCGCGACGGCAGCGAGATCGAGGTCTCCATCTCGGCCCGCCGCGTGCTCGACGACGGCGGGCGGCTGCGCTGCTACGAGGGCTCGCTCACCGACATCGGCGAGCGCAAGGCCAAGGAGCGCGCCGAACTCGCGCGCGAACGCGCCGAGGCGGCCAGCCGCGCCAAGAGCGACTTCCTCGCCGCGATGAGCCACGAGATCCGCACGCCGATGAATGGCATCCTCGGCATGGCGCAGCTGCTCGCGCGCTCCCGGCTGGACCCGGGCCAGGCCGAATGGGTGGGCGCGATCCGCGCCTCCGGCAGCACGCTGCTCGGGATCCTGGACGACGTGCTCGACTTCAGCAAGATCGAGGCCGGACAGCTCGAGCTCCAGTCCGCCCCCTTCTGTCCTGCCGAAGCCTTGGCCGCGCTGCGCCCGATGCTGGGGACGATGAGCGCGCAGAAAGGGCTCGAGCTGCGCCTCGAGATCGACCCCGGGCTGCCCGAGGGCGTGCTCGGTGACCGCCGCGCACTGCACCAGATCGTGCTCAACCTCGCCGGCAACGCGGTGAAGTTCACCGCGCGCGGCTTCGTCGCGGTGCGCGCGCGGGTCGTGGCGATGAGCGCCCAGCGCTGCCGCCTGCGCCTGGAGGTCGAGGACAGCGGCATCGGCATCGCCGAGGAGGCGCAGGGCCGCATCTTCACCGAGTTCACCCAGGCCGACGGCTCGATCACGCGGCGCTTCGGCGGCACCGGCCTGGGGCTGGCGATCTGCCGCCGCCTGGTCGAGCTGCAGGGCGGCCGCATCGGCGTGCGCAGCCGCCCGGGCGAGGGGAGCACCTTCTGGTGCGAACTGGAGTACCCGCGCGCGGCCCCGGCGCCGCAGGCCTCGCCGCGGCCGCACGGCGCCCGCCGCCAGGCGAGCCTGCGCGT
>NZ_AMXF01000348.1 GCF_000310225.1 Thauera phenylacetica B4P
GGGCGCTGCGCAAGGGCAAGGCGAGCGCCGCCGCGCCCGGCCGCCTCGCCGAGGCGCTGCCCGAGCCGCAGCTGCCCGACACCGCCGCGCCCTGGGGCATCCTGATCACCGGCGTCGGCGGCACCGGCGTGGTCACCATCGGCGCGCTGCTCGGCATGGCCGCGCACCTGGAGGGCAAGGGCATCTCGGTGCTCGACATGGCGGGGCTGGCGCAGAAGGGCGGCGCGGTGTGGTCGCACGTGCGCATCGCCGACCGCCAGACGCAGCTCCACGCCGCCCGCGTCGCCGCCGGCGAGGCCGACGCGGTGATCGGCTGCGACCTCGTGGTGGCGGCCAGCGACGAGTCGCTCGCCAAGATGCAGCACGGCCGCACCCGCGTCCTCATCAACCGCGACCAGACCAACACCAGCGAGTTCGTGCGCGGCTTCGCGGCGCAGGCGCGCAGCGGCGACGTGCTCGCCAACCCCGACCCGCAGTTCCCGGCCGCGGCGATGGAGGCGCAGATCGTCGACGCGGTCGGCGCCGAAAAGGCCGAGTTCCTCGACGCCACCGCGCTCGCCACCGAGCTGCTCGGCGACTCGATCGCCACCAACCTGTTCATGCTCGGCTTCGCCTGGCAGCGCGGCCTGGTGCCGCTGTCCTGGCAGGCGATCGAGCGCGCGATCGAGATCAACGGCACCGCGATCGAGGCCAACAAGGCCGCCTTCCTGTGGGGCCGGCGCGCCGCGGTCGACCTGCGCGCGGTGCGCGAGGCCGCCAGGCCCCGCTTCGGCACGCCCGCGCACCACCGCCTGTCGACCAGCGTCGACGAGCTCATCGCCCGCCGCAAGGCGCAGCTGACCGACTACCAGGACGCCGCCTACGCCGAGGGCTACACGCGCCTGGTCGAGCGCGTGCGCGCCGCCGAGGCCAGGGTCGCCCCCGGCATCCAGCTGCTCACCGAGGCGGTCGCGCGCGGTTACCACAAGCTGCTCGCCTACAAGGACGAGTACGAGGTCGCGCGCCTGTACACCGACAGCGACTTCCTCGCGCGCGTCGAGGAGCAGTTCGAGGGCGACTACAAGCTCGTCTTCCACCTCGCGCCGCCGATGCTGGCCGACAAGGACCCGCACACCGGCGAGCTGAAGAAGAAGGCCTATGGCCCCTGGATGCTGAAGGCGATGCGCGTGCTGGCGAAGTTCCGCCACCTGCGCGGCTCGAGGCTCGATCCGTTTGCACGCAGCCACGACCGCCAACTCGACCGCGAGCTGATCGCCGACTACGAGCGCCTGGTCGACGAGATCGTCGTCAATCTGGACCGCGCCAACCACGAGGCCGCGATCGAGCTGGCGGCGCTCCCCGAGCAGATCCGCGGCTACGGCCACGTGCGCGAGCGCTACCTCGCCGGTGCCCGCAAGCGCCAGGCCGCGCTGCTGGAGGACTTCCGCCAGCGTCGCGCGCCGAGCACGCCGCTGGCGACCAAGGCGCGCCGGACGATCGCGATCATCCCGGGCTGATTCGGGAAGCAGGGGGGGCCCTGCTTCCGCGCCATGTTCGCGCCTTCCGGCGCTCCTACAGAAGGCCATCGTCGCGTGGCGGCCTGCAGGAGCGGCGGCAGCCGCGAGCTTTGCGGGCGGTTCGGAAATCGCGGTCCGTCCCCGATTTCTCCGCTTCCGCGCCGTGTTCGCGCCTTCCGGCGCTCCTACAGAAGGCCATCGTCGCGTGGCGGCCTGCAGGAGCGGCGGCAGCCGCGAGCTTTGCGGGCGGCTCCGCACCGTATCACCGTTCGAGGCTGCCGCTCATGGCAGCACCTGTACCCAATCCGCCCGCCGACGCGGCCACCCGCGGCGCCGGTGCGGCGACAACCCCCTCACGTTCCCATAAGGAAGGAGACACAGCATGGCCGTATTTTCCCTGAGCGACTTCGCCGACCACGAGCAGGTCGTCTTCGTCAGCGACGACAAGAGCGGACTGAAGGCGATCATCGCCGTCCACAATTCCAACCTCGGCCCCGCGCTCGGCGGCTGCCGCATGTGGCCGTATGCCAGCGAGGAGGAGGCGGTGCGCGACGTGCTGCGCCTGTCGCGCGGCATGACCTACAAGTCGGCGATGGCCCGGCTCAAGCTCGGCGGCGGCAAGTCGGTGATCATCGGCAACCCGCGCACCGACAAGACCCCCGCGCTGCTCGCCGCCTTCGCGCGCGCGCTCGAGCAGCTGAACGGGCGCTACATCGCCGCCGAGGACTCCGGCACCAGCGTGGCCGACATGAAGACCATGGCGCAGTTCACCCGGCACGTCGCCGGCCTCCACGACAAGCCCTCGGACCAGGGCACGCGCAGCGGCGATCCCTCGCCGGCCACCGCCTACGGCACCTTCATCGGCATCCAGGCCGCGGTGAAGGAGCGCCTCGGTCGCGACTCGCTCGACGGCCTGCGCGTGGCGGTGCAGGGGGTGGGCAACGTCGGCTACGACCTCGCCCGCCAGCTCAAGGAGGCCGGTGCGCAGTTGTGGGTCACCGACATCCACCGCGAGCCGCTGGTGCAGGCCGGGCGCGAGCTCGGCGCCACCGTGGTCGCGCCCGACGAGATCTTCGGCCTCGACGTCGATGTGTTTGCCCCCTGCGCGCTCGGCGCCATCCTCAACGACGCCACCATCCCGCAGCTCAAGGCGAAGATCGTCGCCGGTGCGGCCAACAACCAGCTCGCCGAAGCGCGCCACGGCGTCGAGCTGATGAAGCGCGGCATCCTCTATGCGCCCGACTACGTCATCAACGCCGGCGGCATCATCGACGTTTATCACGAGCGCATCGGCTTCGAGCGTGCGGCGCTGATCCGCCACATCGAAGGCATCCGGGACAACCTGATGGAAGTCTTCGAGCGCGCACGCGAGGAGGAGCGCCCCACCGCCGAGGTCGCCGACGCGATCGCCGAGGAGCGCTTCCGGCGCTGAACCACGGGCGCCGGACGGCGTGGGGCGGGGCTGCAGGCCCCGCTACGGCGCGCCGGCGTCCGTCGGGCGGGGGCCGGCTCCGGCCG
>NZ_AMXF01000349.1 GCF_000310225.1 Thauera phenylacetica B4P
AGGCCGGCGCGCCCGGGCTGCGGGGCGCCCCAGGCGCCCAGGCCGGGGTGGCCGGGCAGTTCGGAGGGCAGGCGCTCCCAGGCGGCGCGCGGAACCGCGCCCGCGGGCAGGTCGGCCTCCGGGATGTCGCCGAACACATGGGGATGCCACTCGGCGATGCCGTCCGGGACTGGGTCGGCGGTGGTGGCCAGCCAGGCGATGAAGCCACAGCCGGCGGGCAGGCGCGCCTCGGCGTAGAGGCGATGCCAGACCGTGGCCTGGTCGCCGCTGTCGATCAGGTGGGCCGGGTGGGCAGGGTGGGCGGGGGTGAAGGTGGCGGCCTCGCCGCTGCGCGCCAGGTGCGAGACCGAGAGCCGGTGCAGCGGCTCGAGCGCCGGACCGGCGATCGGATAGCGGGGCGGCTGGTCGAGGCGATGGGCGAAGGGGGCCTCGACCGCATCGGGCTGCAGCGGGCACACCTCGCCGCTCGCGACCAGGCTCGCCGCCGCGCCGCTGGCGCGCGGCACGAAGACCGGCGCATCGCGGCGTCCGGGCACGCGCAGCGCGATCCGGTCGTCGCCGAGCCAGTCGAGCGCATAGGCGAAGCGCACCTCGGAGAGCGCTTGCGGGGCACCGACCATGCCCTCTGCGTCGATCAGGCGGAGCCGGCATTCGCCGTCGCTGAACCAGGACAGCAAGGCCAGGCGCCCGTCCTCGGCGACCGCCATCGCCTGCGGCCGCTCGCCGGCCAGCCAGGCGAGAGGATCGAGCACCCGCATCACCAGCGGCGACGGATTCTCGGGCTGCGGGCGGAAGGTCCCCGCCGCGTACTCCGCGGCCGGTCGCGCGACCGCCATGCAGCCTGTGAGGCGTGCCAGCCGCCCGCTGCCGCGTTCGAGCAGCCAGGCGCCCGCGCCCGGCGCCGCGGCGACCCGCCAGGCCTGGAATCCGGGGGTGGGCAACAGCGCATCGGGCCAGCGCCCGCGCAGGTCGTGCAGCAGCAGGCGCTCGGCGAGCGCGACCATGAGCACGTCGTCGTGGCCGATGGCGAAGTCGCGCGGGCGTTCGGGCAGGGCGAGCAGCGTGGCCGTCCCGGGCAGGTGGCTGCGCGCGAGCAGCGCGCCGGCGTCCTCTTCCCACCAGGCGCGCGCGCCCTCGCGGTCGATCGCCATCGGCAGGCGCTCCAGCGCCGCGGTGGCGATGGCCGCCGCGTCGTCGACCATCGCCCCCAGGCTGCGCTCGCTCGCCAGGCGCAGCGCGCGGCAGCCGGGGCGATGATCGACGTGCTCGAGCCACGGCCAGTGGGCCGCGTCGGCGAGCAACCAGAAGCGCTGGCGGTTGGCGTCCATCAGCACACCTCCGGCACGACCGGCACGGCGACCGCGCTGTCGTCGGCGAAGGGGTTGGGCAGCGCGGCGAGCGAGGACGGCGCGGCGTTCGCGCCGCTGCCGGGCGCGACATCCACGACCAGCACGCCGAGCAGCTCCGGCAGCTGCCAGGGGCTGAGGTCGAGCTGCTGCGAGGCGTCGACGGTGTTGCGGGTGAGCAGGCGCCAAGCCGGCTTGCCGTCGCTCTCGCCGCGTTCGAACAGATTGAGGCCGGCGACCTCGGCGACGCCGGCGACGCGCGAGATCTCCACCTCGAGCTCGCGCTCGCGCACCGCCCGGCGCAGCGGCCAGCCCGCACCGCCCGGTCCGTGGGGCGGCAGCGGCCAGAGCAGGCGGCGCAGGTTCTCGCGCACCTCGAACAGGACCGCCTCGCGGGCGAAGCCGTCGCGGATCACGACCGCCACCGCCAGGCCGATCGCGACGTACTCGCAGCCGATCACGTAGCACTCGGTGGCGAGCGGGGTGCGCGCGGCGAGGTGGGCATGCACGCGCTCGATGAAGGGGCGGTCGGGGCGCGGGTTGGGCGCGGGGCCGAGCGCACGCGCGGGCAGCACCATCACGCTGACCACGCCGGGGACGTCGAAGCGCCGCTCGCGCGGCTTGAAGCGCGGCAACACGTCGACGCGGCCGACCTCGGCGCCGGGCACCTCCAGCGCCAGGCAGCGGTAGTCCTCCGCCGTCACCGCACGCTCGCGATGGCGTAGCAGCGCGGGGATGCGGCGCTCGGCGGCGGCGAGGCTCTCGGCGTCCTCGCCACCCGAGGTGGGGAGGGGCTGGAGCACCTTGATCGCTGGCAGGGTGCGCCTGCTGCCGACCAGGCGCGCGCCGGCGACCTCGGCGAGGCTGCCCGCCGGCAGGTTGCCGGCGCGTCCGCCGCCGAAGCGGCCATGGGCCAGGCGGATGCGCATCTGGCGCTCCGGCACGCGGCCGCGCACGCCGTCGCCGAAGCGCAGGGTGCCGGCCTCGGCGTCGAGCTCGAAGGCGGTCGCCTCGCGCGCGACCACGGGGTTCGCGGACAACGCGGCGAGCTCGTCGACCCGCGTCCACGCGCGGTAGCCCTGGCCGGGTTGCTCGACCTCGATGCGCAGGCTCGCCGCCTCCACCGCGCCGGCGGGGAGCTGGAAGACCTGGTCGCCGGCGCCGCTCGACACGCCGAGCACGCGGCCGGAGAGCGTGGAGCGCTGATCCACCTCCACCGCGTTGACGCCGACCCACGCCAGCCGGAGGCTGTCGACCCCGCTGCCCGGGCGCGGGCGCAGGCGCAGCCAGCCGATCAGGCGCGCGGCGCGCTCGGGGTCGTCGAGCCGGGGCGGGTTGTCGCCGACACCGGCGCGCGGGTTCTCGCCGACGTCGTTGGACGGGGCCCAGATCAGCGCCTCGTCGGGCATGGGCAGGCGCAGCACGCCGGGCCGGGTGAGGCCGGCGGTGGTGTCGTCGGCCTCGCCCGGCAGCGGCTCGAGCGTCAGGTAGTCGGCGTCGATGCCGTTGGCGGCGCGGGTGACGATCTCCCACATCGCCGGCACACGGGCGCGCGGGCCGATCTCCTCGAACAGCGCCGGCGCGGTGATCGCCGGCACCACGCCTACCGAGAGCAGCGCGCCGCCGCCGCTGTCGCCGCCGCCGAGGGCATGGCGCGCGG
>NZ_AMXF01000350.1 GCF_000310225.1 Thauera phenylacetica B4P
CGCCGAGGGCGAGCAGCGCGCGCGCGTCGGCGTCGGCGTGCGCTGCCCAGCGCGCCAGCGCGTCCGCCTCGGGGCGGCTGAAGTGCCACTGCTGGCAGCGGCTGCGGATGGTGGGCAGCAGGCTGCGCGGCGACGAGGACACGAGCACGAACACACAGCCCTCGGGCGGCTCCTCGAGCAGCTTGAGCAGCGCGTTGGCGGTGACGCCGTTCATGGCCTCCGCGGGATCGAGCAGCACGACGCGGCGCGAGCCGCGGTGGCCGGTGACGGTGAGCGCGCCCTGCAGCTCGCGGACCTGGTCGATGCGGATCTGCGTGGAGGCGGCCTTGGCGGGCGCCTCACCCTCGCCCTCGCCCTCCGCCGCGGCGGTCTCGGCCTCGGGCACCACACGATACAGGTCGGGGTGGTTGCCCGAGAGCCGCCACAGGCAGGGCTCGCACTGCCCGCAGGCGTGGCCATCGGCGCCGGGTGCGTCGCATAGCAGGCGCGCGGCGAGCGCCTCGGCGAGCGCGCGCTTGCCAAGGCCGGCCGGGCCGACGAAGAGGAGCGCGTGCGGCAGGCGCTCGCCGAGCTCGACGAGCCGAGTCCAGGTCGGCTGCAGCCACGGGTGGATCATGGGAGGAAGCGCTCGCGCACGATGCGCTCGACGTCGGCGCGGATCGCCTCGGGCGTACGCGCGGCGTCGAGCACGCAGATGCGCAGCGGGGCCCGGCGGGCGCGCTCGAGGTAGCCCGCACGCACGCGCTCGAAGAAGTCGCGCTGCTCGCGCTCGAAGCGGTCGGGATCGACCCCGGTGGAGGCGACGCGCGCGGCGGCGACCGCCGGGTCGAGGTCGAACACCAGGGTGAGGTCGGGCTGCAGGCCGGGATGGACCCAGGCCTCGAGGGCGTCGAACTTGGCGCGCTCGAGCCCGCGCCCGCCCACCTGATAGGCGAAGGTGGCGTCGGAGAAGCGGTCGCACACTACCCAGCGTCCGGCCTCGAGCGCGGGTTCGATGCGCGCGGCCAGGTGCTCGCGGCGCGCGGCGAACATCAGCATGGCCTCGGTCTCGAGGTGCATCGGCTCATGCAGCAGCAGCTCGCGCAGGCGCTCGCCCAGCGCCGTGCCGCCCGGCTCGCGGGTCTGGTCGACGTCGAGGCCGGCGGCCTGCAGCAGCGCCACCACCGCGGCGATCTGGCTGCTCTTGCCGGCGCCGTCGATGCCTTCGAAGGTGATGAAGCGGCCGCGGGCGGGCGCGGCGGCGCCCGAAGCCACGGCGGAGGGGGCGTTTTCGATCATGTCGGTGTCGGGCAGGCGTGGTGGCATCCGGCTCATCCCCCGCCTCCGTTGCGGATGTATTTGTTGACGGCGCGGTTGTGGGCCGCGAGGTCGCGCGAGAACTCGCTGCTACCGTCGCCGCGCGCGACGAAATAGAGGAAGTCGCTCTTCTCGGGCGCGAGCGCGGCGCGCAGCGCGGCCTCGCCCGGCATCGCGATCGGCGTCGGCGGCAGGCCGGCGCGGGTATAGGTGTTCCAGGGGTGGTCGGTGTCGAGATGCACGCGGCGCAGGCGGCCGTCGAACTCGGGGCCGAGGCCGTAGATCACCGTGGGGTCGGTCTGCAGGCGCATGCCGATGCGCAGCCGGTTGGCGAACACCGAGGCCACCAGGCCGCGGTCCTCGGGGCGGCCGGTTTCCTTCTCGACGATCGAGGCGAGGATCAGCGCCTCGTAGGGCGAGGCCAGCGGCGTGGCCGGGTCGCGCTCGGCCCAGGCCTTGTCGAGACGGGCCTGCATGGACTCGTGCGCGCGCCGCAGCACCGCGAGTGCCCCCGAGCGCTTGTCGAAGAGGTAGGTGTCGGGGAAGAACAGGCCCTCGGGGTGCTTCGCGCCGGCGCCGATCCGCTCCAGGATCTCCACCTCGGCCAGGCCGGCGGTGTCGGGCTCGAGGTCGGGATGCGACTCGAGCGCCTGGCGCACCTGGCGGAAGGTCCAGCCCTCGACCAGCAGCAGCTCGCCCTGCGTGACGTCGCCGTCGGAGAGCTTGAGGATGAGCTGCCAGGGCGTGATGCCGGCATGCACCTCGTAGCTGCCAGCCTTGATGCGGGCGTCGCGTTTCGTGAAGCGCGCGAGCAGCGCGAGCAGGCGCGCATCCACGCCCACGCCGGCGCGCTCGATGGCCGTGGCGGCCTGGCGCATGCCCATGCCGCGCGCGACGGTGAAGTCCACCCGCTCGGCGGAGAGCGTGAGCGGCCGATGCGCGTACCACCAGCCCGCGCCCGCGCTCATCGCGGCGAGGGCGGCCAGCACGGCGAGCAGCAGGAGCAGGCGGGGGAGGAGACGCTTCATCGGAAGGGAGAGGGCGGGCTAAATCCCTGACGGCGCGAGGGGCGACCGCCACGAGGAGGGCGCCTATAATACCGCAGCACGCGCCCTCCCCCGCCTGCGGCGCACCCCCGAATCCCTTCCGAGATTGCCCGAACCGAGACCATGACTGCCTGGACCGAACACCTCGCCCGCGTGGGCGCCACGCTCGACGACACCGCCCGCTCCATCGCCTTCGCCGCCCCCGCCGACGAAGCGCGCGCGACCGAGACCTCCACCATCGCGACACCGCTGCTGCACCTGGGCACGATCCGCGCGCAGGGCCCCGACTCCGCCGCGTTCCTGCACAACCTGGTGTCGAACGACGTCAAGCACATGGAGGCCGACACCGCGGCGTGGAACAGCTTCAATTCGCCCAAGGGCCGCATGATCGCCAGCTTCCTGGTGTGGCCCGAGGAAGGCGGCCATGTGCTCGCGCTGTCGGCCGACATCCTGCCGGCCTTCCTGAAGAAGTTCTCGATGTACGTGCTGCGCAGCAAGGTCAAGCTCGCCGACGCCAGCGCCGACACCGCGCTGATCGGCCTCGCCGGCCCGCAGGCCGCCGCGATCGCGCAGGCGGCCGGCGCCACGCTGCCCGCCGAGGACATGCGCCAGGCGGTGTCCGCCGCAGGCGTGCGCTGCATCCGCCTCGG
>NZ_AMXF01000351.1 GCF_000310225.1 Thauera phenylacetica B4P
CAGGCCGAGGCGGGCGCGCTCGCGCAGGCCGGCATCGATCGCCGCCAGCTCGGCGGGGGTGAAGCGCTCGACGACGCTGCCGCCGCGGGCGCGGATCGCCCGCTGCACGACGCTCCAGTCGCCACGCGCGCTACCTGCCGCCATCGCGGTCGAGGAGTGCAGCACGCGGCCGTTCAGGTCGAGCAGGTTGAGGAAGTCGAGCGCGAGCCCGCCCTTGCGCGCGCCGAGCAGCGCCACGACCGCCTCCGGCGTCTCGTGCACCAGCGTCTGCGCGAGCGCGTGCGAGCCGGCGAGCGCCTGCACGCCGTTGCCGACGCCGTCGATCACGCGCTCGAAGTAGCCGTGCGCGGTCGACAGGTCGCTGGCGACGCGCGACACCATCAGGCGGTGGTAGTAGACCTCGCCCCAGTACCACAGCAGGCCCATGATCAGCGGGAAGCCGAGCATCAGCGGCGCGAGCACGAGGGCGAGCAGCTTGGCGCGCACCGAGGCGCGCAGGCCTTCGGCGAGGCTCATCGCCGCGCTCCCGCACAAGGGCCCGCCCGCCGGCGCGGCCTGCTCGCGACGACCCTCGCCACGCTCAGGCCCGCCGCTCCGCAGGCGCCGCGGCGGCGTCCTCGAGCACCCACTCGGCGAACTTGCGCTCCAGGGTCTTGCGCGACACGCCGAGCCGGCGCGCGGCCTCGGTCTTGTTGCCCTCGCAGGCCGCGGTCACGCGCTCGATGTGGCGGCGCTCGACCTCGGCCAGGCTCAGCTCCAGCTCGCCCGCCGGCGTCGGCGCGGCGGTGGGCGCCGCGCTCGGCTGCGGCGGGAAGCAGCCGAGGATCAGCGAGCGCTCGACATAGTTGCGCAGCTCGCGGACGTTGCCCGGCCAGGAATAGCCGGCCAGCCGGCTCACCACCTCGTGCGAGAGCGGCAGCGCCGGCACGCCGAGCTGGACGGCGAGCTGCTGCATGAAGTGGCGCATCAGCTCGGGGATGTCCTCGCGCCGGGCGCGCAGCGGCGGCAGGGCGATGTCGACCACCGCGAGCCGGTAGTAGAGGTCCTCGCGGAAGCGTCCTGCGCGCACCTCCGCGGCGAGCTCGCGATTGGAGGCGGCGATGATGCGAACGTCGACCGGCAGCTCGCGCTCGGAGCCGACCGGGCGCAGCTTGCGCTCCTCGAGCACGCGCAGCAGCCGGGTCTGCATCGCCAGCGGCAGCTCGCTGATCTCGTCGAGGAAGAGGGTGCCGCCGTGGGCGTAGTAGAACAGGCCGTTGCGGCTCTCGGTGGCGCCGGTGAAGGCACCCTTGACGTGGCCGAAGAGCTCGCTCTCGATCAGCTCGGAGGCGATCGCCGCGCAGTTGAGCGGCACGAAGGGGCGCTGCGCGCGCGGGCTGGTCTGGTGCAGCGCGCGCGCCACCACCTCCTTGCCGGTGCCGGATTCGCCCAGCAGCAGCACCGTGCTCGGCATCTGCCCGACGCGGCGCACCATCGCGCGCAGCTGCTCCATCGCGGGCGAGTGGCCGATCAGCCCGGTGGGTTCGGCCCCCAGGCCGGCGAGCTCGCGGCGCAGCACGAAGTTCTCGCGCGCGAGGCCGGCACGCTCGAAGCAGCGCTTGATCGAGTTGAGGATCTGGTCGACGCGGAAGGGCTTGAGGATGAAGTCCGAGGCGCCGCCGCGCAGGGCGTCGATCGCGGTCTCCATGTCGGCGAAGGCGGTGATCAGGATCACGTCGCCGGCGTAGCCGTGCTCGCGCAGCTCGTGCAGCCACTCGATGCCCGACTTTCCGGGCAGCGCGATGTCGAGCACGAGCAGGTCGAAGTGCAGCCGCGCCATCAGCGCCGCGGCGTGCTCGGCGTCGGCGGCCGACTGCACCATGCCGCAGCGGCGCGCGAGCGTGCGCTCGAGGAAGTTGCGCATGCCCTCCTCGTCGTCCACCACCAGCACCGAGTGCGCCGGCCAGTTGTAGTCGGCGAGCTCCACCGGGCGCGCGGGCGCGGGCTCCATCGCGCCGTCCCGCTGCGCACCTTGCGACGCCGCTGCGCCGTCCTCGTCCTTGCGTTTCGCGACCATGTTCAGAAGGGCTTCAACACCACGAGGAACACCACCACGAACAGCACCAGCACCGGGATCTCGTTGAAATAGCGGTACCACACGTGGCTGCGCGTGTTGCGTCCCTCGGCGAAGGCGCGCATCAGGCGGCCGCAGTAGAGGTGGTAGCCGATCAGGAACACCACCAGCAGGGTCTTGGCGTGCAGCCAGCCGCCGGCGAAGCCGTAGCCGAACCAGAGCCACAGGCCGAGGCCCACGGCGAGGATGCCGAGCGGGGTCATGAAGCGGTAGAGCTTCATCTCCATCATGCCAAGGCGCTCGCGGGTGGCGGCGTCCTCGACCATGGCGTGATTGACGAACAGGCGCGGCAGGTAGAAGAGGCCGGCAAACCAGCTCACGACGAAGACGATGTGAAAGGCCTTGAGGGTCAGCATGCGGGAGAGGCTCCAGGTTCGATCGAAGAGGGAAGCTTGCGGTGCGCCGCGCTTCAGGCGGCGGGGACGGTGGCGGCACGCAAGCCGTCGGCCACCGTCGGATAGCGCAAGCGCAGGCGCAGTTCCCGCTTCAGGCGGCGGTTGTCGAGGCGGCGCGACTCGCTCATGAAGGACAGCGTGAGCGGCGACAGGTGGCGGACGATCTCGGCGCGCGCCATGCGCGGCGGTCGCGCCAGGCCGAAGCGCTCGGCGACCGCGTCGAAGTATTCGCCCATGCGCAGGCCGGAGTCGTCGCTGGCGTTGTAGGCCCGCCCGGGGCCGGCGCGGAACAGCGCCAGGCAGGCGATGCGGGCGAGGTCCTCGGCGTGGATGTGGTTGGTGTGCACATCCTCGTCGGCGGCGAGCACCGGGTCGCCGCGGCGCAGGCGCTCGAGCGGCAGGCGGTCGGCGGCGTAGATGCCGGGCGCGCGCAGCAGGGCCACGCGCACCTGGTTGCGCCGGCCGAAGGCGCGCAGGCGGC
>NZ_AMXF01000352.1 GCF_000310225.1 Thauera phenylacetica B4P
CGGCGCCCGCCTCGCCCTGCACTACCGCCACAGCGCCGGCGAGGCCGAGGCGCTCGCCGCCGAGCTGTGCGCGCGGCGCGCGGACTCCGCCTTCACCGTGGGCGGCGACCTCGCTCGCTTCGGCGTCGCCGCGGAGATCGCCGCGGCAGTGCTGGCGCACGGCGGCCGCCTCGACGGCCTGGTGAACAACGCCTCGAGCTTCTTCCCCACCCCGCTCGGCAGCATCGACCGCGCGGCCTGGGACGAGCTCATGGGCTCCAACCTGATGGGGCCGCTCTTCCTCACCCAGGCGCTCGCGCCCGCGCTGCGCGAGGCCGGCGGCGCGATCGTCAACATCGTGGACATCCACGCCCAGCGCCCGCTCGCCGGCTATCCGGTGTACTGCGCGGCCAAGGCCGGGCTGGCGGCGCTGACGCGCTCGCTGGCGATCGAGCTCGCCCCCGCGGTGCGGGTCAACGGCGTCTCGCCCGGGCCGATCGAATGGCCGGAGGACGAGCAGTTCCCACCCGCGGAGCGCGAGCGCATCGTCGCCCACACCCTGCTCGGCCGCGTCGGCAGCCCGGACGACATCGCGCGCACGGTGGCCTTCCTCCTGTTCGACGCGCCCTACGTCACCGGCCAGATCCTCGCGGTAGACGGCGGACGCAGCGCGCACCTCTAGGCGAGGGCCGTTTCCGCGCCGGTTTCTGGGATAATTCGCAGCTGTTTTTCCCGACGAGCATCGACCGTGACCGCAGCCCCCGCAAGCGCCGACACCCTCCCCGCCACCGAGGCCGGCGCAGACGCCCGCTTCTCCAACACCTTCCTGCGCCTCAAGAAGAAGCTCGAGCGCGGCGTCGGCGAGGCCATCGGCGACTACAACATGATCGGCGACGGCGACACCGTGATGGTATGCGTCTCCGGCGGCAAGGACTCCTACACCCTGCTGTCCTGCCTGCTCGCGCTGCGCGAGCGCGCGCCGGTGGACTTCCGCATCGTGGCGATGAACCTCGACCAGAAGCAGCCCGGCTTCCCCGACCACGTGCTGCCGGCCTACTTCGAATCCATCGGCGTCGAGTACCGCATCGTCACCGAGGACACCTACTCGATCGTCAAGGACAAGATCCCCGAGGGCAAGACCACCTGCTCGCTGTGCTCGCGCCTGCGCCGCGGCATCATCTACCGCACCGCGACGGAGCTCGGCGCCACACGCATCGCGCTCGGCCACCACCGCGACGACATGCTCGAGACCCTGTTCCTCAACATGTTCTTCGGCGGCAAGATCAAGGCCATGCCGCCCAAGCTGGTCAGCGACGACGGCAAGCACGTGGTGATCCGCCCGCTCGCCTACTGCACCGAGGCCGAGATCGCCCGCTTCGCGCGCACGATGGATTTCCCCATCATCCCGTGCAACCTGTGCGGCTCGCAGGAGAACGCCCAGCGCAAGCTGATCAAGAACATGCTGCAGGGCTGGGCGCGCGACTACCCGGGCCGCATCGAGTCGCTCGCCACCTCGCTCAAGAACGTGGTGCCCTCGCACCTGGCCGACGCGCGCCTGTTCGACTTCGTCGGCCTGACGCAGCACACCGTGGTCGAGGAAGGCGACACCGCCTTCGATCCGCCCGAACTCCCCGACCGCACGCTCGGCGCCAGCGTGACGCTGTTCCGCGCTGGCGACCAGGGCGAGCGCGAATGCGCCTGATGCGGACGCCGCGCGCGGCGTCTTGCGGATCCGGCGCGACGTCCCCATGATCCTGTTGCGAGCCGGTCACGCCGGCCGCCAGACCTGACACGGAAACCCCTGCGATGTCCGAGCGAAAGAACCTCTGCGTGCTGGTCGCCCTCCACCCGGTGGATGCGGTGCTCGCCGAGCGCCTGGGTACGGACGAGGCGCGCCATGCCGTCGAGCGTCACGCGCGGCGGATCGAGCGTGCGGTGGTGATGCAGGGTGGCCAGGTGCTCATCGACGATGCGGAGCAGACGGTCGCCGCGTTCGAGCGCAGCGACGCCGCGGTGCATGCGGCGAGCGAGGCGCTCGAGCGCATCCACGGCCTGCCCCCGCTGCTCGGCAGCAAGCAGACCGTGCGCATCGGCGTGCATTACGGCGCCCTCGAGGGCGCCGCCGGGGAGCCTGCCGGCGAAGGCCCCGCGGTGGCCCGCCAGCTCGCCCACCTGGCCGAGAGCGGGCAGGCGCTGATCTCCGGGACGGCGGTGATGCTGCTCGGCGGCGCGGCACGACAGCTGGTCGGCTCTCAGCCGCTGAGCGGGCCGGTGTGGACGCGCATCGGGATTCCGGTGCATGCGATCGGCCAGCGCAGCGGGCTGGTCACCTCGGTGCCGGGCGCCACCCGCCTGTCGAGCCGGCTGCGCCTGCGCCACCAGCAGGAGGTCGTGTTCGTCGAGGAGTTGCGTCCGGTGCTGCTGCTCGGCCGCGAGCTGGCCAACGACATCACCATCATGGATCCGCGCGCCTCGCGCCAGCACGCCCGCATCGAACGCCGCCCCGAGGGCTTCGTGCTGTTCGACCAGAGCACCAACGGCAGCTTCGTGGCGATCGAGGGCAAGCCCGAGTGCTTCGTGCGCCAGGAACACATGCTGCTCGACGGCCCCGGCCGGCTGGGCTGCGGCTTCTCGACGACCGAGGTCGAGCGCGACCTGGTGTTCTTCGACATCGTCTGACCCCGC
Organism: Thauera phenylacetica B4P; assembly: GCF_000310225.1. GTDB lineage: Bacteria > Pseudomonadota > Gammaproteobacteria > Burkholderiales > Rhodocyclaceae > Thauera > Thauera phenylacetica. The sequence continues at coordinate 2,665 of NZ_AMXF01000352.1, forward strand.
CGAGGCCGCGACCGGCGGGAAGGGTGAGGCGTGAAGCGTGAAGCGGAGGCGCCCGCGCGCGCGGCGCGCCCCCATGGACGCGACCGGATCAGCCGCTCATGCACTCGCCGATGAAGGCCTTGCGCTTGGCCCCACGCAACGACTGGTCGGTGGCCGCACGGTTGCAGGCCTTCTGCCGCGCCTTGTCCTCGCTCGAGACCTTCTGCACCGATTCCGCCGCCGGCGCGGCCACGGCCGCGGGCGCCACGGCCGCGGGCAGCGTGGCCGCGGCCTGTGAAGGAGCGGCGGCGA
>NZ_AMXF01000353.1 GCF_000310225.1 Thauera phenylacetica B4P
GGCCCCGAGCGCGCCCACTACCTGATCGAGACCCTGATCGCGACGGCGCGCCAGGAAGGGGTGAACATCCCCTACTCGGCGACGACCGAGTACATCAACACCATTCCGGCCGAGCGCCAGCCGCCCTACCCGGGCGACCCGGACATGGAGATCAAGATCCACTCGTACATCCGCTGGAACGCGATGGCGATGGTGGTGCGGGCGAACAAGGACACCAACGTGGGCGGGCACATCGCCTCCTTCGCCTCGGCTGCGGCGCTCTACGACGTGGGCTTCTCGCACTTCTGGCACGCGCCCTCCGAGGCGCACGACGGCGACCTGATCTACTTCCAGGGCCACTCGGTGCCGGGCGTGTATGCGCGCGCCTACATGCTGGGCCGCTTCACCGAAGCGCAGATGGACAGCTTCCGCCAGGAAGTGGGCGGCAAGGGCATCTCGTCCTATCCGCACCCCTGGCTGATGCCGGACTTCTGGCAGTTCCCCACGGTGTCGATGGGCCTGGGCCCGCTGTGCGCGATCTACTCGGCGCGCTTCATGAAGTACCTGGCCAGCCGCGGCCTGATCGACGCCGCGCGCGCCGAGCAGAGGAAGGTGTGGGCCTTCCTGGGCGACGGCGAGACCGACGAGGTCGAGTCGCTGGGCGCGATCGGCATGGCCGGCCGCGAGGGCCTGGACAACCTCGTGTTCGTGATCAACTGCAACCTGCAGCGCCTGGACGGCCCGGTGCGCGGCAACGGCAAGATCATCCAGGAGCTCGAGTCCGAGTTCCGCGGCGCGGGCTGGAACGTCATCAAGGTAGTGTGGGGCACGCACTGGGATGCGCTCTTCGCCCGCGACAAGAAGGGCCTGCTCAAGCAGCGCATGATGGCGCTGTGCGACGGCGAGTACCAGACCTTCAAGGCCAAGGACGGCGCGTACGTGCGCGAGCACTTCTTCAACACGCCCGAGCTGCGCGCGCTGGTGGCCGACTGGACCGACGAGCAGGTGTGGAACCTGAACCGCGGCGGCCACGATCTGTTCAAGATCTACACCGCCTACAAGGCCGCCTCCGAGCACAAGGGCCAGCCCACGCTGATCCTGGCCAAGACGATCAAGGGCTTCGGCATGGGCCAGGCCGGCGAGGCGATGAACATCAGCCACCAGCAAAAGAAGATGGACGTCGAGGCGATCCGGCGCTTCCGCGACCGCTTCGGCCTGCCGGTGCCCGACGACCAGCTCGAGGCGCTGCCCTACCTGAGGTTCGCCGAGGACTCGCCCGAGCACAAGTACCTGCTCAAGCACCGCATGGACCTGGGCGGCTTCCTGCCGCAGCGCCGGCGCAAGGCCGCCGCGCTCGAGATCCCCGGCCTGGACGCCTTCGCCGCGCTGCTCAAGGCCTCGGGCGAGGGTCGCGAGCTGTCGACCACCATGGCGGTGGTGCGCATCATGAACACGCTCCTGAAGGACAAGCAGATCGGCCGCCACGTCGTGCCGATCGTCCCGGACGAGAGCCGCACCTTCGGCATGGAGGGCATGTTCCGCCAGTACGGCATCTGGAACCAGCAGGGCCAGAACTACGTGCCCGAAGACCATGACCAGCTCATGTTCTACAAGGAGAGCAAGACCGGCCAGGTGCTGCAGGAGGGCATCAACGAGGCCGGCGCGATGGCCGACTGGATCGCCGCGGGCACCGCCTACAGCGTGCACAACGTGCAGATGATCCCGTTCTACATCTTTTATTCGATGTTCGGCCTGCAGCGCACCATGGACCTGTGCTGGGCGGCCGCCGACCAGCGCACGCGCGGCTTCCTGATCGGGGGCACGGCCGGGCGCACGACCCTGAACGGCGAGGGCCTGCAGCACGAGGACGGCCACAGCCTGATCATGGCCAACATGATCCCCAACTGCGTGAGCTACGACCCGACCTTCCAGTACGAGGTCGCGGTGATCGTGCAGGACGGCCTGCGCCGCATGTTCGCCGAGCAGGAGGACGTGTACTACTACATCACGGTGATGAACGAGAACTACGAACATCCCGAGATGCCCGCCGGCGCCGAAGCTGACATCCTCAAGGGCCTGTACCTGTTCCGCAAGGGCGGCGAGGCCGCGGCGCCGCGCGTGCAGCTGATGGGCTCGGGCACGATCTTCCGCGAGGTGATCGCCGCCGCCGAGCTGTTGAAGGCCGACTGGGGCGTGGAGTCCGACCTCTGGGGCGCGCCCAGCTTCAACGAGCTCGCCCGCGACGGCCACGACGTCGAGCGCTGGAACCTGCTGCACCCGATGGAAGCGCCGAAGAAGACCCACGTGCAGCAAAAGCTCGCCGGCTTCGAGGGTCCGATCGTCGCCGCCACCGACTACATCCGCATGTTCCCCGAGCAGATCCGCTCGCAGCTCGACCGCAGCTTCGTCACGCTGGGCACCGACGGCTTCGGGCGCTCCGACACCCGCGAGCAGCTGCGCCACTTCTTCGAGGTGGATCGCCACTGGGTGACGCTGGCGGCGTTGAAGGCGCTGGCCGACGCGGGCACGATCGGCCGCGACAAGGTCGCCGCGGCGATGGTCAAGTACCAGCTCGACCCGTCCAAGCCGAACCCGATGTCGGTCTGAGCGCGCAAGGAGACTGAGAACATGAGCCAACTCATTGAAGTGAAAGTGCCCGACATCGGCGATTTCGACGCGGTGCCGGTGATCGAGCTGTTCGTGAAGGTGGGCGACACGATCGCGGTGGATGACGCGATCGCGACGCTGGAGTCCGACAAGGCCACGATGGACGTGCCCTCCTCGGCCGCCGGCGTGGTGAAGGAAGTGCTGGTCGGCATCGGCGACAAGGTCGCCGAAGGCACGGTGCTGATCAAGATCGAAGCGGCGTCCTCTGTAGGAGCGGCGGCAGCCGCGAATGCAGCGCCCGCTGCCGCGCCCACGCCCGCTGCCGCGCCCACGCCCGCCGCGGCGCCCACGCC
>NZ_AMXF01000354.1 GCF_000310225.1 Thauera phenylacetica B4P
AGGCGCAGGCGACGGGCGCGGTCGCCGATCAGCTCGGCGAGCGCGCCCGCAAGCGCATCGACGTCACCCGGCGGCACGGCCAGCCCTGCGTCGCGCGGCAGCGTGCCCGGGAGCGCGCCGCCGGTGGTGGCGAGCACCGGCAAGCCGGCCGCGATCGCCTCGGCGACCACCATGCCGTAGCCCTCGTAGTGCGAGGGCAGCACGAAGAGGTCGGCGGCGGCGTAGGCCTCTTGCAGGGCCGCGTCCTCGCATTCACCGGCGAGCTGGATGCGGTCCTGCAGGCCGAGGCCGCGGACGAGTTCGGCCACCTCGCCCGCGTAGGCGGGATCGCGGCGCGTGCTGCCGACCAGGGTGCAGCGCCAGGGGAGCGCGCGCACGCGCGCGAGCGCGCGCACGAGTACGTCCTGGCCCTTGCGCGGGCTCAGGCTGGCGACGCACAGCAGCTGCGGCGGCTCGCCCTCCGCAGCGGCCAGCGCGAGCGGCGCCACGCCCGGCTCCACCCAGCGGATGCGCTCGGCGCGCAGCCCGAAGTCGAGCAGCCGGCGTGCGGTGAAGGCGCTGGTCGTGATCGCCAGGCGCACGGCGGCGAGCGCGGCACGCTCGCTCGCCAGCAGGCAGCGCCGCAGCACCGGGTCGAGGCCGCGCTCGTCGGCGAGCGGGTGGTGGACCAGGGCGACCAGCGCCAGCCGCCCGGCGTGCTCGATCGCGACCTCGGGCAGGCCGCCGAGCGCGAGCCCGTCGATGACCACGCGCCCGCCGGCGGGCAGCGCGGCGAGGGTGTCGTGCAGGGCGTCACGTGCCGTGGGGTCGGCGTCGGGGAAGCGGCCGGGCAGGCCATGGACGTCGACGCTCCAGCCGCGGCAGCGCAGCTCCTCGACGATGCGGGCGTCGTAGAGATAGCCGCCGGTGCGCTGGGCGGGATCGCCCGGGACGATGAAGTCGAGCCGGCAGCTCATCGCGCGGCCTCGCGTCCGCCGGCCCGGGGGAAGGCGTGCCCGGCGCTCGCACCGCGTCCGCCAGCGGCGCTGCGGGGCAGGCTCACAGCGCGCCCTCGTAGCTCGCCCACGCGACGTGCGACTCGTGCAGGCTCACCTTCAGCCGCTCCAGACCGCGCGCCCCGGGGCCCAGCCGGCCGGCGCGGATCGCGGCGGCGAGGCGGTCGAAGATGACCCTGGCCATGAACTCGGTGGTGGTGTTGCGGCCGCGGAACTCCTCGAGCTCGTCGAGGTTGCGGAAATTGAACTCGGCGAGCACCGCCTTCAGCGTCTCGGCGGCGAGGCCGATGTCGACCACCAGGCCGTCGGCGTCGAGCTCGCCGCGCTGGAAGCAGGCGTCGACCAGATAGGTCGCGCCGTGCACCCGCTGTGCCGGGCCGAAGATCTCGCCGCGGAAGCTGTGGGCGATCATGATGTGTTCGCGGACGCTGAGGCTGTACATGGGGCGGTCTCCGGCGTGTTCTCAACAGGGATGGTCGGTGGCGGGGTCGGCGTAGCGGATGCGCTCGCACAGCGCCCCGGCGGGGGCGGCGGCGAGGCGCTGCATCAGCGCGGGCAGGCCGGTGAAGTCGGTCTCGCCGCTGATCAGCGCGTCCAGCCGTGGATCGACGAGCAGACCGAGCGCGAGTTCCATGCGGCGGCGGTAATCCCAGCGCGGGCTGCGCTGCGGCGGCAGGCGGCCGACCTGGCTGGACTGCAGGCGCAGGCGGCGCGCGTGGAAGGCGGCGCCGAGCGGCAGCTCCGCGCTGCGGTGGCCGTACCAGCTCATCTCCACCACGGTTGCGTCCTGGCCGGCGAGCTCGAGCGCGCGCACCAGGCCGGCGGGGTTGCCGCTGGCGTGGAAGACGAGGTCGCAGTCGCCGCGGGCCTGGTCCGGCAGGCGATGAACCAGGCCGAGCGCTGCGGCGAGGCGGGCGCGGCCGGGGTCGGTGTCGATCAGCTCGAGCTCGACACCGGGGATGCGCGCGCACAGCCAGGCCACCAGGCTGCCGACCACGCCGGCGCCGACCACCGCGACGCGGTCGCCCACGGCGGGCGCCGCATCCCAGCAAGCGTTGATCGCGGTCTCGAGGTTGGCGGCCAGCACCGCGCGCGCGGCGGGCACGCCGGCGGGCAGGGGGAGGACGGCGCCGGCGGGCACCACGTAGCGCTGCTGGTGCGGGTGCAGGCAGAACACCGTGCGCCCGCGCAAGGCGGCGGCCGCGCCGCCGACGCCGTCCTCCACCACGCCGACGCCGATGTAGCCGTACTTGAGCGGACCCGGAAAGCCACCCTCCTGGAAGGGTGCGCGCATGCGCTCGTATTCGCTCTCGGGCACCTCGCCGCGGAAGACCAGGCCCTCGGTGCCGCGGCTGACCGCGCTGTACAGGTTGCGCACGAGGACCTCACCCTCGCCGGGCGGGGGCAGCGGTGCCGGGCGCAGTTCGCCGCAGCCCGGGCGGACGGTCCAGAAGGCGAGGTTGGGGGCGGACATGCAGCGCTCCTTGTGCGAACCCTTTCGCGCGGCGGATGATCGAAGCAGGCATGGTAGCAGGGCGCCGCAGCCCTTGTAGGCGCGCGGGCAGGCGCGAAGGTGGCCGTGGGTCGGTGGCATGCGCGTCGAGGTCCGTGCGATCTGATTCGCGGTTGACGCCGCTCCTGCGGGGCTGCGAGCGGCGTGGGTTACGGACGAGGGGACATGAAGGCGATGGAGCGGGGTGGATCTTGCATTCGGCGCGGCGGGCCGCCGCGCCTCTGGCTCGAACTGGCCGGAGGCTTCGGCGGCCTTGTCGCGCTCCTCGCGCTGGCGATGGCCACGCTGGGGCTGCCGGTCGCCGCTGCATGGGCGGCGGGCGCGGTGTCGCTCGCCATCGGCGCGCTGGTCCGGCACTTCTGGCCCGAACCGCGGCGCGGCCTGGGGCCGGCCAACCTGGTGACGCTGGCGCGCG
>NZ_AMXF01000355.1 GCF_000310225.1 Thauera phenylacetica B4P
CCGCCGCCCTCGCTCGCCGCCGCGGGCACACGCGCGCGTCCGGCGTCCGGCCCTGGACGCACACCCGGCCCGCCGAGCGCGGCCGGCTGCTCCGGGCGGAAGGCATGGAGGCGCAGCAGGGTCATCGTGAAGCCGGTGTAGTCGTCCGGCGCGAGCGGCAGCTCGTCGCGGCCGTGGATCGCGACCTGGTAGGCGAGCTGGAGGAATTCGGCGTCGAAGCGCTCGACGTAGCCGAGGATGCGCGCGCGCTCGAGCTCGTCGGCGATCGCCGCCGGCGCGTACTGGGCGAGCGCGACGCGATGCACCAGCGTGGCCAGCGCCTGCAGCGCGGCGTCGAAGGACAGGCTCCTCGCCTCCATGCCGTCGGCCACCGCGAGCAGCGCCGGCACGTCGCCCGCGGCGAGCGCGTCGAGCACCGCATACAGGTGGTCGTCGCCCACGGTGCCGAGCATGTGGCTGACCTGCTCCTCCTCGACCCGGCCCGCGCCGTGCGCGATCGCCTGGTCGAGCAGCGACAGCGCGTCGCGCATCGAGCCCGCCGCCGCCTTGGCGAGGTGGCGCAGCGCCGCCGGCTCGAACGCCACCTCCTCGGCCTGCAGGATTCGCGCCAGGTGGTCGACGATGTGGCCCTGCGGCATCTGCTTGAGGTTGAACTGCAGGCAGCGCGACAGCACCGTCACCGGGATCTTCTGCGGGTCGGTGGTGGCGAGGATGAACTTCACATGCTCGGGCGGCTCCTCGAGCGTCTTCAGCATGGCGTTGAAGGCGTGCCCGGTGAGCATATGCACTTCGTCGATCATGTAGACCTTGAAGCGCCCCTGCACCGGCGCATACACCGCCTTGTCGAGCAGGGCCGCCATCTCCTCGACGCCGCGGTTCGAGGCCGCGTCCATCTCGACGTAGTCGGGGAAGCGGTCGGCGTCGATCGCGCGGCAGGCGTCGCACACGCCGCAGGGCTCGGCGGTGATGCCGGTCTCGCAGTTGAGCGCCTTGGCGAGGATGCGGCTGATGGTGGTCTTGCCCACGCCGCGCGTGCCGGTGAACAGCCAGGCGTGATGCAGCCGCCCGGTGGCGAGCGCGTGCGTCAGCGCACGCACGACGTGCTCCTGACCGACCAGCGTGCCGAAGGATTTCGGCCGCCACTTGCGTGCGAGGACCTGATAGCTCATGGCGGGCGATTCTAGCAGAGCGGCGGGCGCCGGCCCGCGCGCTCGACGGCTCGCCCGCCGTGGCATGGCGGGATCGCCTCGCGCGGCGCCTGCGCCACGCTGCGGTTAGACTGCCCGCTCCTCCCCCGTGCCTCCCTTCCCGCCCGATGGACATCGCCACCACCTCCTGGCTGCTCGAAGCCCTCGTCCCGATCGTCCGTGCCGCCGGGGCGGCAGTGATGGAGGTTTACCGCTCCGACTTCAGCGCCCAGGAAAAGGCGGACGGCTCTGCGCTGACCGCAGCCGACGCGCGCGCCGAGGCGCTCATCACCCGTGCGCTCCTGAAGCTGCGGCCGGACCTCCCGGTCGTCGCCGAGGAGGCGGTCGCCGGCGGCCTCCAGCCCGCAGCAGGCCGCCTTTTCTGGCTGGTCGACCCACTCGACGGCACGCGCGAGTTCGTGAACCGCAACGGCGAGTTCACCGTGAACGTGGCGCTGATCGAAGACGGCGCGCCGGTGCTCGGCGCGGTGCTCGCCCCGGCGCTCGGACGCCTCTTCCTCGGCGCCGACGGCATCGGCGCCTTCCTCGAAGAGGACGGCAAGCGCCGGCCGATCCATTGCCGCAAGCCACCTGCGGCCGGCCTCACCGTGGTCGCCAGCCGCTCGCACGGCGACGCCGCGGCGCTCGACACCTTCCTCGCCGGCCGCAGGGTCGCCGCCCTCGCGAACGCCGGCTCCTCGCTCAAGCTGTGCCTGATCGCGGCCGGCGAGGCGGACCTTTACCCGCGCCTGGGCCGCACCATGGAATGGGACACCGCCGCCGCACACGCCGTGCTCGCCGCCGCTGGCGGCAGCGTCCGCACCCTTGCGGGCGAGCCGCTGCGCTACGGCAAGGCCGGCCTCGAGAACCCGCACTTCGTCGCCAGCGGGCTGGACTGAAGCCGGCGCGGGAGACGGCGGCCACCCCGGCGCGATCGCCCGCGCCTCCAGGGTTGCGGGGCGTGACGCGCAGCGCGGCTACCTTCGCGCCTGGCAGAACTGGCGAAGCAGCCGCGGCGCGCATTGAACGAATCGCCGCACTCGCCCACAATGACCTCCGGCCTGCGGCACGCCGGCCAAGCCTTTCAGCCCCGTCCGCAGCCGATCCGGGCGCGACCCAACCGACTCTGGAACCCGACGCATGAGCTCCCCCCCGACCCCCGACGCCGAAGAGATCCGCCACGCCCTGCGCCAGGTCATCGACCCCGAGGTCGGCATGAACATCGTCGATCTCGGGCTGATCTACCGCATCGACTGCGCACCCGGCGAGCTCTACATCGAGCTCACGATGACGACGCCGGCCTGCCCGCTCTCCGACATGATCCTCGACAACATCGACGCGGTGCTCGACCCCCTGCTGCCGCCCGAGGTGAACATCCGCGTCGAGCTGGTGTGGGATCCGCCGTGGTCGCCGGCGATGATGGAAGAAGGCGCGCGCGCGCACTTCGGCTGGAACGGATGAACACCCTGCCCCCACTCGCGCGCGTGCCCCTGCTGGTGCTCGGGCTGCTGTCGCTGCTCACCGGCGTGTTCGCCGGCCTCGCCCGCCTGGGCGTGGAGGTGCCGGCGCTCGCCGCCGTGCATGCGGGCAATCACGCGGCGCTGATGATCTGCGCCTTCTTCGGCACCGTCATCTGCCTCGAGCGCGCGGTCGCGCTCGGCGGCCTGTGGCCCTACGCCGGACCGGCCGCCGCCGGCGCGGGCGGCGTGCTGCTGCTCGCCGGCGGCCCGCT
>NZ_AMXF01000356.1 GCF_000310225.1 Thauera phenylacetica B4P
CGGGCGCTGGCGGGGGCCGGCGGCCGGCATGCTGCGGCGTTCGGCGCCGTAGCGCGCCAGGGCGAGGTCGTCGTGGCGGATCGCGGGCTGGCGGCCGGTGACGAGGTCGGCGACGAGCGCGCCGGCGCCGCAGGACATGGTCCACCCCAGGGTGCCGTGGCCGGTGTTGAGGAAGAGCTCGGGGAAGGGCGTGGCGCCGATGATCGGGGTGGAGTCCGGCGTCATCGGGCGCAGGCCGGTCCAGAACTCCGCGGCCTTCACGTCGCCGCCGCCGGGGAAGAGGTCGTTCACCACCATCTCCAGGGTCTCGCGCCGGCGCGGGTTCAGGCGCAGGTCGAAGCCGCCGAGCTCGGCCATGCCGCCGACGCGGATGCGCTCGTCGAAGCGCGTCACCGCCACCTTGTAGGTCTCGTCGAGCACGGTGGACACCGGCGCACGCGCGGCGTCGATCAGCGGCACGGTCAGCGAGTAGCCCTTCACCGGATACACCGGCAGATCCAGCCCGAGGCTGGCGGCGAGCGCGCGCGAGTAGCTGCCGAAGGCGAGCACGTAGCGGTCGGCGACCAGGGTCTGCTCGACGCCGTCGGCGCCGGCGATGCGCACGCCCTCGATGTGGCCGCCGCGGCGCACGAGCTCGCGCACCTCGGTGCCGAAGCGGAAGGTGACGCCGGCCGCCTCGGCCATCTGCGCCAGGCGGGTGGTGAAGAGCTGGCAGTCGCCGGTCTCGTCGTTGGGCAGGCGCAGGCCGCCGGCGAGCTTGCCGGGGCGGTGGGCCAGCGCCGGCTCGGCGGCGGCGAGGGCGTCGCCATCGAGCAGCTCGTAGGGCACGCCGCACTCCTCCAGCACCGCGATGTCGCGCGCGGCGGCGTCGAGCTGGGCCTGGGTGCGGAAGAGCTGCAGCGTGCCGCGGCTGCGCTCCTCATAGGCGATGCCGGTGTCGGCGCGCAGCGTGCGCAGGCAGTCGCGGGCGTACTCGGAGACGCGCATCATGCGCTCCTTGTTCACCGCGTAGCGCGCGCTCGAGCAGTTGGCGAGCATCTGCGCCATCCAGCGCAGCTGGAACAGGCTGCCGTCGGCGCGGATGGCGAGCGGGGCGTGGCGCTGGAACAGCCACTTCATCGCCTTCAGCGGAATGCCGGGCGCGGCCCAGGGCGTGGAGTACCCGGGAGAGACCTGGCCGGCGTTGGCGTAGCTGGTCTCGAGTGCGGCGCCGGGCTGGCGGTCGATCACGGTGACGCGCGCACCGCGCTGGGCCAGATACCACGCGGTGGTGGTGCCGATCACGCCGCTGCCGAGTACGATCACGTTCATTTCGCGTCTCCTGCCTGTATTCGATGGAATTGCGGCAGTCTAATGAGGCTTAGCTAGCGAAAGTCACTAAACTTATATTGGTAATCAGTGAAGAACACCAATCTGGAGCCCGCCTTCCCGGCGGCGTAGTGAAATGCGCGACCTCGACCGTACAGACCTGAAAATACTGGATTTGTTGCAGAAGAACGGGCGCCTGACGATGACCGAACTGGCCCATCAGGTAGGCCTGTCGGCGACCCCGTGCACCGAGCGCGTGCGCCGCCTGGAGCGCGAGGGCGTGATCACCGGCTACCACGCCCGCGTCGATCCGCGCGCGCTCGGTCGCCCGCTGCTGGTCTTCGTCGAGCTCAAGCTCGCCGCCAAGTCGAACGACGCCTTCGAGCGCGTGAAGAAGGAGCTCGCCTTCGTGCCCGAGGTCATGGAGTGCCACCTGGTCTCGGGCGACTTCGATTACCTGATCAAGGCGCGCATCTCGGAGATGAGCGACTACCGCCGCCTGCTCGGCAACATCCTGCTCAAGCTGCCCTCGGCCACCGAGTCGCGCAGCTACGTGGTGATGGAGGAGGTGAAGGAGAGCCTCTATATTCCTCCCCTGTCATGAGACGCGGGAGACCCCGGATGGACGATAGGAGACGGCGCGCATGAGCGCGGAACGTGGCGCCTCGATCCGTGCGCTCGAGCGCGGCATCGAGGTGCTCCGCCTGCTCGGCCCGCAGGAGGGCAGCTCGCTGCGCGCGCTCCACGCCGCCAGCGCGCTCCCCAAGCCGACCCTGCTGCGCATCCTGCACACCCTGGAGCGCGGCGGGCTGGCGTGGCGGTCGATCGAGGACGGGCTGTGGCGGCGCTCGCAGGCGTGGGCCGCGGCGCCGAGCGGCAACGCCATCGATCCGCGCCTGGTCGAGGCCTCGGCGCCGCACCTCGTCGCGCTGCAGCGCACCGTGCTGTGGCCGTCCGACCTGCTGGTGTACCGCGACTTCGCGATGGAGGTCGCGGAGAGCTCGCGCCGCCTCTCCGGGCTGGCGCTCAATCCGCGCTACCGCATCGGCTACCGGGTGGACATCCTGCTCTCCGCGCCCGGGCGGGCCTGGCTGGCCTTCTGCGACCCGGCCGAGCGTGCTGCGGTGATCGCCCACTGGCGTGCCGCCTCGCCGCCGAATCCGCGCACGGCGGCGGTCCTCGACGGCGAGATCGACGCCATCCTGGAGGAGACGCGCCAGCGTGGCTACGCGGTGCGCGACGCGCTCTTCGGCGGCTCCTTCGAGGACATGGCGGGTTTCGACGACGGCTTCGACGCCATCGCCGTGCCCATCCTGGCCGATGACGGGGTGCGCGGCGCGATCAACCTGGTGTGGCCGCGGCGCTACGACCTGCGCGCGAAGGTGCTGGAGGCGCACCTGGGCGACCTGCAGGCCTGCGCCGCGGCGATCGCGTCGGCGCTCGCGTCGCCGCGCCAGCCCTGAGCCTTCGCTCGCACCCTCGCGCGGGTCCTCGCTCAGCGCGGGCGGGTGCGCTCCAGGTAGCGTTCCACGGCGTCGAGGTTGCGGCGCACGCGCGCCTGGCCGGGCAGCAGCGCGTCGGCGGCGCGCAGCTCGCGCGCGG
>NZ_AMXF01000357.1 GCF_000310225.1 Thauera phenylacetica B4P
GCGGCTTCGAGGTGGGGCCAGGGGTCGCCGCAGCGCACGATCACCGCGCGGCGGCCGCCGCAGGCGAAGAAGCGGCGCACGGCGGCACCCAGCGTGCTGGCGCAGCGCCCCGCGGCGGTGCCGAGCGGGCGCGTCTCCCAGGCGAAGAGCGCGTCGAAGGCCGTCCAGTTGTCCACCGTCACCGGCAGCTGCAGCAGGGTCTCGAGCTCGGCGGCGGGGCGTGCCCACGGGCCATCGGTCCAGCGCGCGCGCGCCAGCTCCGCGCGCACCGCCGCAGGCAGCGCGCCTTCGCGACGGGCGACGAAGCCGACGAAGCAGGCGATGTCGACCCGGTTCGGGTCCGGTCGCTGCGCCTGCGCCGCGCGTTCGAAGTCGAGGCCTCTCATGGTCGGTGTCCGGATGGCTGGGGCAGCCTCAGGCCTGGATCTCGAAGCCTTCGGCCGACAGCACGATCTCTTCCATGGCCACGTCGCCGCCGCCCTTGCCGGCCAGCGTGGGGCCGGTGTACTTCATCGGGATGCAGCCGCGCAGCAGCCAGGTGCGCACCGGGTTGCGCGCCTCGTCCATGAGCGTGATGGCGATCGTCTTCTGCGCCGCCGGGCCGTCGCTGCGGGTCTGCTCGATCCACGCCCACAGGCTGTCGAAGTTGACGATGCCGCGCTTGCAGGTGACGTCGCTGACCTTGTGGATGCCGGCGACCTTGCGCACGTGGTTTTCCTTGTCGTTGCCGGCGCGGTATTCGGCGACCGTGACCTCGGTACCGATGCCCGACACGTCGGAGAAGCCGCCGAACTCCTCGCCGCCGTCGAAGTTGACGATGAAGTTGAAGGCGCCGTAGGGCGTGATGCGTTCAGCCATGATTCAGTCCCCCTCGATCAGGCACGGGCGTCGGCCGTCTTCTGGCCGATGCGGAAGATGACGAACTCGGCCGGCTTGATCACCGCCACGCCGATCAGGCACACCAGGCGACCGTTGTCGAGGTCGTTCTGGGTCATGGTGCTGCGGTCGCAGCGCACGAAGAAGGCTTCCTCGGTCTTGGTGCCGAGCAGCGCGCCGTTGCGCCACTCGTTGTAGAGGAAGTCGGCGATCGTCTGGCGCACGTTGGCCCACAGGCGCTCGCCGTTGGGCTCGAACACCGCCCACTGCGTGCCGCGGTCGATCGAGGACTCCAGGTAGTTGAAGTAGCGCCGCACGTTGACGTACTTCCACTCCGGGTCGGACGAGGCCAGGCGCGCGCCCCACACGCGAAAACCCCGCCCCGACAGGTAGCGCAGGCAGTTCACGCCGATCGGGTTGAGCATCTCCTGCTGGGCGAAGTTGATGTCGAGCTCGAAGCGCAACGCCCCGCGCACGACCTCGTTGGCGGGCGCCTTCCACACCCCGCGCTCGACGTCGTTGCGGGCGTAGATGCCGCACACGAAGCCCGAGGGCGGCAGCGCGAGCTCGCGCGGGATGTCCTCGCGGCCCGGACGGGCGAGCGGGTTCGAGACGACGACCCAGGGGTAGTACACCGCGGCGTAGCGCGAGTCGATGAGGCCGCGCAGCGTGCGTGCCTCGCCCGGCAGCTGGTCGGGGGGCAGGTCGAGCACGGCGATGCGATAGGCGCGGCGCGCCTCGGCATGCGAGATCAGCAGGTTGGCGACCGCCTGCGCGTCGGGGTAGGCCGAGCTGCCCGGCGCCGCGACGATCGAGATGTCCTCCAGCCCGGCGAGCTCGCCGAGCGCGAGCGCGTAGGCGGCCGTGCCCGGTGCCGCGCCGTCGCTGCCGCCGGAGAGCGCGAAGCTGCGCTCGAGCTCGCCCGCGGCATTGACGCCGGCGCCGGCGAAGAGCGCCTCGCGCAGCGCCAGCGCGCCGACGTTGGCGCCGACGGCGATCGCATAGAGGTTCTGCAGGTGGTCGGCGCGCCGGCCGGGCTCGGCCGCCATCACGTGGCCCACCCAGGCGGGATGGCTGCGGTCGAAGCCGAGGCCTTCGTGGCTGAGGTCCTCGCCGTCGCCGTCGATCGCCACCACCAGCAGCGTGGCGATTCGCGGCGTGGCGGCGGCGAGGGTGGCGGCGTCCTCGGCGGCGTCCGCGGGGCTGCCCGCCGGGTGCCAGGTGGCGCCGACCTTGAGGTGCCAGGCCGCCGCCGCGCCGCTGCCGGTGAGCAACAGGCTGCCTGCGGGGGCGTTGTTCATGGCGGTGAGCGCCGCCGGGGCGAGCACCTCGCGCACCACGACGCGGCCGTTGCCGATCGCGCCCGGGAAGCGCGCCACGAAGGCCACCGCGTCCGCGGCGGCGGTGCCTTCCGCGGTGACCGCGCCGGAGGCCGTCGCCGCGCCGCTGCCCACGACCCGCGAAACGTAGAGGCGGGAGCCGCCCTCGTTGAAGAAGGCGCGCACGGCGTGCGCGAGGTAGTTGGTGGCCGGGCTGAAGCCGAAGTCCCCGATGCCGCCGTAGATGCGTTCGAAATCGCCGAAGCTGGTCAGCAGCTCGGGCACCTCCTGGTCGTTGGCGTCGACACGGAAGGGGCCCTTGCGCGTCGGACCGACGAAGGCGGTGGTGCTGGTGCCCACGCCCTCGATGGACTTGGCGCGGAAGCTGGTTTCCTCGACATAGACGCCGGGAGCAAGGTACTCGGGCATGGCTGGTCTCCTTTTATCGAGCGTGCCGGGCGGTGTTCACGCCCACATAAGCGGACTCCGATCTCATGGCAGGTCGAGGCCCAGGTTGAGGTTCAGCGCCGCGCGCGCGGCGAGGCGGACGTCCTGCTGCGCGCGCGGCAGCGAGGCGCGGCGCGACTCGATGGCGTCGGGGTCGACCTGCGGCAGGCGGGGCGGCGGGCGGCCCGCGCGCACGTGG
>NZ_AMXF01000358.1 GCF_000310225.1 Thauera phenylacetica B4P
CGGGCGGGCAGCGCCGCCGTGGAGGCGTTCGACCCGGCCGCGATCCGCGAGGACGGCCGCCACGCCTGGCTGCCCGACGGCCCCGCGCTGCATCCCTTCGAGGGCCGCACGGAACCGCTCGCCGACAAGGATGGCGCCTACTCGTGGTGCAAGGCGCCGCGGCTCGGCGGCGAGGCCTTCGAGTGCGGCGCGCTCGCCCGGCAGGTGGTCGACGGCCATGCGCTGGTGCGCGACCTGGTCGCACGCGGCGGCGGCAACGTGCTCTCCCGGGTGGTCGCGCGCGCGCTCGAGTTCGCCCGCGTGCTGCCGGCCATGGAGGCGTGGGTGCAGGCGATCGTGCCCGGCGAGCCCTTCTGCAGGCACGGCGCGATGCCGGCCGAGGCGCAGGCGACGGGCCTGGTCGAGGCCGCGCGCGGCACGCTCGGCCACTGGCTGGTGGTGCGCAAGGGCGTGATCGCCAACTACCAGATCGTCGCCCCGACGACCTGGAACTTCTCGCCGCGCGACGCCGGCGGCCAGCCCGGTGCGCTCGAGCAGGCGCTCGTCGGCACCCCGGTGGGCGAGGACGAACGCGTGCCGCTCGCGGTCCAGCACGTGGTGCGCTCCTTCGACCCGTGCATGGCGTGCACCGTGCATTGAGCCGAGGACCGCCGCCGATGAGCCCTCCTTCCGACGACGCCCTGCGCCACACCGCCCACCCCGGCGAGATCGTCGGCGTGAGCGAGGACGTGTGGATGGAGGTCATCGACAAGATGGATCAGGTCTACTCGGACCTGCTCCAGTACGAGGTCGCGCTCGAGCAGAAGAACGCCAAGCTCGAGGAGTCGCAGCAGTTCATCCTGTCGGTGCTGACCTCGATGTCCGACATCATGCTGGTGTGCGACCGCCACGGCATCATCCAGGACGCCAACCGCTCGCTCGAGGCCTTCTGCGGGCGCGGCGTCGACGCCTTGCGCGGCACCAGCCTGTTCGAGCTCTTCGTCGACCCGCTCGCGGCCGAGGAGGCGCGCCGCCGCCTGTTCGGCCAGGGGGCGAAGGAGGTGCACGACTGCGAGCTGCCGCTGCGCGCCCGCGACGGCAGCGCGGTGCCGGTGTCGCTGAACTGCACGCCGCGCTTCAACGCGGTCGGCAAGTCGCTCGGCATGGTGATGACCGGCCGCCCGGTGGGCGAGCTGCGCCGCGCCTACCAGGCCCTGCACGAGGCGCACGAGGATCTCAAGCGCACCCAGCAGCAGCTGCTGCACGCCGAGAAGATGGCCTCGCTCGGCCGCCTCGTCGCCGGGGTGGCGCACGAGCTCAACAACCCGATCAGCTTCGTGCTCGGCAACGTGCATGCGCTGCAGCGCTATGCCGGCCGGCTCGCCGGCTACCTGGGGACCATCCACCGCGGCGCGGACGCCGAGGAGGTCGAGGCCGCGCGCCGCAGCCTGCGCATCGACCGCATCCTCGACGACCTGCCCTCGCTGATCGAGGGCACGATCGAAGGTGCCGAGCGCACGCGCGCCATCGTCGACGGGCTCAAGCGCTTCTCGGCGATGGACCGCGACGAGGTGGAGGACTTCGACCTGGTGGAGGTGGTCGAGCGTGCGGTGCGCTGGGTGTGCAAGACCGCGCGCGAGGACTTCCGCGTCGAGCTCGCGCTGCCGCCGCGGATCGCGCTGCGCGGCTCGCCCGGCCGCATCCAGCAGGTGGTGACGAACCTGATCGAGAACGCGCGCGACGCCGCCAGCGCGGGCGAGGCCCCGCCCACGCTGCGGATCTCCGCCAGCCTCGACGCGGGCCGCGTGCGGATGTGCTTCGACGACAACGGCCCCGGAGTCCCCGCGGAGATCCTCGGCCGCATCTTCGACCCCTTCTTCACCACCAAGCCGGTCGGCAAGGGCACCGGCCTCGGGCTGTCGATCAGCTACGGCATCGTCGAGCGCCACGGCGGCACGCTCGCCGCCGAGAACCGGCCCGAGGGCGGCGCACGGCTGGTGCTGACGCTGCCTGAGGCGTGAGGCGTGAGGCGTGAGGCGTGAGGCGTGAGGCGTGAGGCGTGAGGCGTGAGGCGTGAGGCGTGAGGCGGTCAGGAGCATTTCGGTTCGACCCACGATGCGCAAGAGGCCTTTGCACCGACCACCTCGCCAATCCCGCGCCGGACGGGCAAGGCGCGCGCAGCCGAGCGGCTGGCACGCAACTTGTTAGCTTTCTTTGCGATCGTCTCGCCCAAGCCGCTCCTCCGCATCCACTCCGTCAAGGAATCTCCCCCATGCAAGCCCTCCGCCGCCACCTCGCCCCGCCCGCGCTGGCCCTCGTGTTCGCCCTCGCCGCAGCGCCGGCGCTCGCCCACCCCGACCATGGCGCGGCCAGCCTCGCCAGCGGCCTCGCGCACCCGCTCGGCGGGCTCGACCATCTGCTCGCGATGCTCGCGGTGGGGCTCTTCGCCGCCCGCCAGCCCGGCGACGCGCGCTGGATGCTGCCGACCGGCTTCGTGCTCGCGATGCTCGCCGGCGCCGCCCTGTCCGCCGCCGGCATCGCCCTGCCCGCGGTGGAGGCTGCCATCGCCACGTCGGTGCTGGTCCTCGGCGTGCTGATCGCCCGCCTCGCCCGCCTTCCGCTTGCGGCGGCGCTGCCGCTGGTGGCGGCCTTCGCGCTCTTCCACGGTCACGCGCACCACGCCGAGATGGGCGCGGGCCCGGCCCTCGCCTACACCGCAGGCTTCGCGCTCGCCACCGCGGCGCTGCACCTGGCCGGCCTGGGCCTCGCCCGCCTGCTGCCCGACACGCGTGCGGGCCGCCTCGCGCTGCGCGTCGGCGGTGGCGCGATCGCGGGCGCCGGCGTC
>NZ_AMXF01000359.1 GCF_000310225.1 Thauera phenylacetica B4P
GAGCGCCGCCGCGGCCGCCGGCCTCTGCCCCCCGGCGACGCCGCCGAGCGCCGGCACCGCCGCGAGCAGGAGGCCGGTGCACACCAGCACCGCGGCGCCCACCCCCAGCCACTGCATCACCCCCATCGACAGCGTCAGCGCGCCCAGGAAGGATCCCAGCGTGGACCAGTACAGCGCCGCCCCGCTGCGCGCGCCGACGCGCTCGTGGCGCAGCAGGTTGGTGAGGATGGGCACGGTCTGCCCGAGCAGCCAGGCCACCGGGCACAGTACGCCGCACACCACCACCGCCCAGGCCACCGGCGCCGGCTGCAGGTGCGCGAAGGCCAGCTCCACCACTGGGCCCGCCAGCCCGAGCGCGATCAGCGCGGCGGCGAGCAGGAAGTTGCGCCGCACGCGCGCGAGGTAGTCGTCCGCCACGCGCCCGCCGGCCTGGTAGCCGAGCGCCAGCGCGAGCAGGAAGAAGGCGATCGTCGGCGCGGTGACCGTGATCGCGCTGCCCACGTGCGGCACCAGCCGGCGCAGCGCGAGGATCTCGGCGCCGAGCGAGACGAAGCCCTCGACGAAGACGAGCAGGAAGAGCAGGGCGGGCGACAGCGCCAGGGCTGGGGAGCGCGCGGCGGGCGCGGTCCCGGGCCGGCCGGGGGCCGGAGCGTGCATCGCAGAGATCCTCGCGCGGGAAGAGGGCTGGGTGCGTCGCATTATCCGGCGCGCCGCCAGCCGAGGCCAGCATCCTTTGCTCCGGGCGCTGCGCTCCCCCACGAGCTTCGTGCGCTTGCCCGAGCCGAGCGCCCGCCGGCGATGCCAGCCGGGCCGGAATCGGCTACCCTGCCGCCTGTCTCCTCGTCCCGCCCCGACTCCCCATGGCCCAGCCCACCCTCAAGCAGCGCAAGACCTTCGCGCTCATCCGCATCTTCGGCGGCATGGTCGCCGCGCTCTACCTGAGCTTCGTCGTCGTCACCAACATGCTCGCAGGCCATTCGCTCGAAGGCGAGCTGCTCTACTCCGCGCTCGTCGCCCTCGCCGGCTACGGCTACGCGGCCTGGTACCTGCGCGAGCTGGCCGCGGTGGCGCGCGAGGAGCGCGGCGGGGGCGGTTGAGTACGGCAGGCGACGGTGCCTCGCCGCCGCCTGCAGGCGCAGGACCGTTCAGGTTGCCAAGGCGCGGCGGCGCAGGCCGCCGAACACGCCGAGCAGGCCGAGCGACAGCAGCGCGAGCGAGCCGGGCTCGGGGACGGTGCCCGGATCCACGGGGTCGTCGGGGTCGACGATCGGGTTGAACTCGCCGGTAAATACCCAGCGCCGGATGTCGTGATAGGCGCCCGCGGCGCCGGTGCCGGAGGTGAAGCCGATGAACGCGTCGGTGGTGCCGAGCAGGGTCACGAGGTCGACCGTGTAGCTCATCAGGGCAGCGGTGGGGCGGGTGTCGGTGAGCGCGAGGCGGACCTCGAGCTCGTCCGTCGCGCCGTTGTAATCGACCCAGGAGTGGAAGACGGAGCCGCTGTCGAGCTGTGCAGGAAGGGTGTCGGCGCGCACCACCGAGTTCACGTTCCCATTCACGTCGATGCCGGCGTGGTTGGCGTTGTTGCCGTCCCCTGCGCCGTTGTTCCAGTTGTCGAACTCGACGCCGATGCTGGGGCTCAGGCCCTGGTAGCCGATGCCGCCGCCCGAGCCGCCCGCGGTGTTGGCCACCTTCTGCACGGTGAACACGATGCCGTCGGCGCCGCCGTTGATCTGGTTGGTGAACTGGAACTCGAAATAGCTGCTGAAGGAGGCGTCCGCGGCCAGCGAGAACGGGCTGGTCAGGAAGGCGCTGCCGCTCTGGCCCGTGGTATTCGTGAGCCGCAGCACGCGCGCTCCACTGGGACCGACGACACCCTGGCCGCCGGTGTTGATGCCCGCCGTTGCCCCATTGAGGGTGAACGCCGAGAGGTTGTCGAAGTTCTGGTAGTTGATCAGCGTCGCATGTGCGGGTGCGGTCGCCAGCGCGCACAAGGCGGCGGCACACAGCAGGGTGTTCGCGTGGCGAAGCCGGCGGCCCGCCTGGTCCGGACAGGGTGTTCTCATGATCGATCTCCTTTTTCGGTGTCCACGGCGGGTGCGTGGGAATACGACAGGCGCGGTGAGGCGCACCGCCTCCACTTGTCGCTGCCCATTCAAAGCACAAAATGTGCCCGATTTAGGTTTTCAATAAAATCAGATAGATGAGGGGGTATATGGGTCGATACTGTAAATTTATCCGACAGGATCGGCGCTTTTTTGCGGGCGGGTGTGCGACCCTTCGCGCATGAGCCGCCGCGTCCGCCCCTCGCCCCTGCTGCGCGCCATCGAGCGCGCCACCACCGCCATGACCCGGCGCGCGATCCGTGCCGGCGCGAATGCCGCCGGCAAGGCTGCGGCGCGGGGTGTCGAGGCGATGTCCGCGCCCTATCGCCTGCCGGCGTCGACCGGCGACTGGATCACCGGCCAGGCGATCGGGCCGGGGGGGCTGCGGCGCTTCCGGCTGTTTCGCCCGGCCGGCGTGCGCAGCAGCGAGCGCCTGCCGCTGCTGGTGATGCTGCACGGCTGCGGCCAGAACGCGGCGGCCTTCGCGCGCAGCACGCGCATCGACCGGCTCGCCTCGCGCGAGCGCTTCCTGGTGCTGTACCCCGAGCAGGACCTGGCCGCCAACCCGCAGGGCTGCTGGAACTGGTACGACACGCGCAGCCGCCGCGCCGAGGCCGAGGCGGCGACCCTGATCGCCGCGATCGACCAGGCCTGCCTGCTCTATCCGGTCGACCGCGGCGCGGTCGCGGTGGCCGGGCTGTCGGCGGGGGGGGGG
>NZ_AMXF01000360.1 GCF_000310225.1 Thauera phenylacetica B4P
CGGCGGCTGCGCGCGCAGGGGCGGGCGCCTCGGCGCCGCGCCGGCGCGGTGCGCTGGCGGCGAGCTGCTCGAAGGCGTATTCCACCTCGCCCTGGGTCATGCCCGCGGTCTCGGCCACCGCCTTCACCACCTGCAGCTTCAGCAGCGGCGCGGCGATGCGGGTGACCAGCGGCGCCGCCTCGTGCACGAAGGCGGCGCGGCCCTCGGCGCTGTCGAGCGGATGGCGGCCGGACAGCTCCTGGATCAGGAAGCTGCCCAGCGGGGTGGCGGCGAGCGCGGCCTTGCGGAAGGCCTCGGCGCCCTCGGCGCGCACGAAGGAGTCCGGGTCGTGCTCGGCGGGCAGGAAGAGGAAGGCGAGCGTGGCGTCGTCGCGCAGGGACTCGAGCGCGTTCTCGAGCGCGCGCCAGGCGGCGCGGCGGCCGGCGGCGTCGCCGTCGAAGCAGAACACGATGCGGTCGGTCTGGCGCAGCAGGGTGTGGATGTGCTGGGGCGTGGTCGCGGTGCCGAGCGTGGCGACCGCGTTCTCGATGGCGAACTGGGCGAGCGCGACCACGTCCATGTAGCCCTCGACCACGACCGCGAAGCCGGCGTCGCGGATCGCCTTCTGCGCCAGGAAGAGGCCGTAGAGCTCGCGCCCCTTCTCGAAGAGCGAGGTCTCGGGCGAGTTCAGGTACTTGGGCTCGCCCTTGTCGAGCACGCGCCCGCCGAAGGCGATGATGCGCCCGCGGCGGTCGTGGATCGGGAAGATGATGCGGTTGCGGAAGCGGTCGTAGCGCCGCCCCTGCTCGTTGTCGATGACCAGGCCGGCGTCGGCGAGCGTCCTGGCCTGGTAGTCGGGGAAGGCCTTCTCCAGCGCCTGCCACTCGTCGGGGGCGTAGCCGAGGCCGAAGCGCGCGGCGACCTCGCCCGACAGGCCGCGGCGCTTGAGGTAGTCGATGGCCGGGCGCGAGGGCTTGAGCTGGTCGCGGTAGAAGCGCGCCGCCACCGCCATCGCCTCGTAGAGCCGCTCGCTGGTGTCGTCGTGCGCCGGCGCCGCGCTGCGGCCGTCGTCGGGCACCTGCAGGCCGACCTGCGCGGCGAGCTCCTTGATCGCGTCGACGAAGCCCAGCCCGCTGTACTCCATCAGGAAGCCGACCGCGCTGCCGTGCACGCCGCAACCGAAGCAGTGATAGAACTGCTTGGACGGGCTGACGGAGAACGACGCGGACTTCTCGCCGTGGAAGGGGCAGCAGGCGAAGTAGTTGGCGCCGCTCTTCTTGAGCGGGACGTAGCGTTCGATGACGTCGACGATGTCGACGCGGGAAAGCAGTTCCTGGACGAAGGACTGTGGGATCATCGCGCGCGAAAAAGCAAACGCCCGTCCCGTCCGCATTCACGGACGACGGGTGTTCGTGTAAAAGCAGCACGCCGGGCGAGGGTCGAGCGACCCCGGGCCGGCGTGTGATCGCCCGCGAGGGCGGGCATGGACGCCCCGCGAGCGCGGGGCGCGTACCGAATCAGTAGAGCTTCGGCGGCAGCGTCTGGCTGCGCAGGCGCTTGTGGTTGCGCTTGACTGCGGCGGCCAGCTTGCGCTTGCGCTCGGCGGTGGGCTTTTCGTAGAACTCGCGCGAGCGCAGTTCGGTCAGCACACCGGTCTTCTCGATGGTGCGCTTGAAGCGGCGGATCGCAACTTCAAACGGCTCGTTTTCCTTGACGCGGATACCGGGCATTGCGGACTTCCTTGGGTGTCTGGTGGGCAGAAAGACCGCGAATATAAACCAGCCGACCGTCGATGGCAAGGCCGCCGATCGCCTGCGGTGGTGGTGGCAGGTTAAAATGCGACACCGAATCAAACGGATGCAACCCGATGAAAGTGCTCGGCATCGAAACCTCCTGCGACGAGACCGGCGTGGCGATCTACGACACCGAGGCCGGCCTGCGCGCGCACTGCCTGCACTCGCAGATCGACTTGCACGCGGCCTATGGCGGGGTGGTGCCCGAGCTCGCCTCGCGCGACCACATCCGCCGCCTGCCGCTGCTGCTGCGCCAGACCCTGGCCGAGGCCGGCCTGGCCGCCGCGGACATCGACGCCGTGGCCTACACCAGCGGGCCCGGGCTCGCCGGCGCGCTGCTGGTGGGGGCGAGCGTGGCGGAGTCCTTCGCGATGGCGCGCGGGATCCCGGCGCTGCCGGTGCATCACCTCGAAGGCCACCTGCTGTCGCCGCTGCTGTCGGTCGATCCGCCCGCCTTCCCCTTCGTCGCGCTGCTGGTCTCGGGCGGCCACACCCAGCTGATGCGGGTGCGCGGGGTGGGCGACTACGCGCTGCTTGGCGAATCCGTGGATGACGCCGCCGGCGAGGCCTTCGACAAGACCGCCAAGCTGCTCGGCCTGGGCTATCCGGGCGGACCGCAGCTGGCGCAGCTCGCCGAATCCGGCGTGCCCGGGCGCTTCCGACTGCCGCGCCCGATGCTGCACTCGGGCGACCTCGACTTCAGCTTCAGCGGCCTCAAGACCGCGGTGCTCAACGTGGTGTCGGCGCCCGACTGGGACCCGGCGCGCATGGTCGACCTCGCCGCCGAGTTCCAGCAGGCGGTGGTCGAGGTGTTGTGCGCGAAGTCGCTCGCGGCGCTGAAGAAGGTGGGGCTCAAGACCCTGGTGGTGGCCGGCGGCGTGGGCGCCAACCGCTGCCTGCGCGCCACGCTGGATGCCGCGCTCGCGCGCCGCGGCGGCCGCGTGCATTACCCCGAGCCGGCGCTGTGCACCGACAACGGCGCGATGATCGCGTTTGCCGGCGCGCTGCGCCTGGCGGCCGGCGAGACCGGCCCGGAGGTC
>NZ_AMXF01000361.1 GCF_000310225.1 Thauera phenylacetica B4P
GCTGGGGCCGGCCTGCGAGCCCGGCCGGCAGTGGTTCGCCCGCCTGTGGGCAGCGGCGCGCCCGGCGGTGGCGGGGCGGGCGGCGCACACGCCGCGGATCTGGAACACCTGAGGAGCCATGGGCGGCACCGCGCCGCCACGGAGGAAGACGATGGAACTGAGCCCACGCGAGAAGGACAAGCTGCTGGTGTTTACCGCCGGCCTGCTCGCCGAGCGCCGGCGCGCGCGCGGCCTGCTGCTGAACTACCCAGAGGCGGTGGCGCTGATCAGCTGCGCGATCCTCGAAGGCGCGCGCGACGGCCGGACGGTGGCGGAGCTGATGAGCTTCGGCGCGACCCTGCTGACGCGCGCCGACGTGATGGAAGGCGTCGCCGAGATGATCCCCGACATCCAGGTCGAGGCGACGTTTCCCGACGGCACCAAGCTGGTGACCGTGCACAACCCGATCGTGTGAGGAGCAGGTCGATGATCCCCGGAGAACTCCTCGTCGCCGATGGCGACATCGAACTCGCCGTCGGCCGCGCCACGCGCACGCTGGTGGTGAGCAACACGGGCGACCGCCCGATCCAGGTCGGCTCGCACTACCACTTCGCCGAGACCAACACTGCGCTCGACTTCGACCGCGCGGCGGCGCGCGGTTTCCGCCTCAACATCGCCGCCGGCACGGCGGTGCGCTTCGAGCCCGGGCAGTGGCGCACCGTCGAGCTCGTGGCGCTGGCGGGCGAGCGCGAGGTGTATGGCTTCAACGGCCTCGTCATGGGGCGGCTGGACGAGCCGGCGAACGCGCCCGCCGCGCACCGCGGCGAAGGAGGCCTGTGATGGCGAAGATCTCGCGCCGCGCGTACGCGGAGATGTTCGGCCCCACGGTGGGCGACCGGCTGCGGCTCGCCGACACCGCGCTGGTGGTCGAGGTCGAGCACGACTTCACGATCTATGGCGAGGAGGTGAAGTTCGGCGGCGGCAAGGTGATCCGCGACGGCATGGGCCAGGGCCAGGGCGTCTCGGCCGACGTGGCCGACACCATCGTCACCAACGCGCTGATCATCGACGCGGTGGCGGGCATCGTGAAGGCCGATGTGGGCCTCAAGGACGGCCGCATCTGGAAGATCGGCAAGGGCGGCAACCCGGACATCCAGCCCGGGGTGACGATCCCGATCGGCGCCGGCACCGAGGTGATCGCCGGCGAGGGCATGATCCTCACCGCGGGCGGCATCGACAGCCACATCCACTGGATCTGCCCGCAGCAGATCGAGGAGGCGCTGAGCTCGGGCGTCACCACCATGCTCGGCGGCGGCACCGGGCCGGCGACCGGCACCTTCGCCACCACCTGCACGCCGGGGCCGTGGCACATCCACCGCATGCTGGAGGCAGCCGAGGCCTTCCCGATGAACCTCGGCTTCTTCGGCAAGGGCAACGCCAGCCTGCCCGCGCCGCTGAAGGAGCAGGTGCAGGCCGGGGTGATCGGCCTCAAGCTGCACGAGGACTGGGGCACGACGCCGGCTGCGATCGACAACTGCCTGACGGTGGCCGAGCAGATGGACATCCAGGTCGCCATCCACACCGACACGCTCAACGAGTCGGGCTTCGTCGAGACCACGCTGGCGGCGTTCAAGGATCGCACCATCCACACCTTCCACACCGAGGGCGCGGGCGGCGGCCATGCGCCGGACATCATCCGAGCCATCAGCCGGCCCAACGTGCTGCCGTCCTCGACCAACCCGACACGGCCGTACACGGTCAACACCATCGACGAGCACCTCGACATGCTGATGGTGTGCCACCACCTCGACCCCTCGATCGCCGAGGACGTGGCCTTCGCCGAGTCGCGCATCCGCCGCGAGACCATCGCCGCCGAGGACATCCTGCACGACAGCGGCGCGTTCTCGATGATGTCGTCGGACTCGCAGGCGATGGGCCGGGTCGGCGAGGTGGTGATCCGCACCTGGCAGACCGCGCACAAGATGAAGCTGCAGCGCGCCTGGCTGGCGCCCCGGCGCAGCGCCGCCGCGGCGGTGCCCGACGCGGTCGCGGTGGTCGAGGACAGCACCGCCAACGACAACTTCCGCGTCAAGCGCTACATCGCCAAATACACCATCAACCCGGCGATCACCCACGGCATCGCCCACGAGGTGGGCTCGATCGAGCCGGGCAAGCTCGCCGACCTGGTGCTGTGGCGGCCGGCCTTCTTCGGCGTCAAGCCCAGCCTGGTGATCAAGGGCGGCATGATCGCGGCGGCGGCGATGGGCGACCCCAACGCCTCCATCCCGACCCCGCAGCCGGTGCATTGGCGGCCGATGTTCGGTAGCTACGGGCGCGCGCTCAAATGCGCGGTGACCTTCGTGTCGCAGGCCGCGCTGCACAACGCCGCGGTCGCCGCGCTCGGGCTGCAGAAGCCGCTGGTGGCGGTGAAGGGCTGCCGCAGGGTGACCAAGGCCGACATGGTGTTGAATGACGCAACGCCCGAGATCGAGGTCGACCCCGAGACCTACGTCGTGCGCGCCGACGGCGAGCACCTGAGCTGCGAGCCCGCCACCGAGCTGCCGCTGGCGCAGCGCTATTTCCTGTTCTAGGGCGCGGTCGCCGCTCGCGTGCCACGCCCTTTGCCCAAGCCCTGGAGTTCACCGACCATGCCGATGACCAAGGACCTTCTCGCCGACCTCGTGATGCCGACGCCCGCGCCCGCGGTGCTGCTGATCGAGTCCCTGTACGACGGCGACCTGCCGGCGCGCGAGGTGCTCGAGCTCGACTTCAACGCCCGCACCAAGAGCCGCCTGCGCACCCGGCTCGCCTCCGGCGCCGA
>NZ_AMXF01000362.1 GCF_000310225.1 Thauera phenylacetica B4P
GGCCGGCTACGCCCGCGCCAGCGCCGCCGAATGGACCGAGCTCGCACGCCGCCGCGAGGCGCCGGAGGTGCTCGCCCGCGCCGATGCGCTGCTGGCGCTGCTCGCCGCCCCGGCGGTCGCCGACGCCGCCGGCACCAACGTGCAGGCCCTGCTGCTGCGCAAGGCCAGCGACATCCGCGCCGATCACGACCTGCGCGTGGCGCTCAGCCAGACCCACGTCAACCCGCTGAAGTGGCTGGGCATGGCCTTCCTGGGCTTCCTGACCCTGGTGTCGGTGGCCATGGCCCACCTCGAACGGCCGCGCGCAGCCTTCGCGGCGGTGCTGCTGTTCGCCCTCGCCGCGGCCCCCACCGCAGCCATCGTGCTGATCCAGGGCAATCCCTTCCAGCAGCCGAGCTCGGTCACCGCGGCGCCGATCGCGGCGGTCGCGAAGGCACTCGAGCGCTGAGCGGCGGCGTCTCCGGGGGTGCGCGGAGCGGCGTCAGGCCGCCGGCGCGCAGTGCACCGCCAGCCACAGCGCGTCCGTCGAGGTTGCCTCGACGCGGTGGCGGCGATGCGCCGGGATGGTGATCCAGTCGCCCGCCCTCAATTCCACCTCGTCGCCGCCCTCGAAGCGCAGCGCCGCGGCGCCCGCCAGCAGCAGCACCCACTCGTCGCCGTCCTGGTCGTACCAGTCGCCGGGCGCGCTGGCGTGGCCGTGCGAGACGATGCGCTCGACCCGGCAGGCCGGATCGGCGAACAGCGTCTGGAAGACCTCTGCGCCCGCGGGCGGGGGCAGCGCGGAGAAGAGATTGCCGCGTCCGGCGGCCTGCAACTCGACGCTCATCCCGCGCTCACGAGACGATGTACGCCGCCGAGCCGGTGGCGAGCAGCTTGTCGTAGGCGTCGAGGAAGCTCATCCGCGTCGATGCCACGCGCGAGCCCAGGCGCAGGACCTCGGCCTCCATGCGGAAGGACTCGCCGATACCGGGGCGCAGGTAGTCGATGCGCAGGTCGATGGTGCCGAGCTTGGAGAAGCGGTGCAGGCGCTGGAAGGGCGGCTCGTCGAGGTGGCGGGCACCGATCGCGGCCATCACCGCGAGGCCGCCCATGGCATCGAGGCAGGCCGCGATCACGCCGCCGTGGATGCGGTTATGAACGAAATGGCCGACGAGCTCGGGTCGCATCGCGATGCGCCCGTGCACGCGCTCGCCGCCGATGTCGTCGATCTGCAGGCCGAGCAGCGCGTTGAAGGCGATCTTCTCCTCGAAGATCTCGCGGACGCCGGTGATGAACTCCGGCTCGAACTGCACCGGCAGATCCGGCGGACTGGCGTGTTTCGACATCGATGCGTGCTCCCTTGCGAGAAATGGCGGAGCCCCGCGCCGTGACGGACGCGCTTCGGGGCTGGGCGGAAAATCATTCAGGCGTCGGCGCGTCTCGGGGGTCCCCTCCACGCCCGCGTCCGGGCCGACGCACATGGTAACCATCTCGCGGCGCAAATTGTTGCAGTGCAGTGCGTCGGATTCGGTGGCGGCGAGGAACGCGGCGCCACCGCTCCGGCCGCTCGGCCCGGCGCCGCCGCGTCGGGGTGTCGCCCCAAGCCTCTCCGCACGGGTGACTGCCTTGCGGGTTTGCGACATTTGCTGTCATTTTTGCGCGCCCGCAAGGCTGGCCCCGGCTTGCGCCCCGCCTCCTCGGCGGATGGATTCCCGCGCCAATGCTGGGCTCTCCCTGCACTCCAGCCGGATCCACAGGCCGGACAGTGCAGTGCAATATGAATCCGCGAAAGCGCTTGAGGGGGCGGCCTCCCTTTGCCACCATGCGTCCCTCTTCCGGCCGGCAGAGGCCCTGCGCCGCTCCGGAGGCCACAGGCCAGATCACGAACAGAAGCCGACCCACACGAACGAGGAGAACCCGAATGAAAAAGACCGCCCTGCTGTGCGCCCTGCTCGCCCTCACCGCCAGCACGAGTTACGCCAAGGACTGGAACGAGATCCGGCTGGCTTCCGAAGGCGCTTTCCCCCCCTTCAACATCATCGCGGCCGACGGCTCGCTGCAGGGCTTCGACATCGACATCGGCAATGCGCTGTGCGAGGAGATGAAGGCGAAGTGCACCTGGGTCAAGCAGGACTGGGACGGCATGATCCCGGCCCTGGTCTCGCGCAAGTTCGATGCCATCCTCGCCTCCATGTCGATCACCGAGGAGCGCAAGGCCAAGGTGGACTTCACGCAGAAGTACTACGCTTCGCCACTGGCGCTGATCGCGAAGAAGGGCTCGCCCCTGCAGCCCGACCTCCAGTCGCTCACCGGCAAGAAGGTCGGCGTGCAGCGGGGCACGGTGGCGGACAACTACGCCACCCGCTACTGGGACGGCAAGGGTCCGGAGATCGTGCGCTACGCGAAGCAGGACGAGGCCTACCTCGACCTCAGGTCCGGCCGCATGGACGCGGCCTTCTCGGACTACCTCGAGGCCTGGGGCGGGTTTCTGACCAAGCCGGAGGGCGAGGGCTACGATGTGGCGGGAGAGCGCCTGTTCGGCAAGAACGCCGAGGAGAAGGGGGTGATCGGCGAAGGCATCGGCATCGCGGTGCGCAAGCGCGACAAGGAGCTCACCGAGAAGCTCGACCGGGCGATCGCCGCCATCCGCGCCAACGGCAAATACGACGCGATCCAGAAGAAGTACTTCCCGATGGACATCTACGGCAACTGAGCCATCGGGGCTGCCGGCGCGTGCGCGCCCGGCCCCCTCGACTCGCGCACGCGCACGCCCCCGCCCGCGGGCGGGCGGCACGCGCA
>NZ_AMXF01000363.1 GCF_000310225.1 Thauera phenylacetica B4P
TACCCGCGCGCGGCCCCGGCGCCGCAGGCCTCGCCGCGGCCGCACGGCGCCCGCCGCCAGGCGAGCCTGCGCGTGCTGGTGGTGGAGGACGTGGAGCTGAACCGCAGCATCGTCGGCACGCTGCTCGAGGACGAGGGGCACAGCGCGCGCTTCGCGGTCGACGGCTACGGCGCGCTCGAGCTCCACGAGCGCGAGGCCTTCGACACGATCCTGCTCGACATCCACCTCCCGGACCTCGACGGCATGGAGGTCGCACGCCGCATCCGCCGCCATCCCGACGCGCGCAAGGCCGGCGTGCGCATCGTCGCGCTCACCGCCTCGATCACCACCGACGAGGTGGGGCGTTACCGCGAGGCCGGGGTGGACGCGGTCGTCGGCAAGCCCTTCGACTTCGACGAGCTGATCCGCAGCCTCCACGAACCGCGCGCGCCGCCCGTACAGCCCGTGCAGCCCCCGCTATCCGCGCCTGTGGAGGTGCCGGCGAGCGCCCTGGTCGACACGCGCCTGCTGGCCACGCACTTCGCCCGCCTCGGCGGCGACCGCCTGCGGCCGATGATGGACATGCTCGCCGAGCAGGGCCGCGCCGGGCTCGCCGAGTTCGCCGCGAGCGCCGACCCCGCGCTGCAACGCGAGCGCCTGCACCGGCTCGTCGGCATGGCGGCGAACCTCGGCCTGGTCGCGTTCTCCACGCGTTGCCGCGAGCTCGAGCGCACGCCGCTGCCGGCCGACCTGCGCGCCCAGGCCAGCGCGCTGCAGCCGCTGTTCGAGGACAGCATCGCGACCCTGCGCGCCTTCGACCCGCAGGACGTGGACGCGGTGGTCGAAGGCGCGGCGCGCTGAAGCCGCCCGCATCCCCCGCGGGCGCTACAACTGCGCACAATTCCGCACAAATCCTGAAAAGCTGGTTTACAGCGCGCGGCTAGTCTTCCCATCCACGGAGGCAGGGCACGGCCTGCGGACCCGCAAGCCCGTCCCCAAGGCAAGGAGCGTCCGCATCACGGATGCGCTCGCGCGACGCTCGGCGCGCCGGGATGACGGCCGCTGCCCTGCTGCCCGAGCACCTTCGACGCCGGCCGGCATCCGGTCTCCTCCCTCCCGGATGCCGGCCGCGACGGCGTCGGCGCTGCCGCCTCGAGCCCGTCACCACGCCCTCCAACCCCTGCCAGGATCCGTTCCATGAACAAGACGCCCTCCCTCGTCATCGACGGCCGCAAGCTCGCCGGCGACCGCGGCACCCTGCCGGTCATCGACCCCGCGCTCGGCGAGGCCTTCGCCGAGTGCCCGAACGCCTCCCCCGCGCAGCTCGACGAGGCGGTGGCGGCCGCCGGGCGTGCCTTCGAGCAGTGGCAGCACAGCACCTGCGCGGAGCGCCGCGCCTTGCTCGAAGCGATCGCCGCACGCATCGAACAGAACGCGCCCGAGCTCGCCGAGATCATCGTCCGCGAGCAGGGCAAGCCGCTCGCGCTCGCGCACATGGAGGTCGGCGGCGCGGTGGCGTGGACGCGCGCCACCGCCGCGCTCGAGCTGCCGGTCGAGGTCATCGAGGACCGCCCGGGCAAGCGCATCGAGCTGCACCGCCGCCCGCTCGGCGTGGTGGGCTCGATCACGCCGTGGAACTGGCCGCTGATGATCGCGGTGTGGCACATCATGCCCGCGCTGCGTGCCGGCAACGCGGTGGTGATCAAGCCCTCCGAGCTGACCCCGCTCAACACCCTGCGCCTGGTCGAGCTGATCGACGAGGTGGCGCCGCCCGGGCTGGTGAATGCGGTCGCCGGCGGCGGCGCGCTCGGGCGCGAGATCTCCGGCCATGCGGGCATCCAGAAGATCGTGTTCACCGGCTCGACGCGCACCGGCCAGGACATCATGCGCAACGCCGCCGACACGCTGAAGCGGCTCACCCTGGAGCTCGGCGGCAACGACGCCGGGATCGTGCTGCCGGGAACCGACATCGGCGCGATCGCCGAGGGCGTGTTCGGCAGCGCCTTCCTCAACATGGGACAGACCTGCGCCGCGCTCAAGCGCCTGTATGTGCACGAGTCGCAGTACGAGGACATGTGCCGCCACCTGGTGGCCATCGCCGCGCGGCAGAAGGTGGGCAACGGCCTCGACGAGGGCACGAGCTTCGGGCCGATCCAGAACCGCGACCAGTTCGAGCGCGTGTGCGAGCTCGTCGAGGACGCGCGCGCCGCAGGCGCCCGCATCCTGTGCGGCGGCGAACCCCTCCCCGGGAAGGGCTACTTCTACCCGCCGACCCTCGTCGCCGACATCGCCGACGGCACCCGGCTGGTGGACGAGGAGCAGTTCGGCCCGGTGCTGCCGGTGATCCGCTACCGCGACGTGGACGAGGCGGTGCGGCTGGCCAACGCCAGCACCAACGGCCTCGGCGGCTCGGTGTGGTCGGGCGACCCGGAGGCCGCGCGCGCGGTGGCGAACCGCCTGGAGTGCGGCACGGTGTGGATCAACGGCCACGCCGAGGTCTTGCCGCACTGC
This sequence comes from Thauera phenylacetica B4P, assembly GCF_000310225.1. Classification (GTDB taxonomy): domain Bacteria; phylum Pseudomonadota; class Gammaproteobacteria; order Burkholderiales; family Rhodocyclaceae; genus Thauera; species Thauera phenylacetica. The sequence goes on from NZ_AMXF01000363.1 coordinate 2,491, forward strand.
CCCTTCGGCGGCTGCAAGATGTCGGGCTTCGGGGTCGAGTTCGGCCTCGAGGGCCTGCTCGAATACACCCGCCCGCAGCTGCTCAACATCAACCTGCCGACCGCCTGAATGTCCGCCCCGCTCAGCTTCCTGCGCCGCCCGCCCGCGCCGCCGCCCACGGGCGCGGGCGCGACGTCGCCCCCGGCCCTGGCCGCGCTGCCCGC
>NZ_AMXF01000364.1 GCF_000310225.1 Thauera phenylacetica B4P
GCGCGCCCGCCAGCCCGAGGTGGCCGCTCGCGGCGCGCAGGCGGTCGAACAAGGTGCGGCCATGGCTGGCGCGGCGTGCGCTGTCGACGCCGGTGGCGAGCGCTTCGGAGCGGGCGAGGTCGTCGCGCAGCGCGACGCGTCCTGCGGGGTCGCGCAGGGCGGCGAGCACCGCCTCGATGAAGCGGTCATCGCTGCGCTGCAGGATCGCCGGCGCGCCGCTGCCCTGGTCCGGCCAGGCGGCGAGATCGCGTGGCGGCCCGAGCAGGACCTCGTGGGGATGGTTCACCATATGTTTCCCGCTCCCGGCGTGTAGCTGGTCGACACCACCGCGGTGGTCTGCACCATCTCGCACTTGACGATCCCGGAGAACTCGGCGATCGCGCTGTCCACCTTGACCATGCCGGCGCAGATCTCCACCTGCGGCGCGTCGATCCTGAGCTTGGCCGCGGCGGTGAAGGCGATGCTGCTGCCGTTCATGACGACGCGGTTGCCGTTGGCGTCCTCGACCGTGATCGTGCTCGGGCCGTCGCCGAGGGTGACGCGCTGCCCCGCGGGGGTCTCGAGCACCAGGCTCTCACGCCCCTGGCGGTCGTCGAGCGTGACCACGACGCCGTTCTTCGAGCGGATGCGCTTGAAGCGGTTGCCCTCGCTGCCGAGGTCGGCGGGGGCGGCGCTGCTGCCGTTCCACAGCCCGCCGAGCACGAGCGGATAGCGCGCGTCGCCCTGCAGGAACACCACCAGCACCTCGTCGCCCACGTCGGGCATGAAGAAGGCGCCGCGCTCGTCGCCGGCGAAGGGGCAGACGACGCGCGCCCACAGCGGCGCGTCCTGGTCGTCGACGCCGTCGAGGGCGAACAGCCGCAGCTGCACGCGGTCGCGCGCCTCGGGGTCGTCGATGGAGACCACCCGCGCCAGCATCGCCGACTGCATCCAGCCGGCGGGGGGCAGGAAGGGGTGTGCGCGGTCCATCAGCGCTCTCCCAGCCAGGCGCACTCGCCGACGAACTCGGTGCGGTAGCCGGCCTGCAGGTCGTAGCGGTGGCGCGCCTCGACCACGTAGTAGGTGTTGTCGAAGCGCGGCGACAGGCCGCTGACCGCCACGTGCGTGCCCACGCGCAGCCGGGCGTTGCCCTCGGCGACGCCGTCCAGGCGCACGAAGCGGCGCGCGCGCTGGTCGAAGGCGGCCGCGGCCACGGCGCGCGCCTCCTCGTCGGAGGCGAGGGCGAGGTGGCCGAGGTGTTCGCTGCGGGCCTGGAGCGCGCGCGCCAGCCAGTCGGCGCCGCGGGTACCGGAGCCGGGGCCGGCATGGGTGCAGGCGGTGGCTTCGCCGGCGACCGTGCTGCCATTGACCGGGTTCCAGCCGCCGACGGTGATGCGGGTGACCTGGTGCGCCAGGTCGGCGACGACGCGCGCCCGCGCGAGCTGGCCGTGCAGCTCGAGCGCTAGCTCGCCGCGGCGCACCTCGCCGCGCGGCGCCACCTGCAACTCCTCGCCGACGATCTGCAGGTCGGCGTCGAAGTGCCCGAGCAGGCGGCGCAGGAAGGCGAGATCGCTCTCGTTGAGCTGGGCCCAGGTGGCGACCGGGGCGTCCAGCCCCTGCACGGCGGGGCGCAGGCCAAGCTCGCCCGCCACCGCGCGCACCACGTCGGCGGGGCTTCGGTCGGTGAACAGCCGGGTGCGGCGCGCCATGCGCGCGCGCCCGAGCGCGTCCTCGGCGAGCACGACCAGCTCGGGCGCTCCACCCTGCACGAACTCGGCCTCCAGCCCGCTGACCACGCCGCGGAAGAGCTCGCGCGGCTGGGTTTCGTCGCCGGCATGGACGCTGATCGCGGTGCCGAGCGCGAGCCGGCTGCCGTCCTCGAAGGCCGCCTCGGCGCCGCCGTCGGTGGTGCTCGCCCAGTTGGAGAAGCGCAACTCGGCGGTGCTCATGCCGCCCTCGGATTCCGCGATGCACATCTCGACGAGCAGCTCGGAGGCGCGCTCGTCCGCCTCCCCGGCCAGGCGCAGCGTGGGGCGTGCGCGATAGACGGCGGAGCGGCTGACGGAGGTCTCGGTGCTCATCGTCGCGCTCCTAGTCGGCCTGCCAGCGCTGGCGGCGCTCGTCGCGCACCCGCAGCTCGCGGCGCAGCTGCGCGCTGATCGTGGCGAGGACGTCGGGCGTCGGCAGCGTCGTGGCGGCCGGCGTCTCCTGTGCGGACTCGTCGTGCTCGGGCCGGACCTCGGCCTGCATTTCCTCGATCATGATCGGCATGTCTGCTTCTCCACGGTGCTAGCGCGGCCCGATGACGAAATCCGCCTCGGCGCCGACCTCGGCGCGCAGGCCGCCGCTGCCGCCGCCGCTCATGCGGCCACCGGCGACCACCGGGCCGCCGGTCGGCAGCTCGACCGCCTCGGGCAGCAGGGCGGTGGTCGACAGGCTGTGGGTGGATGGGGTGGCCTGGCTGCGCAGGGCCGAGAACCCCGTCTCCGCGGAGCTGCCGGCCGACAGGCTCATGCCCGCGCCGATGCCCAGGCCCGCTCCCGCACCGCCGCCCGCGGCGAAGGCGGTGGCGGGCAGCAGGGCGGCGTCGGCGCCGGCCTGGAGTGCCCCTCCGGCGGCGAACCCGGCACTCATCGAGGCGCTCATCGAGGCGCCCACCGCGAGCCCCGCGCCGGCGCCGAAGCGCAGGCTGGCGGCGCCGTTGGCTG
>NZ_AMXF01000365.1 GCF_000310225.1 Thauera phenylacetica B4P
CGCCGAGCGCGAGCGGCAGGTCGGCGGCCTCGCGGCTGCGGTCGAGCCAGCCGGTCACGGCGAGCCAGGCGCGCCCGAGCAGGCCGCCATGGTGCAGCGCGTCACCCTGCGCGCGCCCCTGCAGCACCAGGCTGGCGAGCCACAGCAGCAGGCTCAGCAGATGCACGCCGAGCAGGCCGCCCAGCGTCCACACCACATTGACCGGCCGTGTCCCGTCACCGAGCGCACCGGCGGCAGCCCCGAAGCCGAACACGAAGGCGAGCGCGAAGGCCAGCACCAGCACCAGCCGAGCCCGCCCCTGCCAGCGCAGGATCGCCTCGCGCCAGCCACTGGCGGCTTCGAGCCTGGCCGCGCGGCGCAGCACGCGGGCCTCGAGATCTCCCGCGACCGCACGCGCCTCGGCGTGCGCGCGCGCCTCGTCCAGCGGCGGGTGGCGTTCTTCATGGCGGCGCACGAGCTCGGCCAGCCAGCGCAGGGACAGGGAATTCGCAGGGAATGACGTGGGCACGCGGAGTTCGGACGAGGCGTCGGAGGGATCGGAGAGCGGAAGGATAGCAACCTCGCCGGCGAAGCGCATTGCTCGAAGACGCTTCGGCGAATTCCACCCCCCGCCACCATGGCAAATGAATGAAAATCGAACACGAATTGATTCCAATCAAGAAATGATCGGCCAAAATCGTTAGCCTTGTGGCTTCCACCCACGACCGGAGTCGCGTGCATGAGCACCGAACTGTTCCATTGGACCGACGAGTTCAGCATCGGCCTGCAGGAGATCGACGAGCAGCACAAAGAACTCGTCGAGTTGCTCAACCAGCTCCACGTCGCGATCAAGGAACACCACGGCTCGGCCACCTCGCGCCAGATCCTCGACAAGCTCGCCGACTACACCCGCACCCACTTCGCGGTCGAGGAGAGCCTGATGCGGGTGTCGAACTACCCCGAGTTCGCCACCCACAAGCAGAACCACGAGGACCTGATCGCCCAGGTGAAGGCCCTCCAGGACAAGCTCGACTCGGGCCAGGCGACCATCACCTTCGAACTTCTGCACTTCCTCAAGGTCTGGCTGACGCGCCACATCAACGAGGCGGACAAGCGCTTCGGCAGCTACTTCGTCGAGGCCGGCGGGGCCAGCAAATGGTCCGACCACGTCGAGCAGGCGATGAAGAAGCGCAAATGGTGGTGGAAGTTCTGGTGAGCAGCGCTCGTCGCACCACCGCCCTCGCCCCCGATCGACCGCAGCACACACCCACCCCTCCATCCGAGACCATGACGATGCCGCTCACCCTCCGGGCCCGCTCGGCCCTGCTTGCCCTCGCCCTTCCCGCCGCACTGCTGAGCGGCGCGGCCCACGCCGAGACGCTGTCCTGCCCTGCGCTGGACAAGGCGGTGCAGGTCGCCGCCTGCCCGAGCGACGCCGAACTGCAGTACACCTTCATGGGCTTCTGCGGCGACAACGCCCGCCTCTACGGTCGCGACGTATTCACCTGCGCCACCTTCGAGAACTACAAGCAGGTCAAGAACATCGCGCTGTGGGAGTCGGCGAACGGCAGCTTCAGCGGCTACCTGAGCTGCAACCTCGACACCGCCACCCTGCACGCCTCGCGGGCGCTGAAGATGAGCGTCGAGAAGAAGGGCGGCCTCACCCGGCTGATCTGCGACTACGAGAACGACCAGCGCATGGTGATGCGCACGAAGGCCACCTGCACGATCGAGGCAGACGACTGCAGCAGCGGCGAATGCCGGGCGAGCTGCGAGTGAGCATCGTCTCGAGCCCGCTGCGGCGATGACGAACGCCCCCAGGCCCGGCTCCCGGACCGCGGCACCCCCCGGAGCGCGTGGCGCGCGCTGGCTGGTCGGCCTCGTCGGTGGCGCCTTCCTGCTGCTGATCGCCGCCTTCGTCGGCATGATCTTCCTCGCGCAGGACGAGATCCGGCTGAACGCGGTGGGTCCGATCGCCGCCGCACCCGGTGCCGAGCGCGGCGGCGTGGTCTTCCACGGCACCGCCAACATCTGGGAGGTGCGCGGACGCCTGACGCAGGACGGCGCGCGCCGGGCGCTCCTTGCGATAGACCTCGTGGGCCCCACGTCCCAGCCGGCGCCGGCCGGACTGCCGCTTCGCCTCGAGCTCGAGCGCGTCGACGGCACGGGCGCGCCGGTCGCGCTCGAGCACCGCCTGCTGCGCCCGGGCAGCCTGGTGGCGAACAGCGCCCCGCTCGAGCCCGGCCCGTGGCGGCTGCGCATCGCCCTGCCCGAGATCGAGGCCGTGCAGGAATTCAGCGTCGAACCCTGACCCGCCAGCTGCCCCGCACACCGCACCCGGCAGCGCGGAGGCGAGGCGGTGGGGTGATGGAGGGGTGGAGCAGGACTCCGCCGCTCAGGCCCCGACGCTCGGCACCTGGCCGGTGAAGCTGCCGAGGATGGAGATCACCTCGTCCCGAGGCAGATCGCGCACGATGAACACCAGCCGGCTGCGGCGGTCGTCGCAGGGCGCCGAATCCGGCCACGCCGGCAGGCTGCTCGAGGGATAGACGCTGTGCTGCACGCACTGCAGCACCCGCGGCAGCGGGTCGCCGGCGACGTCGAGCAGGCCCTTGATGCGCAGGATGCGCCCGCCGTACACCTGCAGCAGCAGGGCGAGGCCGTCGGAGAAGCCGAACCAGTCGAGCGGCTCGTCG
>NZ_AMXF01000366.1 GCF_000310225.1 Thauera phenylacetica B4P
CATGGCCGCACCTTGTTCGACCGCCTGCGCGCCGCGAGCGGCCACCTCGGGCTGGCGGGCGCGCGCACCACCGCCGGCAAGGCCACGGATGCCGAAGCCGCGCGCGAAAAGCTCCGCCTGGCCGCCGAGGGCCGTCCGCTGCTCAAGCTGTTCCAGCCCGTCCAGCGCCAGTTCCATCTCGCCGTCATGGAGGCGCGCTGCGACACGCCCGGGCGCCCGCGCATCGACCCTGCGAAGGTGGAGTCCGCCGGCCTGGTGATCCGCCGCCTGCGCCGCGACGCCGAGGGGCGGGAGCTGAAGCAGGGCTGGATGCGCGCGGCCGACGGCGTGCGCGGCTGGGCCAGGGTCGAGCACGCCGCGGCGCCGCTTTGCCCCCGCCACGACCCGGATGCCACGCGCCGGCTCGCGCGCCCATCGACCGGCCAGCCCGCCCTCGACCGCGAGATCCGCGCCGTGCTCACCACGGACGACGATGCGCTGCTGTCCGAGGCGGTGGTGCCGATGTTCGTGGCCCCGCCCGATGTCTGCGCCGCGGCCGGCGCGACCCTGCTCTACGGCCTCGTGCCCACCACCAGCAGCGAGCGCGCCGAAGGCGGCGCGTCGCGACTGGACGACGAGCGCTTCGGACCACACTCGAGCGCCTTCCAGGCCCACCTGGCCGGCCCGCTGCGCGGCCTCGCCGACCGCTTCCCGCGCGCCGGCGAGCCCCTGACGCCCGCACTCGCCGGCCTCGCGCGCAGCGCGCCCAGCGCCGACGAGCGCGGCGCGATGCAGCGCCTGCTGCTCCTGCTGCGCCAGCTCGCGGTGGAATTCGGCGCCTTCGAGGACGGACCCGAGGCCACGGCCCTGGTCGCGGTGCTCGACGGCATCGGCCTGCCGCTGGCGGACGCCGCCGGCAAGCCCGCCGCAGGCAGCGTACCCGCGGGCAGCTTCCTGCGCGCCGCCGCGCGCATCCTGCTCGAGGGCGAGGACGAGGACGCGGCGCCCGCGCCCGCCATGCCGCTGGGCTGGCCCGCGCTCGATGCCGACACCGCGGGACGGCTCGCCGAGGCGCTGTCGGCCTGCCTGCTGCAGCGCTTCGACGCGCTCGCCGGCCAGGCCGGGCGCTACGACGATCCGCAGGCGCACTACGTGCTGCGCGCCTTCGTGCGCCTCAAGCCTGAGGGCGACTGCCCCGCGCGCACGGTGTGGAGCGCCTACAGTCCCGGCTTCGTGATCGCACCCTGGTTCGAGGGCAGCGGCGCGCCGCCCGTGCAGGTGGCGATGCCCGACCCGAGCGACCGCGAGATGCTGAAGAAGCTCAAGCCCAACGTGGCCTTCACCGTGCCGGCCTCCATGCAGCACCTGCTCTCGGGCGACCCGCTCGAGCTCATGGAGGGCAGGAAACCGGAAGGCAAGGGGCTCGACCTCGGCTGGATCTGCGGCTTCAACATCCCGGTGATCACGATCTGCGCGTTCATCGTGCTGAACATCTTCCTGTCGCTGTTCGACCTCTTCCTGCGCTGGATGATGTTCATCAAGGTCTGCATTCCCTTCCCGAAGAAGGGCGGAGGTGGCGAATGAACGAACCCCTGCCGCGCCCGCTCATCGGCTGGCCGCTGTTCGCCGTGCCCGACGCCGAAGGCCGCCTCGACTGGCCCGGCCTCGAGGCCGGCGTGCGCCAGGCGATCCGCGTCATCCTCAGCACCCGCCCGGGCGAGCAGCTGATGCGCCCGGAGTTCGGCGCCGGCCTCGACCGCCTGCTGCACGCGCCCAACAACCTCTCCACCCGCCGCCAGATCCGCGACTGGACGATGTCGGCGCTGAGCCGCTGGGAGCGCCGCATCCTGCTCGACCGCGTGGACGTGCTCGAAGTCCCCGGACGCCCGAGCGAGCTGCGGGTGGAGATCGCCTACCGCCTCGCCCGCTCCGGCGCCGCCGACGCCGTGGCGGTCACCGTCCGACTGGAGGAGGGCTGACATGCCGATCCTGCCACCGCGCCTCGACGACCGCAGCTTCGACGACCTGCTCGAGGACCTGCTCGCGCGCATCCCGGCGCACACGCCGGAATGGACCCATCCACGCCTGGGCGACCCCGGGCGCACGCTGCTCGAACTCTTCGCCTGGCTGGGCGACGCGCTGCTCTACCGCGCCAACCTGATCCCCGAGCGCCAGCGCCTGGTGTTCCTGAAGCTGCTCGGCCAGGGCCTGCGTCCGGCGCAGCCCGCCACCGCCATCGTCGGCCTCGGCTTCGCGCAGGCCACCGAGCTCGAAGGCCTGACGCTGGCCGCGGGGGCGACGATCAAGGCGCCCGTACCCTTCGAGACCCTCGCCGAGACCACCGTGCTGCCGATCGTCGCCGAGGCCTGCTACAAGCGGCCGCTCGACGAGGCCGACAGCGCCCGCCTCGCTGAAGTCATCGACGGCCTGCAGAGGGTGCACCGCATCGACGGCGCCGCGCGCGGCTACCTGGTCGCGCCGCTGTTCGAGAACGGCCAGGCGATCGGCGAGGGCGTGGACGTCTTCGCCGCCAGCCTCGACCACGCCCTCTGGCTCGCCCTGCTCGCCCCGGCGGCACGGCCCGGGCAGCAGGCCGCGGTCAATGCCGCCGCGCGCCATGCCCTCGGCGGCGGCGACAGCGGCGGCGGCGCGCTGCTCTCGGTAGGCG
>NZ_AMXF01000367.1 GCF_000310225.1 Thauera phenylacetica B4P
CCTCGGCCTGCTCGCCTGGCGCGCGCTGCTGCTGTGGCGCGGCAGCCGGCCGCCGCCGGGCGCGCTGCTGTTCGCGCTCGCACTCGCCGTCGCCGCGGGGGTGCGGCTGGAGTTCGGGCACTTCTTCGGCCGCGAGCCGGGGGTGGCGGTGCTGGTGCTGCTGCTCGGACTCAAGCTGCTGGAGACGCGCGCGGCGCGCGACATCCGCGCCGGGGTGCTGCTGTGCCTGTTCCTGCAGCTCGCGCTCTTCTTCGAGGACCAGTCCCTGCCGGTGGCCGCGCTGGTGCTCACGGGCACCCTGCTCGCGCTCGGCGCGCTGGTGGCGCTCGCCGACCCCGACGGCAGCGAACGCGAGCGCCTGCGCACCGCCGCCACCCTGCTCGCCCAGGGCCTGCCCTTCATGCTCGTGCTGTTCGTGCTCTTCCCGCGCATCCAGGGGCCGCTGTGGGGCCTGCCTGCGGACGCGTTCTCGGCGCGCACCGGGCTGTCGGAGACGATGCGGCCGGGCTCGATCAGCGCCCTCGGCCAGTCCGAGGAGATCGCCCTGCGCGCGGCCTTCTCCGGCCCGCCACCTCCACCCGCACAGCGCTACTGGCGCGGCCCGGTGCTCGGCCGCTTCGACGGCCGCGAGTGGCACGCCGACCCGGCAACCGAATCCGCCTCGCCCGCCTACGTGCCACAGGGCGAGCGCATCGACTACCTGCTCACTCTCGAGCCTCACCAGCGCCGCTGGCTGCTCGCCCTCGAACACCCGGGCGCGGCGCAGCCGCACATCCGCTACACCAGCGACCTGCGCGCGCTCGCTGCCGAACCCCTGCGGGCACGCGCACGCTTCGCGCTCGGCGCGTATCCGCAGACACCGGTGGGGGTGGAGGAAGCGCCTGCGGTCCTCGCCGCAGCCACCGCCCTGCCCGCCGACAGCAACCCGCGCAGCCGCCGGCTCGCCGCCGAACTCGCCGCCGGGGCGCGCGACCACGCCGAGATCCTCGAGCGCGTGCTCGGCCGGCTGCGCGCCCTGCGCCTGGGCTACACCCTGCGACCACCCCTGCTCGGCCGCCATTCCGCGGACGAGTTCCTGTTCGATACCCGGCGCGGCTTCTGCGAGCACTTCGCCTCCGCCTTCGCCGTGCTGATGCGCGCCGCCGGCGTGCCGACGCGGATCGTGACCGGCTACCAGGGCGGCGAGCTCAACCCGATCGACGGCCACCTCGTGGTGCGTCAGTCCGACGCGCACGCGTGGGCCGAAATCTGGCTGCAGGGACGCGGCTGGCTGCGGGTGGATCCGACCGCGCTCGCCGCGCCCGAGCGCATCGACGGCGGGCTCGCCGCGGCGCTCGCCGGTGCCGGCGAGCTCCCGTGGATGCTGCGCGCCGACATGGCCTGGCTGCGCGACCTGCGCCACCGCTGGGAGGCCGTCGCCAATCTGTGGAACCAGCAGGTCCTTGGCTACAATCCCGAGCGCCAGCGCGAACTCCTCGCCCGCCTCGGGCTCGGCGCGGGCAGGCTGGCGCAGACCCTCGGCGTGCTCGCCGGTGCGGCCGTGCTGCTGTTCGCGACCCTTTACGCCTGGAGCCTGCGCCGCTCGCGCACGCGCGACGCGCTCGCCGAGACTTGGGAGCGCTTCTGCACGAGGATGGGCGAGCGCGGCCTGCCGCGCTCGCCCTGGCAGGGGCCGCGCGACTATGCCGAGGCGCTGGCCGCGCGCTTCCCGGAGCATGCCGCGGAACTACGCGAGATCTGCACGCTCTACGCTCGCCTGCGCTTTGGGCCGCACGCCCCGGAGCGCGGACTCCGGATCCTGCAAAACCGCATCGCCTCACTGCGACTGAAATGACCCCGACCTCCCTCCTCCCCGAACGCGCCCCCGCCCCTGTCCAGCCAACGGCACGCCGCCGCCCGCTCGGCGCCCTCGTCGTCGCCGTCGCGATCCTGCTGGGCACGCCCGCGGCGGTGCAGGCCTCGTATGCCGAACGCGAGGATGCGCGCGCCTTCGCCGCCGAGATCGCCGGTCGCCACGCGCTCGACGCCGCCGAGGTCGAGCGCGCGCTCGCCGGTGCCCGCCACGATCCCGAGGTCATCCGCCTGATCACCCCGCCCGCGCGCAAGGGCGTGCGCTCGTGGCGCTCCTACCGCGCGCGCTTCCTCGACCGCACCCGCATCGACGGCGGCATGCGCTTCTGGCGCGAGCACGCCGACACCCTGGCGCGCGCCGAGCGCGACACCGGCGTCCCCGCCGAGGTCATCGTCGCCATCATCGGGGTGGAGACCATCTACGGGCGCAACACCGGCAACTTCGAGACCCTATCCACGCTCGCCACGCTCGCCTTCGACTACCCGCCGCGCGCCGAGCTCTTCCGAGGCGAGCTCGAGGCCCTGTTCCTGCTCGCACGCGAACAGGGGCGCGACCCGGCGAGCTACTACGGCTCCTTCGCTGGCGCCCTCGGCTACCCGCAGTTCCTGCCCAGCAGCATGCGCGCCTACGCGCTCGACTTCGACAACAGCGGCGCCATCGACTTCGAGTCCGACCCGATCGACGCGATCGGCAGCGTCGCCAACTACCTGCGCGCACACGGCTGGCAGGCGGGCGCGCCGGTGGCCGAGCGCGCCCGCGCAGC
>NZ_AMXF01000368.1 GCF_000310225.1 Thauera phenylacetica B4P
GCACCGCCCCATTCGCGGCTGCCGCCGCTCCTACAGGCGCTGCGGGTGCGTGGCGGTTTGTGTAGGAGCGCCGGCAGGCGCGAATGCAGCGTCGATCCCCCGCGACCACGTCACTTGCCGCACCGCCCCATTCGCGGCTGCCGCCGCTCCTACAGGCGCTGCGGGTGCGTGGCGGTTTGTGTAGGAGCGCCGGCAGGCGCGAAGGCGGCGTCGATCCCCCGCGACCCCGTCACCCGCCGCACCGCCCCATTCGCGGCTGCCGCCGCTCCTACAGGGGCTGAGGACGCGTGGCGGTTTGTGTAGGAGCGCCGGCAGGCGCGAATGCAGCGTCGATCCCCCGCGACCACGTCACCCGCCGCACCGCCCCATTCGCGGCTGCCGCCGCTCCTACAGAACCACCACGGCCCCGAGGACGTAGAATCCCGACTCCCAAACCGGAGTTCACCATGTTCAGCCCCCTGCGTCCGATCTACCCCGTCGCCGGCATCCGCGAGATCGAGGACAAGCTCATCCCGAACGCCCGCCCGCCGCTGATGGAGCGCGCCGGGCGCGCCGCCGCGCAGGACGCGGTGCGGCTGATCATGGACCGCCCCGGGCCGATTTTGGTCGCCTGCGGCCCCGGCAACAACGGTGGCGACGGCTTCGTGATGGCGCGCCAGCTCGCCCAGGCCGGGCGCGAGGTGGTGGTCGCCTTCTGCAGCGCGGCCGAGCGCCTGCCGGCCGAGGCGGCGAAGGCGCATGCGGACTACCTCGCCGCCGGCGGCAGCATCGTCTCCGACCTCCCCGCCGCCCCGACCAACGGCTGGGCCCTGGTGGTCGACGCCCTCTTCGGCATCGGCCTCGGCCGCCCGATCGAGGGCCGCTACGCGGCCTGGATCCAGACCCTCAACGCCCAGCCCTGCCCGCGCATGGCGCTCGACGTCCCGAGCGGGCTCGACGCCGACACCGGCAGCCCGCTCGGCGCCACCTTCCGCGCCACCCACACGACCACCTTCATCGCCCTCAAGCCCGGCCTGCTCACCAACGACGGCCCCGACCACTGCGGCGAGATCAGCGTGCAGCGCATCGACATCGACGCCGCCGCGTGGCTGCCGGCGCACGGCCACGCGGTCGCCCCCTCGCTGTTCCGCCACCTGCTGCAGCCGCGCCCGCGCAACACCCATAAGGGCCTCTACGGCGACGCCGCCATCCTCGGCGGCCACGCCGGCATGGTCGGCGCCGCGCTGCTCGCGGGGCGCGCCGCGCTGTGGCTCGGCACCGGACGGGTGTATGTCGGCCTGCTCGACCCCGCCGGCCCGGCGGTCGACTTCGCCCACCCGGAGCTCATGCTGCGTCGTGCCGACACCCTGCCCGAACGCCTCAGCGCGCTCGCGATCGGGCCCGGCCTGGGCACCGAGCACGCTTCTGCCGCCGCGCTCGCCAACGCGCTGGCGCGCCCGATCCCGCTCCTGCTCGACGCCGACGCGCTCAACCTCGTCGCCGGCGATGCCACGCTGCGCCAGGCGCTGTGCGCCCGCGGCACCGCCACCGTGCTCACCCCCCACCCCGCCGAGGCGGCCCGCCTGCTCGGCACCGACACCGCAAGCGTGCAGGCCGACCGCCTGCGTGCCGCGCTCGAGCTCGCCCGCCGCTACCGCGCCCTGATCGTGCTCAAGGGCTGCGGCAGCATCGTCGCCACGCCCGACGAGCGCTGGTTCATCAACGGCAGCGGTCACTCCGGGATGGCGAGCGCAGGCATGGGCGACGTGCTGAGCGGCCTCGTGACCGCCCTGCTCGCCCAGGGCTGGCCGCCCGAATCCGCCTTGATCGCGGGGGTCCACCTGCACGGCGCGGCGGCCAGCCGGCTCGCGCGCGAGGGCATCGGCCCGGTGGGGCTTACGGCGAGCGAGACCATCGACGCCGCTCGCGGCGTCTTCAACGGCTGGCTGATCGAGGCGCAGAACGCCGCGCTGGGAGCGGCCACGCCGATGCGCCCGGGGGCGATCCGCTGAGGCCGGCGATCAGTCGACGTCCTCCACGCACACGCCCTCCTCCTCCACGAGGCATTCCGGCAAGACCGCCGCGCCGCGCGTACGCACGACCCGGTCGCGCGCCGCCACCGGCATCCCGCGCGGGAGCAGCAGCCAAAGGCGGCCGCGCTCCTTCATGCGTGCCGCCTGAGCGAAGGCGCGGCTGCCCAGGCCCCAGAAATAGTCCGCCCGCACCGCGCCGCGGATCGCTCCGCCGGTATCCTGCGCGAGCACCAGCCGGTTGAGCGGTCTATCCCCGCGCGGAAGCGTGGTGGCGACAAAGACCGGGAAACCCAGCGGCATCGTGCGTGGATCCACCGCCACCGAGCGTCCGGCGGTGAGTGGCACCCCCAGGGCGCCGACCGGCCCCTCCGGCGCATCCGCGAGGGCGCGGAAGAAGATGTAGCTCGGATCGTCCTCGATCGCCGCCACCGTCGCCGGGCTGGGCTGCGGGAAGCGCATCACCTCCTCGACCGCCAGCGCTTCTGGCTCGACCGCCACGACCGGCGCCGGCACGCCTGCGGCTGCCCCGGCCGCGGGCGCATCGACGCGAGGCGCCGGGCTCGTTGCGGACGGCGCGCCCGGGCGG
>NZ_AMXF01000369.1 GCF_000310225.1 Thauera phenylacetica B4P
GCGCGGCCAGCGCGCGATCGCGGTGGGCCGCGACGGCCGCCTGTCCGGCCCGGCGCTCGCCGACGCGCTGACCACGGGCATCCGCGCCGCCGGCGTCGATGTGATCGACATCGGCTGCGTGCCCACCCCGATCACCTACTTCGCCGCCTTCGAGCTCGGCTGCGACTCCTGCGTGTCGGTCACCGGCAGCCACAACCCGCCCGACTACAACGGCCTCAAGATCGTGCTCGGCGGCCGCACCCTGCACGGCGAGGCGATCCAGGAACTGCGCCGGCGCATCGCCGCGGACGATCTCGTCGAGGGCGCCGGCGGGCTGCGCAGCGCCGACGTGCGCGCCGCCTACCTCGACCGCATCGTCGGCGACGTCAGGCTCGCGCGCCCGCTGAAGATCGTGCTCGACTGCGGCAACGGCGTCGCCGGCGCCATCGCGCCCGCGCTCTTCCGCCGCCTGGGCTGCGAGCTCGTCGAGCTGTTCTGCGAGGTCGATGGGCGCTTTCCCAATCACCACCCCGACCCGTCGCGTCCGGAGAACCTGCAGTACGTCATGCGCGCGCTGCGCGAGACCGACGCCGAGCTGGGGCTGGCCTTCGACGGCGACGGCGACCGCCTCGGCGTGGTGTGCAAGGACGGCGAGATCATCTACCCCGACCGCCAGCTCATGCTCTTCGCCGCCGACGTGCTCTCCCGCGTGCCGGGCGGCGAGATCCTCTACGACGTCAAATGCACGCGCAAGCTGGCGCCATGGATCCGCGCGCACGGCGGGCGGCCGACGATGTGGAAGACCGGCCATGCGCTGCTCAAGGCCAGGCTGCAGGAGACCGGCGCCGCGCTCGCCGGCGAGATGAGCGGCCATATGTTCTTCAAGGAGCGCTGGTACGGCTTCGACGACGGCCTCTACGCGGGCGCCCGCCTGCTCGAGATCCTCTCCGCCCGCGCCGACACCAACGCCACGCTGAAGGCGCTGCCCGACGCGACGAGCACGCCGGAGCTGAACCTGAAGATGCGCGAGGGCGAGCCCTTCGAGCTGGTGCGCCGGCTGCGCGAGGCCGCGCTCGCCACGCCCTCGTGCTTCGCCGACGCGCGCGAGGTGATCACGCTCGACGGCCTGCGGGTGGAGTTCGCCCATGGCTTCGGACTCGCCCGCCCCTCGAACACCACGCCGATGGTGGTGCTGCGCTTCGAGGCCGACGACGCCGCGGCGCTCGCCGAGATCCAGGCGGCGTTCCGGCGCGCGCTCGACGCGGCCTGGCCCGGGCTCGCGCTGCCGTTCTGAGGCTGCAGACGGGCGCCCTCGGGGAGCTCGATCGCCCCCCTGCGCTCCGCCGCATATGGGGGCGCTCCACCCGGCGATCCGCGCAACCGGCGGAAGAACGCGACAAAATGCACGCCGCTTGCGTCCGTCGCGGCGCACAATCGCGAGATTCTTTTTACCTGATCCAATGCGAACGAGGCAGTCGATGACGGCACGGGAACAGCGCGAAGCGCGCGCACGCGAGAGCAAGCAGGCCCACAAGGGCATCGACATCCCGTCCTGCCCCGGCATCCTCGCCCAGCTCATGGACGAGCTGCGCCAGCCGCAGGTCAGCGGCAAGCGCATCGCCGCGCTGATCGGCCAGGACGTCGGGCTGGCCGCGGTGGTGGTGCGCTCGGCTAATTCACCCTACTTCGGCAGCGGGCGGCGCATCGCCTCGATCGACGACGCGATCCGCATGCTCGGCTTCGGCATGCTCGCCAACCTCGTCCACGAGGCCCTGCTGCGCAGCAGCATCGCCGACCCGGGCGCGGCGCTCGAGCGCTTCTGGGACAGCTCGCGCTGCACCGCGCAGGCCAGCGCGATGCTTGCCCGCCGCACCGGAATCGCGCGTCCGGAGACCGCCTACACCTTCGGCCTCTTCCACGACTGCGGCATCCCGCTGCTGGTGAAGCGCTTCCCGGATTACAAGCGCATCCTGGCCACGGCCAACCAGGCCACCGGGCGCTGGTTCACCGACGTCGAGGACGAGGCGCTCGACACCAACCACGCCACCATCGGCTACCTGCTCGCGCGCTCCTGGGGCCTCACCGACGCGGTGTGCACCGGCATCCTGTGCCACCACGACTACTCGGTGTTCGCCCCCGACTCCGGGCTCGAGGTCGAGGCGCAGACCCTGATCGCGCTCAACCTGGTCGCCGAGTACGTCGCCGGCACCCACCTGCGCACCCGCCGTGATGCCGAGTGGGACAAGGGGCGCGAGGCGGTGGCGCGCTTCCTCGGCTACGCGCCGACCGAGCTCGACGACCTCGCCGACGACCTGCTCTACGCGCTCGACCGCCAGGGCGAGGACCTCCCGGCCTGAGCCGCGCGCGGGCGGGCCGCCGGCAGGCGAGCGCCGCTCACACCGGCTCGAGCCTGGCGACGCCGAGCAGCAGCCACTTGACGCCTGCGGGGCCGAAGTTGATCTGCACCTTGGCGTCGCTGCCGCTGCCCTCGGCGGCGACGATCACCCCCTGGCCGAACTTCGCGTGCGCCACCGTCTGGCCGATGCGCAAGCCGCCGGGCAGCGTGGCGAAGGCCGGGCGCGGCGCGCGCGGCACCTGCGCCGTGCCGCCCGCGG
>NZ_AMXF01000370.1 GCF_000310225.1 Thauera phenylacetica B4P
GGCGTACCAGCCCGCGCTGGCGAGCTCGGCGGCGCCGGTCGGCGTGGGCGCGCGCAGGTCGGCGGCGAAGTCGGCGATGGTGAAGTCGGTCTCGTGGCCCACGCCGCACACGACCGGCAGCGGGCAGGCGCGCAGGGCGCGCGCCAGGGCCTCGTCGTTGAAGGCCCACAGGTCCTCGATGCTGCCGCCGCCGCGCACCAGCAGCAGCGCATCGACGCCATCCTCCGCGGCGCGCCGGCCGGCGCTGCGGACCGCCTCGAGCAGGCGCGCGGGGGCGTCGGCGCCCTGCACCGGCGCGGGGTAGAGCACCACCGGAAGATGCGGTGCGCGCCGCCGTAAAGTGACCAGCACGTCGCGCAGCGCGGCGGCCTGCGGCGAGGTGACGATGCCGAGCGCGCGCGGGTAGCGCGGCAGCGCGCGCCGGCCGGCCTCGTCGAAGAGGCCTTCGGCGGCGAGCTTGGCCTTGAGCCGGTTGAAGGCCTCGAACAGGCTGCCGATGCCGGCCGGGCGCAGCGCCTCGACGCTGAGCTGGTAGTCGCCGCGCGCCTCGTACAGGGTGACGAGCGCGCGCGCCTCGACGCGCATGCCGTTCTCGGGGCGGAAGGCGAGCAACTGCGCGCGGTTGCGCCACATCGCGCAGCGCACCTGGGCGGAGGCGTCCTTGAGGGTGAAGTAGACGTGGCCGGAGGCGGCGCGGACGAGGTTGGAGATCTCGCCGCCCACCCACATCGGGGGCAGCGTGGATTCGAGCAGCTCGCGCGCCATGCGGTTGAGTTCGGAGACGCTGAGGACCTGCGCGGCGGGCGTCGCGGCGCCGTTTGCGGGCAAGAAGGAGTTCGCGGGCATGCCCGGATTGTAGCGGAATCCACAGGCTTTCGACCTTGTCAAGGGCGCGCTCGCAAGTCCTTGATCGATAAGGGGTGATATTGCAAGTTATTGATTCATAAGGTTTCGGGTGCTTGCACAATTTTGCATCGGAGTGAGGGAAAGCCTGCCGTTGCGGGCTTTGCGGGCAGGATCCCGAAATCGTCCACAAACTTATCCACAGCTTCTGTGGATTGCCGTGACCCGTCCCGTGGCCGCTGTGTATAAGCCCCGCATGCCGCGACATGCGCTGCGCCCCGGTATGCGCAGCGTGATGCATGCGGCTTGCCGGGCGGGGGGCGCGGCGCTAGAGTCTCGCCTTTCCCATGAAGAGGTGAGCCCGCGTGTTCGCGATCATCCAGGCCGTTGGCTGGCCGATCTGGCCCCTGATACTGGCGTCGGTCATCGCGGTGGCGCTCATCATCGAGCGCTCGATCACCCTGCGGCGTTCGCGCATCGTGCCGCCCGGGCTGCTCGACAAGGTGCTGAACGACCTGCGTCAGATCGGGCCCTCGGGCGAGATGGTCGAGCGCGTCGCCGCGCACTCGCCGCTCGGTCGCGTGCTCGCCGCCGGCCTGCGCAACGTGCACAGCCCGCGCGAGGTGATGAAGGAGTCCATCGAGGAGACCGGGCGCGCGGTGGTGCACGAGCTCGAGCGCTTCCTCACCACCCTCGGCACGATCGCCGCGATCAGCCCGCTGATGGGCCTGCTCGGGACCATCATCGGCATGATCGACATCTTCGCCTCGCAGGGCGTGAGCGGCGCCAACCCGGCCCAGCTCGCGCAGGGCATCTCGATCGCGCTGTATACCACCGGCCTCGGCCTCATCATCGCGATCCCGGCGATGATCTTCTGGCGTCACTTCCGCGCGCTGATCGACAGCTTCGTGATCGACATGGAGCAGCAGGCGATCAAGCTCGTCGAGGTCGCGCACGGCGAGCGCCGGGCGTAAGGGAGCGGGCGATGAACTTCCGCCGCGGCAGCCGCAACGGCGAGCCCGAGATCAACCTGATCCCGCTCATCGACGTGGTGCTGGTGATCATCATCTTCCTGATGCTGACCACCACCTTCTCCAAGGTCTCCGGCCTGGAGATCAACCTGCCCACCGCCGAGGCCGAGGGCAGCGAGGCCGAGACGCGCGAGATCGTGGTGGCGGTGACCGCCGCCGGCGAGGTGCTGGTGAATCGCCAGGCGGTGGGCGAGCGCAGCGTCGAGGCGATCGCCGCCGCGCTCGGCAAGTCGGCCCCGGCCGACGGCGACACGCCGCCGGTGGTGGTGATCAACGCCGACGCGCGCACGCCGCACCAGAGCGTGGTGGACGTGATGCAGGCCGCGCAGCGCGCCGGGCTGCCGCACATCACCTTCGCCACCCAGTCGTCGGCGCAGTGAGGCCATCCGGCCCGCGCCGCCTCCGGGACTGAGCGTGGCGACGCAGGCCCCCGCGTTCTGGCAGCGCCGCGGCGCCCTCGCGCACGCCCTGCGTCCGCTCTCCCTGCTGTTCGGCGTCCTCGCCCGCCGCCGTCGCGCGCGCGCGCGGCCGCAGCGCCTTCCGGTGGCGGTGATCGTGGTGGGCAACATCGCCGTCGGCGGCAGCGGCAAGACGCCGGTGGTCGACTGGCTGGCCGGGATGCTGCGCGCCGCCGGCCACCGACCCGGCATCGTCAGCCGCGGCCATGGCGGCACGGCGAGCGCGCAGGGCGGGCTCGCCCT
>NZ_AMXF01000371.1 GCF_000310225.1 Thauera phenylacetica B4P
TCGCCTCGCCGAGACCGCGGCTGTGTCCGGTGAGGACGGCACGCATGCCCTTCATCGGCCAGGCTCCGCCGCAACGGCAGGCGGACGGCGCGCGACCAGGCCGACCAGGGCCGAGCGCCCCTTGTGGCCGACGCCCTCCTCGAGCACGTCCTCGTATTCCTGCAGGTGCACGATGTCCAGCCCGGCGAAGGCCTCGCGCAGCAGCTCGGCGGTATACAGGTTCTCCACCGCCGACGGGCCGCCGGTGCGGTATTCGAGCTGCTTCGGGGTGTAGCCCTGCAGGATCAGGTGGCCACCGGGCCTCAACGCGCGTGCCATGCCGGCGAAGATGCGCGCGCGCTGCGCCGGGTCGGCGAACTGGATGAAGATCGCCACCACGAAGTCGAAGGCGGCCTCCGGGTAGTCCCACGCCACCGCGTCGGCGAGCACGAAGTCGACCTCGACGTGGCGGCCGGCGGCGAGCTTGCGGGCCTTCTCCAGCGCCACCGGCGAGATCTCGGTGGCGGTCACCGCGAGCCCCTGCTCGGCCAGCCACACCGCGTTGCGCCCCTCGCCGTCGGCCACCGAGAGCGCGTCGGCGCCGGACGCAAGCAGCGCCGCCTGCGCGGCGAGGAAGCGGTTGGGGGTGGTGCCGAAGACGTAGTCCTCGCCCGCGCTGCGATAGCGGGTGGACCACATGTGTTCCTGTTCGTGTGCGTTCATGCGTTTTCCTGGAAAGTGCCGCGGCGGCGGGCTGCGGCGGTCACCACGGCACGGGCTCGCCGCGGTGGTCGAAGAATTCGCCCGAGTCGCCCGGCCCGAGGCGCTCGATCACCGCGAGCAGGCGCGCGGCCGCCTCGGCGGGCGTCTGCACCTGCAGCCCGGACTTGGCGAAGGGCGCCGACAGGCCGGTGTCGACCGTGCCTGGGTGCAGCGCCACGCAGATCGCCTGCGGCCGGCCGCGGCGCAGCTCGACGGCGGCGGTGCGCACGAGCTGGTTGAGCGCCGCCTTCGAGGCGCGGTACGCATACCAGCCGCCGAGCCGGTTGTCGCCGATGCTGCCCACGCGCGCCGACAGCGTGGCGAACACGGCGCGGCGCTCGCGCGGCAGCAGCGGCAGGAAGTGCTTCATCAGCAGCGCCGGACCGATCGCGTTGATCGCGAAGGCATGTGCCAGATGGGCGGGATCGAGCTCGCGCCAGCTCTTCTCCGGCTCCATGCCCCCGCCGTGGAGGAAGCCGGTGGCGTCGAAGACCAGGGTGGGCACGCCGCGCGCGCGCACCGCGGCGGCCGCGGCGGCGATCGAGGCCTCGTCGAGCAGGTCGAGCGCCGGACTGCCGCGGCGCCCGAGCGCGAGCACCTCGTCGTAGGCCGGGCAGTCGCGCAGGGCCGCGACCAGCGCCGCGCCCACGCCACCACTACCGCCCACGACCACGGCGAGCGAGCTGCCATCGGCATCCTCCGCCCGGCCCCCGGCTCGCCCCCCCTCTCCTGCGCTGCGGCTCATGACACCTCCTTGTGGACTTCCACCCCTTCCGTCCCCGCCTCGACCGTGTCGCGCCCCTCCTCCACCGCATGGCAGGCCACGCGGCGGCCGTCGTCGAGTTCGCGCAAGACCGGCTCCTCCTGCCGGCAGCGCGCGTCCGCGAGCGGACAGCGCGGATGGAAGCTGCAGCCGGATGGCGGGGTGATCGGGTTGGGCACCTCGCCACGCACGGCGTCGTCGGCCTGGCCGCGACGGGAAAAGTCGGGGATGGTCGCCAGCAGCATGCGGGTGTAGGGGTGGCGCGGGCGCTCGAACAGCCTGCGGCTGGCGGCGCTCTCGACGATGCGGCCGAGGTACATCACGCCGACCTCGTCGGCCATGTGCCGCACCACCGCGAGGTCGTGGCTGATGAACAGGAAGGTGAGCCCGAGCGCGTCCTGCAGGTCGCGCATCAGATTGAGGATCTGCGCCTGCACCGACACGTCGAGCGCCGAGGTCGGCTCGTCGCAGACGAGGAACTCGGGCCGGTTGGCGAGCGCGCGCGCGATGCAGATGCGCTGGCGCTGGCCGCCGGAGAACTCGTGCGGATACTTCGCGCCGTCGGCCGGCGACAGGCCGACCTGGCCCAGCAGCCCGGCGACGCGCGCGCGGATCGCCGCGTCGTCCTTCTCCAGGCCGAACACGCGGATCGGCTCGGCGATGATGCGCTCCACGCGCCAGCGCGGGTTGAGGCTGGCGTAGGGGTCCTGGAAGATCATCTGGAAGCGGCGGCGCAGCTTCTGGCGCTCGGCGCTGCCGCGCACCTCGGCAACGTCGCGGCCGTCGAACACGATACGCCCGGCCGAGGGCTCGTGGAGGCCCACGATCAGGCGCGCAACGGTGGATTTGCCGCAGCCCGACTCGCCCACCAGCGCGAAGGTGCGCCCGCGCCCGATCGCGAACGAGACCCCATCGACCGCGCGCAGCCAGCGCCGCGGCTCGCGCGCGAGCAGGCGCTCGAGCCAGGGCCGGGAGACATCGAAGGCGCAGCGCAGGTCCTCGACGCGCAGCAGCGGCGCCGCGGCGCCCGGGTCGCGCACCCGGCGCGCTGCGGCCGGC
>NZ_AMXF01000372.1 GCF_000310225.1 Thauera phenylacetica B4P
GTAGGTGCTGCCGGCAGGCTTGGCGCCGCTGCCGAAACGGCGGCCGCCATTGCCACCCGGGCGCGGGCCGGTCGGCTTGCGCGGCGACGGCTCCATGCCGGCGATGGTGTGCACTTCCAGGCGATCGCCGGTGTAGCGCTCGATGGCACGGATCAGCCCGGTCTCGCGCGGACCCGACAGGGTGATCGCGATGCCGTCGCGGCCGGCGCGGCCGGTGCGGCCGATGCGGTGAACATAGTCTTCAGCCTGGCGCGGCGGGTCGAAGTTGATGACGTGGCTGATGCCGGCGACGTCGATGCCGCGCGCGGCGACGTCGGTCGCCACCAGCACGCCGATGCGGCCCTGGCGCAGGCGGTCGAGGGTGCGGTTACGCTGGGTCTGGTGCATGTCGCCATGCAGCGCAGCGGCGGAAATGCCCTTTTCCTGCAGGGACAGCGACAGCTCGTCGGCACTGCGCTTGGTGGCGGTGAACACCACGGCCTGGTTCATGCCTTCCTCGCCGAGCAGGGCGTGGAGCAGGCGGCCCTTGTGGCCGAGGTCGTCGGCGAACATCAGGCGCTGCTCGATCTGGCCGCGGTCTTCCTGGGCGACCTCGATCTCGATGCGCTCGGCGTCGCGCGTCATGCGCGTCGCCATGTTGCCCACCACGCCGTCGAGCGTGGCCGAGAACAGCAGGGTCTGGCGCTTGGCCGGGGTGGCGGCGACGATCGCGTCGATGTCCTCGGCGAAGCCCATGTCGAGCATGCGGTCGGCCTCGTCCAGGATCAGCACCTCGACGTCCGACAGCTTGATCTTGCGGCGGGTCAGGTGGTCGAGCAGGCGGCCCGGCGTGGCGACGACGACGTCGCACTGGCGCTGCAGCTGCTTGATCTGCGCGAACATCGGCGCGCCGCCGACCAGGCAGGCGGTGTTGAGCCAGCGCAGGGCCTTGCCGTAGGTCTGCACCGCCTTCTCGACCTGCTGGGCGAGCTCGCGGGTGGGGGTCAGCACCAGCACGCGCGGACCGCTGCCCGGCGCGGGACGGCGATCGATGATCCGGTTCAGGGCAGGAAGGGTGAAGGCGGCGGTCTTGCCGCTGCCGGTGTGGCTGGACACGAGCAGGTCGCGGCCGGCGATCGCCGCCGGGATGGCGCGCTGCTGCACCGGGGTCGGGGTGGTGTAGCCGGTGCTGGCGACGGCCTTGAGGAGATCGTCGGCGAGGCCGAGGTTTTCGAAGTTCATGATTCTTCCTGTCTTGCTGTCCGCCGCGCTGGGATGGTCGGGCGGAACGATTCGGACCCGCGACAAGCGGGTCGTGATGACATCACGCCGCGCCGCGCCTGCGGACAGGGACGGCACGAGGCGTCGCAAGGGCGACGGGACGCGCGATGGGCGTGGCCGGTCGATCCGGTGGCGCATGGGCGCCAGGAAAGACCGCGCATCGGCACCAACCGGTTGTCACGATGCCAGACGATCGGAAGAACGAATGGAAAACCCGACGGAGTGTCGGCGACGGGAGGTCGGAGGCGATGGGGCTGTGGTTACAGTCCCTCGGGCCGGTCCGGATCGCGTCCCTCGACGCGGCGGTACTGCTCTCGGCCCTGTTGCTGCATTGCACAACGACAGGCAGTATACCGGCTGGACGGCTGGCTGTCGCGGTTTATTTTGCACGGCGGGCCCTGCTCCACGAGCGCGCCAGGATGTCGGCCCGCGGTGCAAGGCCGCAATGCGCTGCCGCAATGGAAACGGGCCCGCCCCGGCGACATCCGGGACGGGCCCGCTGGCCACGGCGCCAGGCGCGCCGCGACGACTTCGGTGTGCGCTTACTTGTTGACCGCGGCCTTCAGCGTGGCGCCGGCGGTGAACTTGGGCACGCTCGACGCGGCGATCTCGATGGTGGCGCCGGTCTGCGGGTTGCGGCCGGTGCGGGCAGCGCGCTGCGAAACCTCGAAGGAGCCGAAACCGGTGAAGGCGACCTTTTCGCCCTTGGCGAGCTGTTCGGCGATGATGTCGAGCACGGCGGACAGCGCACGGTCGGCCTGGGCGCGATGCACATCCAGACGGTCGGCCAGCGCTTCGACGAATTCACCTTTGTTCATGCTTTTCCTCGATTGGTGTGTGAGTGGGAGTACCGGAAAGTCCGATCTACGCGGCGGATTCTAGCACTGTCGCGGATTCTGGGGCGTGCGCAGCAATGCACGCTCGCGCTTCTTCATACCCGCGGCGGGCGCCGCCGACGCCCCCCCTTCCATGCGAACAACAAACCTCCCCGATGCGGGTATTCTCCGCCTTGATCCACGACTGCAGACGAGCGACGACATGAGCACACAGGACAGCCCCGGCGACGATCCGATCCGGGTCCTCGCCACCCATGCCGCGGGCCGGATCCGCGCGGTGTCGCTGCACATCCCCGACCGCGCCTGGATGGGCGGCGCGGTCATCGGCATGGCGCCCGCGGAAGGCGTGGAGCATCTGCGCCAGCACGCCAGCCACAGCCCGCAGGCCCACGCCCACGCGCTCGCGCTCGCCTGCGCGCAGGCCGCGGGCGAGGCGCCGCCGGCGAAGGCGGA
>NZ_AMXF01000373.1 GCF_000310225.1 Thauera phenylacetica B4P
GTCGCGCGTGCGGGGCGTTTCCGCGCCCGACGCGGCTGCACGATCCGCCGCGCCCTGTAGGAGCGGCGGCAGCCGCGAATTCGGCGGTCGATCGACTGGGGAGATACGGCGGGTGCGATGCCCCTATTCCACCGCTTGCCGGATGGCCTCCGCAAGTTCCGGGCCGAGGCGTTGGAAGCCGAGCAGGCGGGCGGTGGCGCGGACGAGCTCGTCGGGGGCGATCGCGCCGCTTTCGGCGCGGATGAGCGCGGCGGCCGCGGCGATCTCGACGGGGGGCAGGCTGGCGGCCTTGAGCAGGCTGCCGGTCTCGGCGCTGCGGTCGCGCACGGGAGGGGATTCGGCCTGGGCGGGGGTCATCACGAAGTCGCCGGCGCGCACCAGCCCGGCCGGATGGCGCAGGGCGAGGCCGACCGCGTGCTCGACGGCGGCGGCGATGCGCTTGCCCACGCGTGCGCGGCCGAAGGCGGTGGTGATGCGGCGGGCGAGCTCGTCGAGGTGGATCGGGCCTTCGACGGCGACGATCTCGGCGACCAGCCCGGCGAGCTGGGTGGCGGGCGCCTCGTGCGGCTCGAGGCTGGAGTGCACCGCCGGCGCCGCGCGCACATAGGCCGGGGCGACGAGCGCGAGGTGGTCGAGCGCGAAGGACGCATCGCCGTCGGGGGATACGGGTGGAGGGAGGTTCGGGTGTCCCTGCGCGGCATCTGCGGTGGCGGCGTCGCGCGTCATGGCGTGTGTCCCGGCGAGGGAGTCGTCCCGGCGGCCGTCCAGTTGTCCTTCGCGCGCCTCGCCGCGGGCGGCGACCCGTGCTTCGCCATGAGGCTGGGCTCGGCCCGCGCCATGGTTCGCCCCGCGCACCCGGATGCCGTTCGCGGTGGCGGCGCGCGCGGCCTCCAGCGCGCTGCGCAGGCGCTCGATCTCGCGCGCGCGGTGGTGGAACCAGTCGGTGCTCCAGATGCGGTGGAAGCGCCAGCCGAGGTTCTCCAGGATGTCCTGGCGCAGGCGGTCGCGCTCGCGCGCCCAGATCGCGCGGTGGTAGGCGGCGCCGTCGCACTCGACCGCCACCAGATATTGCCCGGGGCGCTCGGGGTGGCGCACGCCGACGTCGATGCGAAAGCCCGCCGTGCCGACCTGCGGGTCGGCGAGGTAGCCGAGCGCGCGGATCGCCGCGGCGACGTCCTCCTCGAAGGGGCTGTCGGCGCCCAGGCCGGTGGCGACGCGCTCGTCCAGGATGCCGCTCTGGGCGAACTCCAGGAAGCGCTTGAGCACCCGCGGCCCCTCGCGGCTGACGCGCCCGGGGTCGATGTCGCCCGGCTCGAAGGACGCGAACACCTCGCAGCGCACCCGCGCGCGCGAGAACAGCACGTTCAGCCGGCGCTCGCCGCCTTCGCCGTTGATCGGCCCGAAGGTCATCGCCTCGAGGCGGCCGCCGGCCTGTTGCGGGCCGTAGCCGACCGAGATCAGGATCACGTCGCGCTCGTCGCCCTGCACGTTCTCGATGTTCTTCACGAAGACGTCCTCGGCGCCGCCCTCGCGCAGCAGCGCGTCGAGCACCGGGTCGCGGCGGCGCTCGAGCTCGAGCACCTCGGTGAGCATGTCGGCCTGCGCCTTGGAGAAGGCGACCACGCCGAGCGAGAGCTCGGGCCAGGCGCGCGCGTGCTCGGCCATCGCCCGCACCACCGCCTCGGCCTCGATGCGGTTGGTGCCCTGGCGGCCGAGCCCGCTGCCGCCGCGCGCATACACCCCGGGGACGCGGCGGAACTTGAGCCCGTAGTCGGGATCGAGCTGCAGCGGCGAGGGCGGCAGCACCAGGCGGTCGCCGTAGAACTCGGCGTTCGACACCCGGATCAGCGAGGGCGCGCGCGAGCGGTAGTGCCATTCGAGCATGCGCTGACGCAGGCCGCGCGCCTCGCACAGCGACAGGATGCTCTCCATGTCGGCCGCGGTGGCGCCGGCCGGCAGGGCGTCGTCCTCGTCGAAGTCGTTGTCGGCGTCGTCGTCGGCGAGGCGGTCGAAGAAGGAGGTCGGCGGGAGCTGCTTCTGGTCGCCCACGACGACGATCTGGCGTGCGCGCGCGATCACCCCGAGCGCGTCCTCGGGGCGGATCTGCGAGGCCTCGTCGATCACCAGCAGGTCGAAGGCGACGCTGCCGGGCGGGAGGAACTGCGCGACCGAGATCGGGCTCATCAGCATCACCGGCTTGATGCGCTGCACCATGGCGCCGGCGTTCTTCATCACCCAGCGCACCGGCTTGTGGCCGCGCTTGCGCCCGATCTCGCCGCGGATCACGCCCATCTCGCCCACGGTGCCGCGCGGCATCTGCTCGAAGTGGCGCGACAGGACGAGCTTGCGCGTGGCCTCGAGGCGCTCCTTCTCGAGCGTGCGGAAGAGCCCCACGAGCGCGTGGCGGTCGAGCGCGGGCAGGGCGTCGAGCTCGGGGCGGGCGCGGCGGGCGGCGTTCCAGCGCGCCTCGGCGCAGGCGTAGCGGAACTCCTCGGTCGCGCGCGCGGCCTCTAGGCGGCCGACGCGCAGGGCGTGCAC
>NZ_AMXF01000374.1 GCF_000310225.1 Thauera phenylacetica B4P
CTGCGCCCGCGCCCGCGCCTGCACCTGCGCCCGCGCCTGCACCCGCCCGCAGCGCGCGCAGGTTCGCGCGCGCTGCGGCGCGCACGGCGGCGACGAGTTCCTGGGCGGAGTCGTTGAGGAAGCCCTTCAGCCCCAGCGTGGGCTTGGCGATGATGGAGACGGCGCCGGCGGCGAGCGCCTGCATGGTGGTCTCGGCGCCGCGCGAGGTGAGCGTGGAGCACACGATGACCGGGGTCGGGCGCTCGGCCATGAGCTGGCGCAGGAAGCTGATGCCGTCCATGCGCGGCATCTCCACGTCGAGCGTGATGACGTCGGGCCAGTCGCGGCGCATCTTCGCCATGGCGAAGATCGGGTCGGAGGCGGTGCCGACGACCTCGATGCCGGGCGCGGCGGAGAGGATCTCGCTCATCACCTGGCGCACCACGGCGGAGTCGTCGACGACGAGGACACGGATCGTGGCGTTCATGCGGCCTCGCTCGCGGATGCGGAGAGAACTTCGGGGTCGGCCTCGGCGCCGCCTTCGCCGTGCACGACCGCGGCCCCCGCCCCCGCCCCCGCCGCTGCCGGGGCGACGTGGCGCAGCCAGACCTCGCCGCTGCCGATGTCGAAGATCAGGTTGCGGTGGCCCTCGCCCTCGACGTGGGCGGCGCGCACACGAAAGCCGTGCGTGCGCAGCAGCGTGCGCGCGGCCTCGACGTTGCGCGTGCCGACGTCGAGCGCGGCGGGAGCGCCCGCGGCGTGGCGGGTGCGGAACATGCGCCCGCCGCCGAAGAGCTTGACCTGGTAGTCCTGCGCGCGGGTGTGGGCGGCGCGCAGCTCGCGCAGGAAGAGCTCGATCGCATCGCCGGCGTAGCGCCCGTCCAGGCCGTCGGCGCGGGCGCGCGCGCCGCGCTCGGGCAGCATGAAGTGGCACATGCCTCCGATGCGCAGGCGCGGGTGCCACATCGTGATCGACACGCAGGAGCCGAGCAGGGTGCGGATGCGCGTGTCGCGGTCGCCGAACCAGAACTCGCCGGGCTGCAGGAAGATCTCGATGGTGTTGCGCGCGGCCGGCCGCATGCTCACATCCGCCGGTAGATGGTCGGCCGCTCCTGGCGCAGGCCGAGGTCGAGCCCGTTGAGGCTCTCGGAGTGGCCGATGAACAGCCAGCCGCCCGGCCGCATCTGGCGCACGATGCGCTCGACGATGCGGCGCTTGGTGGGCAGGTCGAAGTAGATCAGCACGTTGCGCAGGAAGACGACGTCGAACTCGCCGACGCCGGCGAGGTTGCCGTTGAGATTGACCTGGGCAAAGCGTACCCGGCGGCGCAGCGCCTCGTCGACCTGCAGCGTGCCGTCGCGGCTGCCGACGCCGCGCAGGCAGTAGCGCCGCAGGTAGTCGGGCGGGATGCCGTCGATGCGGTTCATCGCATAGACGCCGCCGCGCGCCTTCTCCACCACCTCGCGGCTGATGTCCGAGCCGAAGATTTCCCAGGGTGCGTCGCCGCCGAGGCGGTCGGCGAGCACCATCGCCAGGCTGTAGGCCTCCTCGCCGGAGGAGCTCGCCGCGCTCCAGAAGCGCGGCGTGCGCGTGCGCCCGAGCGCGGGCAGCACGCTGTCGGCGAGGAAGTCGAAGTGCTTGGGCTCGCGGAAGAAGTAGGTCTCGTGGGTGGTGAGCAGGTCGACCATGCGCTCGAACTCGTCGCGCGCCCCGGCGCTCGACACCAGGCGGTGGTAGTCGCCGAAGCTGGCGAGCCCGAGCGCGCGCAGCCGCCGCGCCAGGCGGCCGCTGACCAGGCTGATCTTCTGCGGCGGCAGGTCGACGCCGGCGGCCTGGTGCATGAGCGCGCGAAACTGCTCGAACTCGGCCTGCGTGATGCTGATCTCGGACATGCGGGCCCTCCGGGACGACCGGCTCAGTGTTCGGCGGCGCCGGCGAGCGCGCCGATGCCGGCGAACTCGTCGATCGAGAACACCCGCCCGACCTCGAGCAGGATCACGAAGCGCCCGTCGCGGCGCG
Organism: Thauera phenylacetica B4P; assembly: GCF_000310225.1. Taxonomy (GTDB): domain Bacteria; phylum Pseudomonadota; class Gammaproteobacteria; order Burkholderiales; family Rhodocyclaceae; genus Thauera; species Thauera phenylacetica. The sequence continues at coordinate 1,999 of NZ_AMXF01000374.1, forward strand.
CCATGCCGGCGATGAAGTCAGTGCGGATGCGGGCGCCGAAGGATGGTGCCGGCTCGATGTCGGCGGCGGCGATGTCGATGACCTCGCTGACCCCGTCGACCATCACGCCGAGCGTCTGCGTGCCGGCGTCGGCGTTCACCTCGACGATGACGATGCAGCTGCGCCGCCCGCTGAGCAGGCGCTCGCGGCCGAAGCGCGCGGCGAGGTCGATCACCGGCACCACCGCGCCGCGCAGGTTGATCACCCCGCGCACGGTGGGCGGCGTCATCGGCACCTCGGTGATCTCGCCGACCTCGATGATCTCACGGATCTGCAGGATGTCGATCGCGAAGACCTCGCCGCCGAGCGTGAACACCAGGTACTGGCCGCCCGCCGCCGCGCCGGGGCGCAGGGCGGCGGCCGCGGTGGGGGCGACCGTCTGAAGACTGGATTGCGTCATGGCCGGCTCCGCTCAGAAGCGCACGTATTCCGGGTCCGCGGCGGCGGCCGCGAAGGCCGGCTGCGGGTTGCCCGGGCCGATGCGGCGCGGCTCGCGCGTGG
>NZ_AMXF01000375.1 GCF_000310225.1 Thauera phenylacetica B4P
CCAGGCCTCGCGGGCCTCGGACGGGGTGCGCGGCAGGTCGCGCAGCGCGCGCTCGGCGAGCGCGATGTCGCGCGCCGGCGCGTCGCCCAGGCGCATGCGGTTGAGCTCCCCGATCATGCGCCGGCGCTCGTCCTCGAGCGAGGCCGGCAGCGCGGCGATCTTGTCGGCGTAGTCGTGTGCGCGCGCGGTGTAGAGATCGCGCACCGCACGCTCGGAGGGCGCCTGGAAGAGCGCGTCCTCGCGCGCGCTGATCTGCTGCAGCACGGTGCCGTACACCGCCTGCGGGATCGGGATGCCGGTGAGCTTGTAGGACAGGATCACCACCGGCACGAGGTAGGCGATGATCAGGATCACGTACTGCGCCACCTGGGTCCAGGTGACCGCGCGCATGCCGCCGAGGAAGGAGCACACCAGGATTCCGGCCAGCCCGATGAAGAGCCCGATCTCGAACTCGACGCTGACGAAGCGGCTGGTCACCAGGCCCACGCCGTAGATCTGCGCGACCAGGTAGACGAAGCTCGCCAGCACCGCCGCGGCGAGCCCGACCAGGCGCGCGACGTTGCCCTGGTAGCGCGCGCCGAGGAAGTCCGGGATGGTGTATTGGCCGAACTTGCGCAGGTAGGGGGCGAGCAGCAAGGCCACCAGCACGAAGCCGCCGGTCCATCCGGTCACGAAGGCCAGGCCTTCGAAGCCGCTGAAGTACAAGGTGCCGGCCAGCCCGATGAAGGAGGCCGCGCTCATCCAGTCCGCGGCGGTGGCCATGCCGTTGAACATCGCCGGCACGCGGCGCCCGGCGACGTAGTACTCGGAGACGTCGGAGGTGCGCGAGAGCACGCCGATGGTGGCGTAGATCGCGATCGTGACGAACAGGAAGACGTGGCCGATGAGCTGCTGCGGCAGGCCCATGCTCTCGCCGATCGCCAGCAGCACGACGAAGACCGCGAAGCCGAGGGTGTAGATCCCGTAGTAGCGCCGCAGCTGGCGCGCGAAGCCGAGGTTGCGCCTCAAGGGGAACGCTCTCCGCTCGGCCCGCGCGCCCGGGTCATCAGTACTTGATCCGCGCGTAGTAGGTCTTCTCGGCGGCCTCGCGCGCGTCGCGCAGGGTGCGGATGCCCTTCTCGGCGAGCAGCGGGATCAGCTTGAGGAAGACCTCGGCAGTCACGATCGCGTCGCCGAGCGCGGTGTGGCGCCCGACGATGGTCAGGCCGAGGCGCTCGGCGATCGCCTCCAGGCGGTGCGACTCCTGGTTGGGGTGCACCACCGCCGACAGCAGCAGGGTGTCGATCACCGGGTGGTCGAAGCGCAGCCCGGTCTGCTCCTCCTTGAGCTGCAGGAAGCGCATGTCGAAGGCGGCGTTGTGCGCGATCAGCACGGTGTCCGCGGAGAAGGCGTGGAAGGCGGGCAGCACCTTGTCGATGGTGGGCTGGCCGCGCAGCATCTCCGAGGTGATGCCGTGGATCTTGGCCGACTCGGCGGCGAGCGGGCGCTCCGGGTCCACCAGCTGCTCGAAGGACTCGGCGCGCAGCAGCTTGCCGTTGAGGATGCGCGTGGCGCCGATCTGGATGATCTCGTCGCCCTGCGAGGGGTTGAGCCCGGTGGTCTCGGTGTCGAACACCGTGTAGCTGAGCTCGGAGAGCAGGCGATCGTCGAGCTCGTGCGACTTCTCCGACCAGGCGAAGAGGTCGAAGTCGTAGTACTCGGGCCGGCTCTCGCCGCGCAGGTAGGTCTCGGCCTCGGCCTGCTCCTGCGGCGTCGCCGCCGGCAGCAGGATGCGGAAGAAGGCGCGGTGGCGCACCTTCTCGCGCTCGAGCCACATCTCGCCGTCGTGGCGGTCGATCACGTCGCGCACGGTGAGCGGGCTGCTCTCGTCCTCGACCTTCATCGGCTCGAGCTCCCAGCTCATCACCGTCTCGGTGCTCATCGCCTGCCCCGACCAGATCAGGTCGAGGTGGACCAGGCGTCCGGCCGCGCTGAGGCGGAAGCGCACCTCGCGCACCTCGAACTCGTCCGACAGCCGGCTGGCGAGGTAGGTGATGGCCTGGATCAACGAGAAGCTGTCGACCTTCACCCACAGCGACTCGTCGACCTCCTCGAGCTTGGTGGGCAGGCCGATACGAGCCTCGATGCGGCGCTGCGCGGCGGCGATCAGGTCGGCACCGAGCATCTCCTCGAGCGGCCAGCGTGCCTTCAGCGAGTCCGCGAACTCGTTCGCGGTCTGGTCGAGGCGCTGGCTCATCGACTGCACCTCGTCGCGCACCACCTTGCGGAAGCGCGTGCGCATCTCGTCGGGCAGGTCCTCGAACTCGAGCATGTCGGCCGCCGCGCGCACGTTGGCGAGCGAGGCGCGGCTGCCCTCGGTGAGGTTGTGCAGCATCTGGTCGCGGCGCGACTCGGTCTCGAAGTTGCGCGTGATGTTGTCGAGCATGAGGATGAAGCCGGTGAGCGTGCGCTCGGACGCGGGCGCTGCCGCGGCGGTCTCCGCCGCTGCGGGCGGCAACTCGCCCGCCGGGCCGACCGCGTCCGCCTCGCCCTGCG
>NZ_AMXF01000376.1 GCF_000310225.1 Thauera phenylacetica B4P
GCAAACTCGTCGCTGCGCTCCTCGGACATGCGTCGCCTTGTTTCCCCCGCGACGCCCTCCGCCTCGGCGCTCCTGAAGTTGGCGACCACCGCCCCGGCCCCGCGGCCTCAAGTGTGCGCGGCTGGCCCTGAAGCCCTCCCCTGTTCGCGGCTTGTGGCGCTCCTACACGGGACGCAACCGCGGCGGTTTCTGTAGGAGCGCCGCAAGGCGCGAATGCGACGGCGGGCCGTCACCCGCGTCGCGGGAGGAGCCACCCTGTTTGCGGCTTGCGCCGCTCCTACACGGGTCGGAACCGCGGCGCTCCACAAGAACCGCGGCGCCTGGAATCCGCGTCTTCGCCCCGGCTGCTCGTGTCGCTCCCGTGGGCAGGGGAGCCCTCGCCCACTCGCCTTACTTTCCCGCGTTCGGGAAGAAGAGCTGCTCGCCCTCGATCTTGTATGCGGCGATGGCCTCCTGGCCGGCGGGCGACACCACCCACTCGACGAACTTGCGCGCCTCGGCCTGCTTCACGTGCGGGTGGCGCTCGGGGTTCACCACCATCACGCCGTACTGGTTGAAGAGGCGCTTGTCGCCCTCGACCAGCACCGCCAGGTCGGCGCGATTCTTGAAGCTGAGCCAGGTGCCGCGGTCGGCGAGCACATAGGCGCCGCTCGACGCCGCCATGTTCAGCGCCGGGCCCATGCCGCAGCCGCACTCCTTGTAGCCCGTGCCCTTGTTGTCGACCGCGGCGGCCTTCCAGTAGCGCAGCTCGGCGGCGTGGGTGCCGCTCTTGTCGCCGCGCGACACGAAGTTGCCGTTGGCCGCGGCGAGCTTCTGCAGCGCGCCGGTGATGTCATTGCCCCTGGTGGTGGCGGGGTCGTCCTTGGGCCCGATGAGCACGAAGTCGTTGTACATGACCTGGCGGTGCTCGATGCCGTGGCCTTCGTCGACGAACTTCCGTTCGGCGGCGGCGTCGTGCACGAACACCACGTCCGCGTCGCCGCGGCGACCGACGTCGAGCGCCTGGCCGGTGCCGAGCGCGACCACCTTCACGTCGATGCCGGTCGCCTGTTTGAACTGCGGCAGAATGTGGCCGAAGAGCCCGGACTGCTCAGTGGAGGTCGTCGAGGCGACGACGATCGAGGCGGCCTGCTGGGCGATCGCCGGGGCGGCGAAGAGGCCGATCGCCACGGTGGCGATGCCGGCGAGGCTGCGGCGGATGTGCGCGATGCGGGTGTTGCGGGTCATGCGGAGTCTCCTCGGTTGGGGCCGGGCTCAGGCCGAGTGCTTGTAATGCCGTCGCGGCGGCTGCGGCGACGGACGCGCCTCGGGCAATCTAGGCAGGTGGGGGGGATGGATCAATATGAACGGCCCTGCATAGGATGGAGGGCTGCGGCGGCCTGGACGCCGCGGTGCGACACGGACATGGACCAGAAAGCATGAAGAGCCGCGTGATCGAACGCTGGGTCGAGGCCCACCTCGCCGGACGGCGGATCAGCGCCAACTCGCTGATCATCTCGGTGTATGGCGACCTGATCGCGGTGCACGGCGGCGTGGTGTGGCTCGCCGACCTGATCCGGCTGATGGCGCCCTTCGGGCTCAACGAGCGCGTGGTGCGCACCAGCGTCTATCGGCTGGTCCAGGACGACTGGCTGGAGTCGGGGCAGGTCGGCCGGCGCAGCTACTACCGCCTCGCCGCGTCCGGCATGCGCCGCTTCGCGCCGGCGTGGCGGCGCATCTTCGAGCCGGAGGGCGAGGGCTGGAGCGGGACCTGGCAGGTGGTGATGCTGCCCTCCGCGCTCGAGGCGCGGGTGGCGGACAACCTGCGCCGGGAGCTGTCGTGGGCGGGCTACGGGGCCTTGAACGCGGGCGTGCTGTTGCGCCCCACCGACGACGCCTCGACGCTGCGCAACATCCTCGACGGCTGCAGCCTGCGCGACCGCGTGGTACCGCTGACCGCGCGCGGCCTGGACGGGGTGACGGGGGCGGCCACCGACGAGCTGGTGCGCGAGTGCTGGGACCTGCAGGCGATCGCGGCCACCTACGACGCCTTCATCGAGCACTTCCGGCCGCTGCTGCGCGCCTTCGGCGCGGGCGAGGTGGAGCCGCAGCAGGCCTTCCTGGTGCAGACCCTGTTGATGCACGAGTTCCGCCGCGTGCTGCTGCACGACCCCCAGCTGCCGGTGCAGGTGATGCCCAACCGCTGGCGCGGGGATGCGGCGCGCGAGCTGTGCGCGCGGCTGTATCGCCTGAGCTGGCGTGCGGCGTGCCGGCATCTGCAGGCCAGCTGCGCCAGCCCGGAAGGTCCGCTGCCGGCGCCGTCGGCGCAGTTCTTCCGCCGCTTCGGCGGCTTGGAGTTGCCGCCGGCGGGGACCGACGAGGCCGAGGGCTGAGCGGGCGCCGCCCGGCGCCCGGCCGCGTGGCCGTTCAGGCGTTGCCGAGCCGCGTGGCGGTGGCGACGCCCGCGGGCTTGCCGCCGCGTACGGGGGGGTGCTTGAGCGCGATGCCCTGGGTGAAGGCGGCGCGGCGGATCAGCGTGTATTTGAACC
>NZ_AMXF01000377.1 GCF_000310225.1 Thauera phenylacetica B4P
CCTCGGCGGCCTCGGCGGCCACTGCCAGCGTGCGCGCCAGCATGCACGCGGCGAGCGCCGCCGCCCCCTCGGCGCCGAGCGCGGGAATCAGCCGCGTCTTCACCCGCCCCGGCTGCGGCGCCTTGGCGAGGACCACGATGCGGGTCGCGCTCACCGGTAGGCCTCGGCGAGGCGCTCGGCCGGCACGCCGCGCCAGTAGGCCCAGCGCAGGCGCCACATCAGCGCGATGGTGCGCCATACCCCGCGCTGCTCCCAGCGCCGCCCCGAGGTCCGCACCCGCGCGCGCAGGCAGGCCGGGCGCGACACGCGCAGCAGCCGGCGCGAGAGCTCGATGTCCTCCATCAGCGGCTGGTCCGGGAAGCCGCCCAGCGCCTCGAACACCTCCCGGCGCACGAAGATCGCCTGGTCGCCGGTGGCGATACCGCTCAGCCGCGAGCGCAGGTTCATCAGCGCCGCCACCACGCGCAGCATGAGCGGGCGGCCGTCGATGCGCACGTCGAAGCGGCCCCAGGCCTGGACGGCGAGCGCCGCGCGCACCATCGCGTCCGCCGCCTCGGGCAGGCGCGTGTCCGCGTGCAGGAACAACAGCAGGGCACCGCCGCACGCCTGCGCGCCCGCGTTCATCTGGCGGGCACGGCCGCGCTCGGCGACCACCACGCGGAGACCCGCCGCGCGCGCCATCGCCACCGAGTCGTCGCGGCTGCCGCCATCGACCAGCACGACCTCGCAGCCGCGGGCACGCCAGCCGGCGAGATGGACGAGCAGCGCGGGCAGCGTGGCCGCCTCGTCCAGCATCGGCACCACGATGGCCAGCGCCCCCGCGCGCGCCTCGACCTCCGGCGTCGCCATGCTCAGCCCTTCAGCGCCCCGCCGCAGCTCGACCCGCTGCCCGCCGTGCAGCCGAAGCAGTGATCGGCGACGCGGATCGGTGCGCCGGCGAGGTCGGCTGCGAGCAGGTCGCGCAGGTGCGGCGCGCCGGGCCGCGCCGCACCTGCGCCATCGGCATCGCCCTCGCCCGCCGGCAGGCCGAGCTGCTGGTTGAAGTCGCAGTCGTACAGCCGCCCCTGCCAGTCCACGCTGACGAGGCTGCGGCACATCACCGCGGCCAGGTTCTCGTCGCGGTGGCTGGCCTGCAGCAGCGCCATGTAGGCGTTGAACTGCCCCTTCGAGATCAGCATCGAGCCGAAGCGCTGGATCGGCATGTTGGCGAGCGCGAAAAGCTGGTTGAAGACGATGCCGAAGTGCGCCACGAGCTCGCGCCGGTAGTCGGCCTCGAGCCGGGCCTGGTCGGGCGGCAGCACCGGACCCTGCGGGTTGTACACCAGGTTCAGCACCCGCCCGCTGCCAGGCTGGCCGTAGCCGAGCGCGTTGAGGCGCAGCAGGCCGGCGATGCTGCGCTCGAACACGCCCTGGCCACGCTGGCGGTCGACGTTGTCCGCCGAGTAGCAGGGCAGCGAGGCCACCACCTCGACACCCTGCCGGGCGAGGAAGTCGGCGAGCGTCTCCTGCCCCGGCTCGGACAGGATGGTGAGGTTGCAGCGGTCGATCACGCGCACCCCGAGCGCCCGCGCCTCCCGCACCAGGGCGCGGAAGCCCGGATGCAGCTCGGGGGCGCCGCCGGTGAGGTCGAGCGTGCCGATCGCGCGCGCGGCGAGCACCTGCGGGATCAGCGCGAGCGTGTCGGCGTCCATCATCTCGCTGCGGTTGGGGCCGGCGTTGACGTGGCAATGCACGCAGCTCTGGTTGCAGCGATAGCCCAGGTTCACCTGCAGCGTGGTCGTCGCCTCGCGGCGCAGCGGCGGAAAGCGGCGCGATTCGAGCAGCGGGAGGGTGGCATGCATGCGGAGGGTCTCCATCGGAAAATCGATTCTTGCGGCCGCTGCGGAATCCGCAGCGACCGGTACGGTCTTCTGTCGCACCTGTCTCGGAAAACCTTACGCTCGGGAAGTTCGATCCCGCCGCATCATCCGCCCCCCATCCTGCCTCCTGCCCATTCGACCTTATGAAGCGACTCCTCCTCGTCGGCGGCGGCCACGCCCAGCTCGCGGTCCTGCAGGCCCTCGCCCGGCGACGCCCGCGCGCGGTGGAGGCGGTGCTGCTGACACCCTCGCCCTGGCAATGGTACTCGGGGATGCTGCCCGCCTGGATGGCCGGACACTGCCGCGCCGAGGACTGCTGCATCGACCTGCGCCCGCTCGCCGCCGCGGCCGGCGCGCGCCTGTGCCTCGCCTCCGCAGTGGCGCTCGACGCCGGGCGCCACGCCCTGCGCGACGACAGCGGCGCCACGCACGACTTCGACCTGCTGTCGCTCGACGTCGGCAGCCTCGTCGACACCCGCGCCCTCGACGCCCTGCCGACGGACAGCTTGCTGGCGGTGAAGCCGCTGCAGGCCTTCTTCGCCGCCTGGCCGCAGCGGCTCGCCGCCGCGCGCGCCGGGCGCCTGCGCCGGCTC
>NZ_AMXF01000378.1 GCF_000310225.1 Thauera phenylacetica B4P
GCCGACGCAGCCCGCCGCGGCGATGCCCGCCGCACCCGGAACGAGCAGGCCGAGCAGCAGCGCCCCCGCCAGCCCGGGCGCGGCGAGCGCGGCCAGGGGCAGGATCTGCGAATCCTTCGGAGCGGGGGCTTGGGGGGCTGGGGACACTAGGCGCTTCTCCACTTGCGCCGCGCTCGCCCTGCGGCGGTGCGGCAATTCGGCGTCCTTGCGGACTTCGCTCACGGAACGTTCCACACGACGATGGAACCAATCAGGGGACTCCCGTTACTATTCGCATCCGCCGCGGATTTGCCGTCGGCATGTACTTTCTTGGCCTGCATGTTCCCTCTACGGGGTGTCTAGGGACAATCGGTAAAATTCCGTGCGTGCCCCTAGGGTTGTGGACTAGTCCGGAAGCAGGAGCAGGCCATCGATACGGAGGGATCCGCGTGCTGATCCGCAGGCAGCAATGGGCGATCGCGATCGCCTCGCTGGTCACCGTCGTGCTCGTCACGGCGCTGTGGATCGCGAACAACCTGGCCTTGCGCGCCGAGCTCGAGCGCGGCCGCATGGCGGCGCAGATCGGGCCGGTGGGGGCCGCGCAGATGCGCGCGCGCATCTTCGAGTTCCTCGCCGCGCCCTCGCCGACCGCACGCACGCGCTGGTACGAGAGCCACCAGGCGCTCGGCACGCTGCTCGCGCCCGCGCTGATGGACGGCACCCCCGGCGAGCCGATCATCGCGGGCCTGCGCGCGCGCCACGCGGAGCTGCCGGCGCTGTTCGAGGCGCTCGCCGCCGATCGCCTGCGCGAGGACGCGGGCAGCGCACCCACGCCCGCGCTGCTCGAGGCGCAGCGTCTCGCCGCGGTGCGCTTCATGGACGCGACGCAGCTGGTGGCCAGCGACACCCTGCGCCTGCTCCATCTCAGCCAGGCCCGGCTGGAAAAGCTGCACGCCGATCAGGAGCGCCTGATCGCCGGCCTCATCCTCGCCCTGGCCCTGGTGATCGGCCTCGAGCTCTTCCTGGTGCATCGCCGCATCCTCGAGCCCCTGCAGGAACTGCACGAGGGCGCGCGGGCGATCGAGAAGGGCCACTACGAGCACCGCCTCGGCATGCAGGGCAAGGACGAGATCGCCGCGCTCGGCGCGCAGTTCGACCACATGGCCGACGCCCTCGGCGAGACCCTGCAGGCCCTGCACCAGCAGCGCAGCCAGCTCGAGCTCGCCAACCGCGAGCTGGAGAGCTTCAGCTACTCGGTGTCGCACGACCTGCGCGCGCCGCTGCGCGGCATCGGCGGCTGGGCGCAGGCGCTCGAGGAGGATCACGGCGCCGCCCTGCCCGCGGACGCGCAGGAATACCTCGCGCGCATCCGCGGCGAGTGCGCGCGCATGAACCTGCTCATCGAGGACCTGCTGCAGCTGGCGCGCGTCACCCGCGGCGAGCCGGTGTTCGAGTGGCTGGAGCTCGACGTGCTCGCCCGCGAGGTGGCCGAGCGCGTGCGCGAGAGCTGGCCGGGGCGCCACATCCAGTTCGCGATCGCGCCCGGGCTCACGGTCTGGGGCGACCGCCGCCTGCTCGGGATCGCGCTCGCCAACCTCTTCGACAACGCCTGCAAGTTCACCGCGCGCGTGCCCGCGGCACGGGTCGAGCTCGGCTGCCGGGAGCTCGTCGATCCCCTCGGCGGGGGCCCGCTGGCACAGTATTTCGTGCGCGACAACGGCGCGGGCTTCGACACAAAGTACGCTGCCCGGCTGTTCGTGCCCTTCCAGCGCATGCACTCGCAGCACGACTTCCCCGGCACCGGCATCGGGCTGGCGATCGTGCACCGCATCATCGTGCGCCACGGCGGCGTGCTGGAGGCCGAGGCCACGCCGGGCGAAGGCGCCTGCTTCCGCTTCACCCTGCCGCTGCTGCCGGGGCCGACGCCGCCTGCATCGAACGCAACGCCGACATGAGGCGAGCGCCTTGAACCTTCCCCCGAACTCCGCCCCGCCGCCCTCTGCGGGCACCCCGGACACGCGCACCGACCCCACGCCGCGCGCGCTCGCCGTGCTGATGGTGGAGGACTCCGAGAGCGACGCGCTGCTGGTGCTGCGCGCGCTGCGGCGGGCCGGCTTCGCGCTGCACCATCGCCGCGTCGAGGGCGCGGCGGAGATGCGCGCGGCGCTCGCCGGCGAGGCCTGGGACGTGGTGCTGTCGGACTTCAACCTGCCCGGCTTCGACGCGCGCAGCGCGCTCGCCGAGCTGCACGCGAGCGGGCTCGACCTGCCCTTCATCGTGGTGTCGGGCACCATCGGCGACGAGACCGCGATCGAGCTGATGCGCCGCGGCGCCCACGACTACCTGATGAAGGACAACCTCGCCCGCCTCGCCCCCGCGATCGAGCGCGAGCTCGGCGAGGCGCGCGTCCGCGCCGAGCGCCGGCGCGCGCTCGCGGCGCTGCACGACAGCGAGGCGGT